>DASWON010000001.1:0-26198 GCA_036398735.1 Rhodopila sp.
CGGTCATCGGCTCCAGGAAGCGGATGCGCCGCACGGCCCCGTCGCCGCCGGTCCATTTGCCGGCGCCGCCGGAGCCATGGCGGATGGCGAACAGTTCCTGCCGCACCGGGTAGCGTAGTTCCAGGACCTCGGGGTCGGTCATCCGGGTGTTGGTCATGTGCGTCTGGATGGCGGAGGTGCCGTTGAAGCCGGGCCCGGCGCCGGTGCCGCCGCAGATCGTCTCATAGTATTGTCTCGTTGCGTCACCAAACAAGAAGTTGTTCATTGTTGCCTGCGAACAGGCAATGACACCGAGCGCGCCGAAGATGGCGTTGCAGGTGGCCTGGGAGACTTCGGTGTTGCCGGCGACGACCGCCGCGCCCGGGTTCGGCGACAGGAACGTTCCGGGCGGTATGATCAGCGTCAATGGTTTCAGGCAGCCGTCATTGAGTGGGATATCATCCCCCACCAGGCAACGAAACACGTACAGCACCGCCGCTCGGGTGACCGCCGGGGGCGAATTGAAGTTGCCCTCGTGCTGCGGGCCGGTGCCGGTGAAATCCACGGTGGCGCTGCGCGTCCGGCGATCGACGCTGATCGCGACGCACAGTGCGCGGCCGTTGTCCATCCTGTATTCGAAACGGCCGGAGCCGAGGCGCTCGATAACCCGCCGGACCGATTCCTCGGCGTTGTCCATGACGTGGCGCATATACGCGCTGACCACGGGCCAGCCGAACTGGCCGACAACCCGTTGCAGTTCCTGCACGCCTTTCTCATTGGCGGCGACCTGCGCCTTGATATCGGCGACGTTCACGTCGGGGCTGCGGGCGGGATACCTGGCGCCGCTCAGCAGCGCGCGGAACTCCCGCTCCCGGAAATGTCCGGCGTCGACCAGGAGGAAGTCATCGATGACGACGCCCTCCTCCTCCAGCGTGTGCGACATCGGCGGGGTCGAGCCGGGGGTGATGCCGCCGATGTCGGCGTGATGGCCGCGGCTGCCGACGAAGAACAGAATATCGCGGCCCGCCGCGTCGAACACCGGCGTGATGACGGTGATGTCGGGCAGATGGGTGCCGCCGTTGAACGGATTGTTGAGCGCAACGACATCGCCCGGTTTCAGCGTGCCGCGCCGATGTGCCAGCACGGTGCGCACGCTCTCGCCCATCGCGCCGAGGTGGACCGGCACGTGCGGCGCGTTGGCCACGAGGGCGCCGTCGGCATCGAAGATGGCGCAGGAAAAATCCAGGCGCTCCTTGATGTTGACGCTCATCGAGGTGTTCTGTAGCACGGCGCCGGTCTGTTCGGCGACGTTCATGAACAGGTTGTTGAACAGTTCCAGCAGCACCGGATCGGGCCGCTCGCTGCCGGCGGGCACCCGGCTGGGCAGCGGTTCGGTGCGCCGCAGGATCATGTGGTCGAGCGCTGTCACCTCGGCGGTCCAGCCCGGTTCGATGACCGTGGTGGCGTTGGCCTCGCGCACCAGCGCCGGCCCGGCGATGCGGTCGCCGGCAAGTAACGAGGTTCGTTCCAGAACCGGTGCTTCATGCTCGACGCCGCCGGTGAACATGCGGACCCGGTCGATGATCTCCGGCGCGCCGGTTTCGCGGGCGGGCAGTGTTGCCTCCTCGGCGGCGGTGCCGGGAAGCGTCGCCTCGGCGGCGACCGTTTCGGCCACCACGGGACGCTCCGGTGTGGCGAACCCGAACCGCGCCCGGTGGGCCGCGGTGAAGGCAGCGAGAATTGTTTCCAGGTCGCCGAGAGGAACGATCAGTGCGGCCTCGGTTCCGGCATAGCGCAGATGCAACGACTTCGCCGTCGTCACGTCCTCGGGGCGGGCGCCCTGCGCCTGCAGCGCGGCGACGGCCTCGGCGGCGAGTTTGTCCGCCAGGACTTCCAGTTGCGGCAGCGTATCGGTGCCGAGCGGAATTTCGACGGCCTGCTCCTTCATCGTGGTCTGGTCGGCGAGGCCCATGCCGTACGCGGACAGCACGCCGGCGTAAGGATGGATGAACACTGTCTCCATCCCCAGGGCGTCGGCCACGAGGCAGGCATGCTGGCCGCCGGCGCCGCCGAAGCATTGCAGGGCAAAGCGGGACACGTCGTGGCCCTTCTGCACCGAGACCTGCTTGATCGCGTTTGCCATGTTGGCGACGGCGATCTGCAGGAAGCCCTCCGCCACCTGCTGTGGCGTGCGACCGCCGCCAATTTCGCGCGCCAGGCCGGCGAACTTCGCCGCCACCACGTCCGCATCCAACGGCTGGTCGGCGCGCGGCCCGAATATCGGCGGAAAGTGCGCCGGCTGGATCTTGCCCACGCAGACGTTGGCGTCGGTCACCGTCAGCGGGCCGCCGCGCCGATAGCAGGCGGGACCAGGGTTGGCGCCGGCCGAATCCGGGCCGACCCGCATGCGGGCGCCGTCGAAGTGCAGGATAGAGCCGCCACCCGCCGCGACGGTGTTGATTGCCATCATCGGGGCCCGCATCCGCACACCGGCGACCGCCGTCTCGAACGCCCGCTCGAATGCGCCGGCGTACAACGCGACGTCGGTGGATGTGCCGCCCATGTCGAAGCCGATGATCCGGTCCAGCCCCGCCATCCCGGCGGTGCGCGCGGCGCCGACGATGCCACCCGCCGGGCCGGAGAGAATGGCATCCTTGCCCTGGAAGCCATGCGCCTCAGTCAGGCCGCCGTTGGACTGCATGAAGTACAGCCGGGTGCCGCTCAGTTCCGCCGCCACCTGATCGACGTATCGCCGCAGGATCGGCGACAGGTAGGCGTCCACCACGGTGGTATCGCCACGCGGCACCAGCCGTAGCAGCGGGCTGACGGCGTGGCTGGCGGACACCTGGGTGAAGCCGGCCTCGCGGGCCAGCTCCGCCAGGCGCTGCTCATGCGCGGGATACTTCCAGGCGTGGATCAGCACGATCGCGCAGGCCTTGATGCCGTCGGCCCGAGCGCTGGCGAGAACCGCACGCGCCGCGACGTCGTCCAGGGGCTCGATCTCGTTACCATCCACGCCGACGCGGCCGCCGACTTCCTCGACACGCTCGTACAGCATCGTCGGCAGGGTGATCGCCAGGTCGAACAGGCGGGGCCGCGCCTGATTGCCGATGCGCAGGGCGTCGGCAAAGCCTTTGTTGACGAGCAGAAGCGTGCGATCGCCTTTGCGCTCCAGCAGAGCGTTGGTCGCAACGGTGGTGCCCATCTTGACGGCGTCGATCAGGCCGTTCGGGACCGGCGCGTCCGGCGCGACGCCGAGCACCGACTTGATCCCGGCGATTGCCGCGTCCTGGTACCGTTCGGGGTTCTCCGACAGCAGCTTATGTGTAGACAGACGTCCATCCGGGTCACGCGCGACGATGTCGGTGAAGGTGCCGCCGCGATCAATCCAGAATTGCCACATCATGCTGTCCTGTCGGTTGGAGTCGGGCGCATGAGGGCAGATTTGCTCTGGGCGAGGCAAGCCCCCGATCGGCATGTCTGCCGGTCGGCCATCCTCCCTTGAGGCCGTTTGACCCCGACTGGCGTCGTGTTGCCCGTCGCTGCGCGTGGCCGGGCCTCCTGCTCGTTCGGTGGCCTGTCTGGACCCCGGCCACGCCGGCTCGCGGGGTTTCGACGCAGAAGTCGCGGGTCACCGGGCCAGGCTCGGTGATGACACGGGGGGCGGCGACCTGTCGGCGTTTCCAGTCATCGTGATACTTGGGGCATGCCTCGGTCGGCGTGTCCCCAATGAGCACCCCCTGTCGTCCTGGTCGGGGGAACAAGCTGCGGGGGCATGGTCCCCGGAGGGGGATGGTTCCCCAAGGGGGATGGTTCCCCCGGCATGGATCCCCGCGGGGGCATGGTTCCCGGGGGGCATGGCTCCCCAAGGGGGCATAGTTCCCGGGGGGCATGGCTCCCCGGGCGGCATGACTCCGTGGGGCAGGCCCGCGTTGGGCGACTCGTGCGCGGTTGGGCCGCGGACGCTATAAGGGTTCTCATCGAGTCCAGAAGGATGGTTCATGTCCACCAGCACGTTGCCGAACGCCAGCCTGACCGCGATCTACGAGTCGATGACCCCGGGTTCCGCCGCGCTTGCGGCCAAAGCCCGGGCGCTGATGCCGAGCGGACTGGCGCATGACAGCCGGAATTTCGATCCGTACCCGCTGTACGTCCAGCGCGCGCTGGGACCGGTGAAGTGGGACGTCGACAACAACCGGTATGTTGACTACTTCGGCGGCCATGGCGCGCTGATCCTGGGTCATAACCACCCGACCGTGATGCAGGCGGTGCACGCCGCCCTGGACCGCGGCACGCATTTCGGCGCCTGCCATGAGCTGGAGGTGCGCTGGGCGGAACTGATCACGCAGATGGTGCCGTCGGCCGAGCGGGTGCGCTTCACCTCGTCCGGCACCGAGGCGACGCTGATGGCGCTGCGGCTGGCGCGTGCCTATACCGGGCGCGCGAAGCTGGTGCGGTTCCGCGGCCACTTCCACGGCTGGCACGACCACATGACCAGCGGGCACACCAACCACTTCGACGGCACGGCGACCAGCGGGGTGGTCGAGGGCATCGCCGACAACGTGCTGCTGTGCGATCCCAACGATGTCGCCGGCATCACCCGCATCTTCAACGACCACAAGGACATCGCGGCGGTCATCCTGGAGCCGACCGGCGGGAACTTCGGCAAGATGCCGATCCTGCCGGACTATCTGCGGCTGCTGCGGGATCTGACGCAGCAGGCCGGCAGCATTCTGATCTTCGACGAGGTGGTGACCGGTTTCCGTGTGTCGCCGGGGGGCGCGCAGGCCGCCCTCGGGATCATGCCCGACATGACGACTCTGGCGAAGATCATGGCGGGCGGCCTGCCTGGCGGCGCGGTGGTTGGCCGGAAGGACATCCTGGACTGGCTGGACTTCAAGGTGGCCAAGGCCGCCGGGCATGAGAAGATCGCGCATCCCGGCACGTTCAACGCAAACCCGGTGTCCGCGGCGGCCGGCATCGCCACGCTCGAGATTCTGGCCGGAACGGACGCCTGCGCGCGGGCGAACGCGTACGGGACTGAGCTGCGCGCGAAAATGAACGAGGTGCTGGAGGCAGAGGGCGTCAAGTGGGCCGTCCATGGCTCCTATTCCGGGCTGCATATCTATACCAACTCCGAGGGTTCGGACATTGTCCCCGGCGCGTTCGATGCGGCCCGGTTCATCCAGAAGATGATCGACAAGCCGCGGGGCGAAGGCGTGGCGGGCCAGGTGCGGATGGGATTGCTGGTGAACGGTGTCGACATGAATTCCGGCCCGTCGGGCTGGGTTTCCGCGATGCATGGCGAGGAGGAGATGGCGATCACCGTCGATGCGTTCCGCGCCACGTTGCGGGCGCTGAAGCGGGAAGGGGCGGTTGCCTGACCCGGCAGCGCGGGCGCTGGCGTGCGTGCCGGGCGGCTTGGCGGAATTGTCGCTCAGCCGCGACTGAACGGGGCATCAGACCGCTTATGCATGCCTGCCGCCTGAACGGCCCGCACGCGCGCCCCGTGACCGCAGGCGGCGTTATGATCGTGGGCCGGCTCAGTGACCGCAAGCCGCATTATGATCGCAGACTAATTCGCTAACCGCACGCCGGTTCAGTGACCATGGGCCGGTTGATGATTCCGGGCCGGTCGGGGGGGCCGCCAGGTCGGTGATGCCGGGTCGGTCGGTGATCCCGGGGCGGGGCCGGTCGTAACACTGATCGGGCCGGTGATCCCGCGTCGGGGCCAATCATGACCACTGATCGGGGCGGCGATCCCGGGTCGGTCAGTGATCCCGGGCCGCGCCAATCATGACCACTGCTCGGGGCGGCGATCCCGGTCCGGTCGGCGATCCCAGGGCCGATTCAGTGACCCCGGGCCGGGTCGCTGACCGCACGCGGAGTCGTTGACCATGCACCGGTCGATGTCCACGGGCCGACCGGGGGCCTCCAGCATGGCTCGCCTGTCGGGCCGCGACCGAAAATGCCTGATCAGGCGGCGCGCGCCAGGTCCTGGTCCATCAGCTTCTGCATCTCCGCGCTGACCTTCAGTTCCTTCGCCACTGCGTCCTGCTCCTTCAGCATGCGGTCGCGGACCTCCTTCCCTTCCGCCGGCGTGATGTCGGTAAACTTCACGCCGTGGCTCTCCATCACCGCGCGGGCCCGCTGGGACGCCGCCGCCATGTTGGTCCGATATGTCGGGATATTCTCCGCCCAGATCTGCGTCATCATCGTCTGCAGGTCGCCGGGCAGGGCCTTCCAGAATATATTGCTGACCATCGGGATATATGCGGCGAAGGAGTTGTGGTCCTGCAGCGAGAACCGCACCCCGGCCTCCCACAGCTTCACGCTCGCGATGCTTTCATTCGTGGTGATCAGCCCGTCGAACGTGCCCTGCGACAGAGCCAGCTGCACGTCCGGCCAGGCGGTCACATTGGGCAGCGCGCCGAAGAAGCGGGTGCGCCAGGACTGCCCGCTGCCGCCCGAATTACGGAGTTTCAACCCCTTGAGGTCGGCCAGCGTATTGAGCGGCGTGCGGGTGGTGAACCAGTTGTTGAACCCGTTGTCGATCCACGGCCCCAGCACGTGACTGCGGAGCTTCTGCTCGATCTCGCTGGCGATCATCCCGCCGGCCGCTCCATCGGTCACGTGATGGATCGTCTCGATTGGCTGGTCGTACAGCGCGGGAAGCTGGAACACATCCGAATCCTGCACGAAATTGGTGATGGCCCAGGTGCCGGGCGCGGCCATGTCGACCTGGCCCTGGACCAGCGCCTTGGTCACGTTCAGGTCGGCGAACAACTGGCCGCTGGCGAAGATCTCGGGCTTCAGACGCCCCTTGGACGCCGCCTCCAGCTTCCCCAGATAGTCTCCGATCGCGACATTCCGGCCGTGGCTCGGCGCCGTGTCCAGCGAGCAGCGCAGGCGAATCGGCTCCTGGGCCCGCAGGCGCCCGATGGCCGGCAGGGCCAGAAGTCCGGTCGCGATGGTTCGACGCGTCAGCAGAGGCATATCCTGTTCCTTGGACGAGAGTTGCGGCTTTTGTGCCAGAACGGGAGGGCGAGCGCCAGATCGCCAGGGCTGGCGGCGGCGCAGACCACCCGGGATCTGTTGGAGAGATAGAAATGGCAGCATGCTGACGATGATGAAACAGCGGTTTCCGGTATCCGACCACTGCGACGGGCGGCGCTTCTTCAACCCGGGGCCAAGCCGGCCGCCGCACGGAATGATGCAGGTGCTGCGCTGGCGCCTGCGGGGGGAGCGTGCGGCCTGGCCCGCCTTTTTCACGGACCCGCCGGTGGCGCCGCCGCCTGCCGTGGTGGAGCACGACAGCGTCGCGCTGACCTTCATCAACCAGGCCAGCTTCCTGATCCGGCTGCACGGCGCGGTGCTGCTGACCGATCCCATCTTCAGCGACCGATGCTCTCCCGTCTCCTGGGCTGGGCCGCGACGGGTCCGGCCGCCGGGGATCGCGCTGGCCGACCTGCCGCGGCCGGATGTGGTGCTGTTGTCCCACAACCACTACGACCACATGGACTTTCCGTCGTTGCGCGCGATTCAGGCGCGGCATGCGCCACGCTTTATCACCACGCTGGGGAATGCACGGATCCTGGCGCGGCTGGGGATCAGCGCGACCGAACTGGACTGGTGGCAATACGTGGACGCGGGGCCGCTGCGCATCACCGCCACCCCGGCGCGGCATTTCTCAGCCCGCACGCCGTTTGACCGTAACCGCGCCCTGTGGGGCGGCTTCATGGTGAGCGCCGGTGCCGGCATGCTGCTGTTTGCCGGTGATTCCGGCGCCGGCCCGCACTGGGCCGACATCCGGACGCGGCTCGGTCCCCCGGATCTCGCCTTGCTGCCGATCGGCGCCTACGAACCCCGGTGGTTCATGGCGCCGGTGCACATGGATCCCGCGGACGCCGTGGAGGCGCACCTCGCGCTGGGTGCGCGCCGGTCGGTCGGTATGCACTTCGGGACGTTCCAGCTGACCGATGAGGCGATCGACGCGCCGCTGCACGCACTGGCGGCCGCACGGCAGGTCGCCGGGATCGAACAGGACAGGTTCGGCACGATCGGGTTCGGTGAGACGCGGGTGTTCACGTTGGGGGACCGCCAGGCGCGATAGGGGAGCCAGCGGCGCCGGGTTCGCGCGCCGGGGTTGCGCGCCGGCCGGGCGTGCGGGACCGGACACGGCGATTTGCCCAACGATCGGACATCGGGCTAACTGCCGGCTCCTGAGTTGCCCGTCAGGGATGCCCTCCCGGGTCGGTGTATCGCGGGGCCTTCCGGGGTGAGGTGAGCACCTGCCGCGTTGCGCTTTGTCGCGGCGTCGGCCCGGTTTCGCCCGTCGCCGGAAGTCCCTTCTGCGTCACCGGCCGGGAGTGGCCCCGGACAGGCACGAACCGTCCATCGAAAGGCCGACAATGGCGCCGAATACAAAGCGCGTTTTCTACGTGAACAACGTGTCTGCCCAGGTTTATCTCGATATCCTGGCGAAACGCCCCGACATCCATGTCGATCGGCTGGAGAACGAGTCGCCCGAGTCCGAGATCGAGCCGGTGCTGGCGCAGGCCCACGCCTACCAGATCGGCAGCAGCCGCCAGGAACTGGTGATGAAGCTGCAGGGCTACACGCCGCTGCTGAACCGTTGCCCCAACCTGCTGGTGCTGTCCACCAACGGCGCCGGGTTCGACACGGTCAGCCTGGCCGATGCCACGGCGGCCGGGGTTGCCGTGGTCAACCAGGCCGGCGGCAACAAGGAGGGTGTCGCGGAGCATGTCATGGCGATGATGCTGGCGCTATCCAAGCGCATCGTGATGTCCGATCATGCGATGCGCAGCGGTGCGACGTACAAGCGGCAGGAGTTCATGGGCGACGACGTCCAGGGGCGCACCATCGGGATCATCGGCCTGGGTCATGTCGGCAGCCGGGTGGCCGAACTGTGCCGTGGCTTGTTTCAGATGCGGGTAATTGCGTACGATCCCTACCTCAGCGCCGAGCAGATCGCGGCGAAAGGGGCGGAGAAGGCGGTGACGCTGGAGGCGATGCTGCGCGCCGCCGACTACGTCTCGGTGAACTGCCCGCACACGGCGGAGACACGCGGCATGATGGGCGCGGCGCAGTTCGCGATGATGCAGCCGCACGCCTATTTCATTACGACGGCGCGCGGCGGCATCCATGACGAGGCGGCCCTGGCGGCAGCGCTGACCGCGAAGCAGATCACCGGCGCTGGGCTGGATGTCTGGGAAGACGAGCCGCCGCCGTCGGACCATCCGCTGCTGCGGTTCGACAACGTACTGGTGAGCCCGCACACGGCGGGGATCACGCGCCAGTCGCGGCACAACATCGCGAAGATCGCCGCGGAACAGATGCTCGACATCCTGGATGGCAAGAAGCCTCCGCGGCTGCTGAACCCCGAGGTCTGGCCGGTTTACGTGGAGCGGTTCGCACAGATCCTGGGGTTCCGACCGGAAGGGTAGAAGCGCCGCGAATCCTGTGGGCGGCGGTCGGGCCTGGAAGCCCGGGAAGTCAGACGACGATCGGGACTGCCCCCCTGCCGCGGCAGGAACCGTAAACAGATGATACCAGCCGGCAAACCGGCGGCAAGGTTGACCGATGAGCTGGGGCGACAACCGCTCCGTGTCGTGGCCGGACCTGTTCCGGCCAGCCCCGTCTTCCCGGGGCACCGGCGTCAAAGTCGCGGGTGGTCGGGCCAGGCCGGCCAGGCCCGACCATGAGACGGGGAGAGGCGGTCGCAACGGCCGCCGGTGTAACGCCATATTCCGCCAGCCAGCCGATTTGTTGGTGCTGAGGCGACGGCCGGCTGGCTCACACGTTGTTCGTCCGGCGCTCGCGGCTCATGCAATGGCGTGTCGCGGCGGCGCTCTTTTCAGGACCCGTTGAAACTCGGCGGCCGTCGCGCCGCCCGGGTCAAACGCTAGATGCAAACCCGCCTCGTCGGCCGCGCGCACTACACAGCGCAGCGGAGCGGTCATGCCATCGAGCCGCAGTGTGGCCGATGTGCCAGCTGATACCCGTGGCGCGCCCTGCACGCAGGCGCCGCCGTCGGAGACATTGCTGACTCTAACCCGCTGTTCGGCGGCCCCGGCAACGCTGAATTCCGCCGGCCACGCGACATCCTCGCGTGGCATCTGGCGCCGATCGATCTCGGCGGTCGAGGTGCGCACGACGCGGATCACCGAATGCCGCAGTTCCTCGACCGCCTGACTGAGTGCGATCGTGCTTTGGTGCACGTCCACGGCAAGGCGATCCGTGTCAACCGCCTCCTTCGAAACGTCATGGATGCGGTTGGTCATCTCATTCGCCGCCTTTGCCGTCTGAGCGACGTTGGCGGCGATTTCCGCCGTCGCGGCACCTTGCTGTTCCACCGCGGCGGCTATCACGCCGGAAATCGTGTCGATCTCGCTGATCGTCTTCTCAATCAGCAGCACGGCCTCGATCGAAGCGTCGGTCGCGGCCCGGACCTGATTGATGTGGCCGGCTATCTTTTCGGTGGAGCGTGCGGTTTGCGTGGCGAGTTGTTTCACCTCCGACGCGACCACCGCGAACCCCTTGCCGGCCTCCCCGGCGCGTGCGGCTTCGATCGTGGCGTTCAAGGCGAGCAGATTGGTCTTGGCGGCGATGGCTCCGATGATACTGGCGACCTCGCCGATTTGTTCGACCTCCTGGTTCAGCGCATCGAACGTGCTCCGCGTCTGTGCGCCCGCGGCGACGGCGCGCCCGACCACCGAGGCAGACTGGCCGACCTGTCCGGTGATCTCCCGCAGCGATGCCGAGAGCTGTCCGGCGGCGCCGGCGACGGCCTGTGCATTTGCCAGCGCCAGTGCCGCGGCGTTGGCAGCGTCCTGAGCCGAGGCGCCGGTGCGCCCGGCGGACGCTGACAGGGCGTCCGCGGTCGCCTCGATCGCCGTGGTGCGAGTACCGATCTGGCCAAGCGCGGAGCTCGTCTCGGTTTCTATCGTCTGAGCCATGGCGGTGAGTGCCACCACGCGCTCCGCCTCCGCGGTCGCCTGAGCGGCTTGCGCGAGCGCCTTCATCTCGGCCTCGTGTGCAATGGCCTGCTGCCACATCGCCAGTGCCCCGGCCATCGCGCCAAGTTCATCGCGCCGGCGCGCGGCCGGAACAAGGCCGACCGCCTCTCCGGCACTGAGCCGGCGCGTTACGTCGGCGAGCGCGGACAACGGGCGCACCACGCCGAACAACAAGGCGGTTCCCGCCCCAGCGCAGATAAGCCCCAGCAGCAGACCACCGACCACCGAGGCACGGTAGGCGTCGCTGGCCAGATCGGCCTGCATCCGTGCTTCGCGCAGGACCGAGGCCGCGCTCTCATCGGCGGCATGCAGCGCGAGTTCGTCCAGCCGCGCGGTCAGCGTCGAAATCGCATCCGCCTGAGGATCAAACTGCGCCATGAGGACATTACCGGCCTCGACCCCGTGGTCCACGTATTCATGTGCCATCGCGCGCCCGGTCTCGTAGTAGGCAGGGAAGGCGGCTTGCATTTGCTCCACGATCTCCAGCGCCGTGGCATCGCCCATGGCGCGGGCGACCTGTGCCGCTCGCGCCGTCTGGGTGGCGAAGGCGGCGGCATTTTTGGCGGCGTCTTCCTCATTGTCGCCCAGTTCATGTGTGGCGGAGGCATCGGTGAGGAACTGCTGCACCTGCACGACGTGGTAGCGGATATCCTTGGCCAGGCCGGACAGCTCCCGCGCCGGGGCCATCCGATCCGTCAGGGTGCGGGTGACCTGCGCTGCGATTCCGGCCTGCCGGTTCGCAAGCCAGCCCGCGCTGATGGCCAGCCCGATGACGAACAATATCAGGGCGCTGAGGCAGATCAGGATCTTGGTGCGCACCGACATGCGGGTTCCCTTTCCACGCGAGCGCGAATGATTGCCGCAGATAGATGACTGAACCATTAACCGGCGGCATTTCTGTTGGCTCCGCCAACCCCGCGGCCCGTCCGTGGGACCAGCGACCGCATCGCGCTTCCGCCTGGCGGGCCGGTTTGCGGCCCGGCGCGACCGTGTGGACAAGCCCACACTGGACAATCGCGCCGGCCACAGCGCATTAGGACCGCCGCCGCACGAACGGCACGGTGTCCAGGAGCCCCGCGCACAAGACAATGATGTATTTCAGCCGCATGAAGACCACGCTCATCCTGGGCCTCTGTCTGCTTGGGATACTCCTCGGCGTACCCAACCTGTTTCCGGCACCCGCCCCCTGGTTGCCCTGGCGTACCGTGCACCTGGGGCTCGACCTGCGCGGCGGCAGCTACCTGCTGCTCGAGGTCGATATGAACGCGGTCCTGAAGGAGCGGTTGGACAGCCTGGCCGACGGCGTCCGGCAGGCTTTGCGCAGCAGCCAGATTTTCTATCAGACGCTGGAGCCGCAGGCCGATCAGGATCGTGTGGTGCTGCGCCTGCGCGACGCCAGCAAGACCGACGCGGCGGTGGCGGCGTTGAAGCCGCTGATCAGCCAGGATCCGGGGACCGGTCTGCCCGATATGGCGATCGGATCTGACCCGGATGGCACCATCACACTGACGCTGTCCTCTCAGGCCCTGGCCGCGCGCGCGGCCGGCGCGGTGGACCAGTCGATCGAGATCGTGCGCCGCCGCATCGACGAGACCGGCGTGCTGGATCCGCAGATCACCCGCCAGGGCCAAAGCCGCATTGTCGTCCAGCTGCCTGGCGTCGGCGACCCGAACCGGATCAAGGAGCTGATCGGCAAGACCGCCCATATGACGTTCCGGTTGGTGGACGAGGCGGCCAACCCGGCGTCCGGCGGGCCGCCGCCTCCGGGCGACGATTACCTGCCGATGCAGGATCGGCCGGGCGAAAAGATCGCGGTACGCAAGCGGATCGACGTCGACGGCGCCGACCTGACCGACGCGCGCGCCGGCAACAGCCCCGAGACCGGCGAGTGGGTGGTCAATTTCACCTTCAACTCCGCCGGCGCCCGCCGTTTCGCCGATGTCAGCCGCGCGAACGTCAACCACCGCTTCGCCATCGTGCTGGACGACAAGGTGATCTCCGCCCCGGTGATCCGCGAGGCCATCACCGGCGGCCGCGGTCAGATCAGCGGCTCGTTCACCGCCACCTCGGCCAACGATCTGGCGGTGCTGCTGCGGGCCGGCGCCCTGCCGGCACCGTTGACGGTGGTGGAGCAGCGCAGCGTGGGGCCCGAGCTGGGCGCCGACAGCATCCGCGCCGGCGCGATCTCGCTGATCGCCGGCTTTCTGTTCGTCATCGCGTTCATGGCGTTCTTCTACGGCCTGTTCGGCTGGTTCGCGAACCTGGCTCTGGTGGTCAACCTGATCCTCATGCTGGGAATCATGTCGCTGCTGCAGGCCACGCTGACGCTGCCCGGCATGGCCGGCATCCTGCTGACCCTGGGCATGGCCGTGGACGCAAACATCCTGATCAACGAGCGCATCCGTGAGGAGCAGAAACTCGGCCGGCCGCCGCTGGCGGCGCTGGAGCATGGGTTCAAGCGTGCCTACAGTACAATCTTCGACAGCAACGCCACCGCCTTCCTGGCGCACGTCATGCTGTTCGTGTTCGGCTCCGGCCCGGTGCGCGGCTTCGCGGTGACAATCACGGTCGGCATCGCCACGTCCCTGTTCACTGCCTGGATGCTGACCCGGCTGATGGTTTCGCGCTGGTACGTCGCGACGCGGCCGAAGCTGCTGCCGGTCTGAAGGTCTTCCCGATGTTCATCAAACCTCGCTTCCGCCTGGTTCCCGACACCACCCGCATCCACTTCATGCGCGGCCGCTACATGGGGCTGATCGTCTCGGCGATCCTGTCCACGGCCTCAATCGTCCTGTTCTTCTACCCGGGCCTGAACCTTGGCATCGACTTCTCGGGTGGCGTGGTCATGGAGGTCCGCACCCCGGGGCCCGCGGACTTCACCCAGATCCGGGCCGCGCTCGGCACCGAACACATCCCTGAACAGGGCGTCCAGCGCTTTGGTGACCCATCCGAGGTACTGATCCGCCTTGGTGCACAGCCATCCGAAGCGAGCACGCAGGCCGCGGTTGCACACGTGCGTGCGGCCCTGGAAAAGGGTGTTCCCGGCGCCACCATCCTGCGCACCGATGCGGTCGGGGCCAGCGTGTCGGCGGAACTGTTCCGCAACGGGCTGCTGGCGCTGGGCATCAGCCTGCTGATGATCCTGGTGTATATCTGGTTCCGCTTCGAGTGGCAGTTCGCGGTCGGCGGCGTGATCACGCTGGTGCTCGACATCACCAAGGCGATCGGTTTTCTGGCGCTGACGCGTATCGAGTTCGACCTCGTGATGGTCGCCGCCATCCTGACCGTGCTGGGCTATTCGACCAACGACAAGGTCGTGGTGTACGACCGGGTGCGCGAAAATCTACGCAAATACAAGTCGATGCCGTTGCGCGAGCTGATCGACCTGTCGATCAACGAGACGTTGAACCGGACCCTCGGCACGTCGATGACAGTGTTCCTCGCCAGCCTGCCGCTGGCCCTGTTTGGCGGCGAGTCGATCTCGGGCTTCGCCTGGGTGATGCTGTTCGGCATTGTGGTCGGCACCTCGTCGTCGATCTTCATCGCGGCGCCGATCCTGCTGTTTCTGGGGGAACACCGGTTGCGCCGCGAAGCCGCTGCTCCGAACACGCCGCCGGTTTCAACGCAGGTGGCGACCGCTCAGGCGGCGTTGCCCAGGGCGGGGCAAGGCAAGGCCGATTCGAGCAAGGCGGGCCCGGCCAGAGCTACGACGGTCCCGCGACAGTGAAACCGCGCCGGCGCGGCTTTCTGGCCGGCACGACCGCGTCGGCCGCACTCGCGCTGCTGCCAGCCCCGGCGCGGGCGGTCCAACCGGCCGGCCCGAAGCGGCACATCGTCCTGCTGCTGGGGGTTCGCGAAGGCTCCGGCCAGGACAAGGTCGCGCGTGACTTCATCGGGTTCCTCGTCCCGCGTCTGCCGGGGATCGAGTTCAGCCTGCACAACGTGCCGGGTGACGCCGGCCGCGTGATGCTGGCGGCCCTGGGCGAGGCACCGCCAAACGGAGCGACGATCGGCTGGGTGATCACGCCCACGTTGCCGGCCCGGATCATCGATCGCGGCGAGCCGTCGCTTGGCCAGCGCATCCAGTTGACCTGTCAGATCGAGCGCGAGCCGATTGCCTTTGTCTCGCCATCGAGCGATCCGGTGAACTCGATCCAGGACGTGATCCAGCGGGCCAGTGACGATGCCGACGCGATGCCGCTGGGTACCCCGCCGGCTGGCAGCCCGCCGCACCTCGCCGCCCTGCGACTACAGGTCCTGGCGCAGACGCAGTTGAACATCGTGACCTTTCCGTCGCCCGCCGCCGCGCGCCAGGCGGTGCTGGCCGGCAACGTCTCGGCCGCGGCGCTGGGGCTTGCCGAAGCCATCGGCGACATCCGCGACGGCGCTCTCAGTGCCATCGGAATCGCTGCCCGGCGCCGGTTCGGCCTGCTGCCGGATACGCCTGTCCTGGACGAGGGCGGCATCCCGCTCGCGGCGTTTATTCGCCGCGGCATCGCTGTGCCGGCGGGAACGCCGGCTGAGTTGATCGCCCCCCTGGTGGACGCGCTTCGCGCCGTCACCGCGGATGACGCGTTCCAGCAACATGCCGAAGCCGGCGGCTACTACGCCGCGTGGGAGGACGGTGCCACCTGGTTCGATCAGATGCAGACCGAGCAGATGGCGCTCGCGAAGCTGTGGTCGACGAATCCCTGGCTGTCGTCGTCGGGAGGCTGAACGCGCACGGCGGCCGGGGTTGGTCGCCGTGGACGGAGCTTGGATTGGGGACCCGTCCAGGAGCATGCTAAACGAAGGTGACTCGAATCGCGCCGCGACAGGAGGAAAGCCGATGCCGACCAACAATATTGCTCATACGGATCGCAATCTGGCGCTGGAGCTGGTCCGCGTCACCGAGGCGGCCGCGATCGCCGCGGCGCGCTGGATCGGTCACGGCAAGAAGAATGAGGCCGACGGCGCTGCGGTGGAGGCGATGCGCAAGGCGTTCGACGCGGTGGCGATCAGCGGCACCGTGGTCATCGGTGAGGGCGAGATGGACGAAGCCCCGATGCTGTTCATCGGCGAGAAAGTGGGGGCGGGCGGGCCGGAGATGGACATTGCCGTCGATCCGCTCGAGGGCACCACGCTGACCGCCAAGGCCGGCCCGAACGCCATGGCCACCCTGGCACTGGCGGAGCGCGGCAACTTCCTGCATGCGCCTGATATCTATATGGATAAGATCGCGGTCGGGGCCGGCTTGCCGCCGGGGGTGGTCAACCTCGACGACTCGGTGGCCAACAATCTACGCAACCTGGCGCGGGCGAAGAACTGCGACGTGTCCGACCTGATGGCCTGCATCCTGGATCGTGAGCGGCACCAGGAATTGATCGCCCGCTGCCGCGAAGCCGGGGCCCGTGTCATGCTGATCAGCGATGGCGACGTGGCCGGCGTGATCGCCACCGCGATGCCCGACTCGCAGATCGATATCTATCTGGGATCCGGCGGCGCCCCGGAGGGCGTGCTGTCGGCCGCGGCGCTGCGTTGCGTCGGCGGCCAGATGCAGGGTCGGCTGCTCTACGAATCGGATGATCAGATCGCGCGGGTCCGCTCGATGGGGCATCCGGATCCGATGCGGTGCTTCGCGTGCGATGAACTGGCGAAGGGCGATGTGATGTTCGCCGCCACGGGCGTGACGTCGGGTGCGATGCTGCGCGGCGTGAAGCGTGACCTGAACGGCGCGATCACGCATTCGATCGTGATGCGGAGCCGCTCCGGCACGGTTCGGTTTATCGAGGCACACCATAACTTCGTGCAGAAGACCTGGACACCGACCTGATGCGCCGCCGCCCGGCCGGAACCGGTTCGGCGATGGCGCGGACGGGCGCGCGCGAGGCCGCAGGGGCGAGCGCGACCTGCGTGTCTGAGGTGCCGCGAGCCGGCATCGGGACCCCTGGGTGGGCGGCCCCTGGGCGAGCGACCCCTGGGCGGCCGGCGCCTGAGTGGTCGAACCCTGGGCGAGCGACCGCTGGTTTGGCGACCGCTGGGCGGCCGGCGCCTGAGTGGTCGACTTCTGGCCCGGCGATCCCTGAATGGTCGACCGGGTGTCTGGGCCCGCGTCGGTCCGACGCCGGGACCGCGGCTGCGATCTCGTGCTGAACGGCGGCGAAACCGTCCTCGGTGTCAGCCGCAGCCTGTCCGGACGCCGCTGGCGCTGGCGCACCGGTGAGGACCGCATCGCCGCCGGCATCTCCCAGCGGCTCGAACTTCCGGAGATCGTCAGTCGCCTGCTGGCCGCGCGTGGCATCGGAATCGATGCGGCCGCCGACTTCCTGGAGCCGACGCTGCGGGTGTTGCTGCCGGATCCCTCCACGTTGGCCGACATGGACATTGCCGCCGACCGCCTGGCCGACGCGGTCAGGCGTGGCGAGACGGTGGCCGTCTACGGCGACTATGACGTGGACGGCGCCTGCAGCGCCGCACTGATGGTCGGGTTGCTGCGAGCCCTGGGCTGTGTGGTGCACCATCATGTGCCGGATCGGATCAAGGAGGGGTACGGTCCCAATGTGCCGGCGCTGCTGTCGCTGGTCACGCGCGGCGCCGGCCTGATCGTCTGCGTTGACTGCGGCACCGCCGCCGCACCGGTGCTGGCCGCCATCGCCGGCCAGGCGGACGTCGTCGTGCTGGACCACCACAAGGCTGAGGGAGCGCCGCCGTCGATCCTCGCGACGGTCAACCCGAACCGGCTGGATGACACCTCCGGCCTGGGGCATCTGTGTGCTGCCGGGGTGGCCTTTCTGACCGCGATCGCGACGGTGCGGGCGCTGCGTCGGCTGGGCTTCTTTGCCAACCGGGCGGAACCTGACCTGATGGGCCTGCTCGACCTCGTCTCGCTGGCGACGGTATGCGATGTCATGCCGCTGACCGGCGTCAACCGGGCTTTTGTTCGCCAGGGGCTGAAGGTGATGGCCCGCCGCTCCCGCCCGGGGATCGCCGCTCTGCTGGACGTGACGCAGGCGCGTGAGCGGCTGACGGCGTCCACCTGCGGTTTCGCGCTGGGACCGCGGATCAACGCCGGTGGCCGCGTCAGCGAGGCCGACCTGGGTCTGCGCCTGCTGCTGAGCGAGGACCGGGTCGAGGCGCTGATGCTGGCGGAACGGCTGGAGGCGGTGAACCGGGTGCGCCAGGAGGTCGAGGCTGGCATCATGGAAGCCGCGATGTTCGCCGCCGAAGCGCAGGTGGCGGCCGGACGGGCGGCCGTCCTGGTTACAGGGCCGGGATGGCATCCGGGGGTGGTCGGGATCGTGGCGGGCCGGATCAAGGAGCGGTTCAACCGTCCCGCCTGCGTGGCTGGGTTCAGCGACGGGCTGGGCAAGGGCTCCGGCCGATCGGTCGCCGGCATTGATCTTGGCGCGGCGGTGATCGCGGCGCGGCAGGCGGGGCTGCTGGAGACCGGTGGCGGCCATGCGATGGCGGCCGGTTTCGCGGTACGGAGCGAGCATCTGGACGGATTTCACGCGTTTCTGGACGAGCGGTTGTCCGCTGCCGCCGTGCTGCCTGGCGCCGCGGACCTGACGATCGAAGGCACCCTGGCGGTCTCCGGCGCCACCACGGAGGTCGCGCGGCATCTCGAGCGGCTGGCTCCGTTCGGCAGCGGCAACGAGGAACCGACGCTGGTGCTGCATCGCGCTCGGGTCGTGCGTTCGGATCGGGTCGGCCGGGAGGGGAATTCGATTCGGGCGTTTGTCGAAGGGGAGGGCGGCGGGCCGCGTCTGAAGGCGATGATGTTCCGGGTCCGGGAGGGCGCGCTGGCGGATGCGCTGGCGCGGGGCGGCGTTACACCGTTGCATCTGGCGGGGCATCTGCGCGCCGAGGAGTGGAACGGTTCGGTGAGCCCTTGCTTCATCATCACGGACGCCGCCCCCGCCTGATCCTGGCGAGCCTGATCCTGGTTCGGCTGGTCACGGCTTGAGTTGATTGGCGGGTTGGGTTGATCGCGGGGCTGGCCCCGATCCCGGCTGGGCTGCCCACGGGGTTGGGTTGATCGTGGGGCTAGCTGATCGCAGGGCTGGCTGATCGGGCGGATAAGCCGGTCAGGGGCCGGGCGGGTGAGAGGCGGGCTGATCTCGCGCGGCAACGACAAGGCTTGACCCGTGCGGACGGGTCCGCTACCCCACCGCCGGCGCGACGGTTCTGCCGTTGCCCTCGGCCTGTCCCGTTCGTCTAGAGGCCCAGGACACCGCCCTTTCACGGCGGTAACACGAGTTCGAATCTCGTACGGGACGCCAATTGAAGCAATATCTTATCGTAAGGGCGCCAGGCGTTGGCCGCTGCCCAGTCGCGGGGGCGAATGCGGCCCGAATCGTCAACGAGGAGGAGGGCCGAAGCATCCTTTTGTGCCCCGGTCAGCTTTGGTGGCGGGCCAGGCACACGAACTTGTGCCCGCGCCGTGGCGATTGAAATGTCTCCCCGAGACGCCGGCCTGGGCTGTGGCTGTTAGGGCGTGCGACGCGGAAGCCTTCCTGGCAGCGGTGCCACCGTGTTGCATGAAGGCGGGCGCGGAAGGGCGTGGACACACGACCCGCGATCGGCTTGTTATTTAGGCGATACGCACATGCTTCGGGGGGCGCCAGCGTTTGGTTCAACGCCGCGGCAGTGATGCCGATCTCTGTGCCGCGATTCGGCCGGTGCGAGATCGAAGGGCATCGCCCATCGTTCGTTTGCATCGCCCGATCGACGTCTCGCCCCTGGCTCGCAGATTGTAGCCGCTGGTCTTCTGCACGGCATCCTGCCGCTTGCGGCGATCATTTGCCGATGGCGGTCCGACTATGTGGGGTTGGTCTCGGCTGAAGCGCTCACCATCGCGCCTGCTCGCGACGGCACGATCACGGCCGTATTCGGATGACACGAGCCAATCGCCTGGCTGCCGATGCGGTGCCTCCATCCCGCGAATCGCAAGGAGAGACGGGATCGAACCCCCGGACAAACGAGGGGAGAAATCCCCCCGAGAGTCGCCGTCAATACGCAATGGTATAGGTTTGTTGCAGAACGCTATTCCGCGGCAAGATACTGCTGCTGGTGGCGTTCCGTCTCCCGTACATAGGCATCGCGCCAGCGCCGATAAGAAGAGGCATGCACCTCTTGAGCGGCATTGTCGAAATCGCCAACCGGGGCCGGATCGAGATCGAAATGGCCGTAGCGGTCCTCGCCCCGCACAAGGTGCGCCGGGACACGCGCAGAGCCGACGTGCCGCACGGAGGTGGGGATGTAGCTGATCCCGAGCCCGATGCGGCGATCGTTCGAGAGGTTGGCGCCCGAGCGATGAACGAGCAGCGTGTTGTGCAATGAGAACTGGCCCGGCATCAACGTGCAATCAGTGATTTCCTGCTCGTCGGGAGAATCTCGGATGAACTGGCCGGCGGCATTGATGCTGGAGCGCAGGCCGATGCTGTGGGCCCGCTGGCCATCCTTGATGCTGCGCGGAAGGAACTGCATGCATCCGCTGTCAGTTGTCGCGTCCGACAAAGCGATCCACGCGGTGACGTGGAGATGATTCGGATCGAGACCGAAGTGAGTGGCATCCTGATGCCAGGCGGTAAACGCATCCGTGCCCGGTTCTTTGATAAACCAGGTCGCGGTATAGACCAGGATGTCCTGTCCAATAACGTCCTCGACCGCGTCGAGGATTGCCGGATGCCGCACCAGTCGCTGCGCCCAGTCGAACAACAGATAGCTGCGTGACCGGTACTTCTCATCCGCCTCAGGCAACTTGTTGCCTACCCGGCGTTCGAATGTTTCGAGTTCGGCTCGGAATCCCGCCGCTTCGCTGGGGGTCATCGCGGTGATTGGGAACAGGAATCCATCGCGGTGATATGCGTCGATCTGCGGCTGGCTCAGCATCTTGGTCATTGCCTATCCTCGAGTTGTGTCAGTGGATGGAAAAGCCTCCGTCGACCACCAGATCGTGGCCCTGGATAAACCGCCCCTTCGATGTTGCCAGGAATGCGATCGCCTCGGCGATCTCTTCGGCGGTCCCTGCCCGTTGCGCCGGCAGATTGTTGGCCAGGTATGTCTGATGGTCCGGCTCTGTCGCCCAGCGATCCAGATTGAACTGTGTGGCGGTCGGACCGGGACTGATCGTGTTGACGAGAATGTTGCGCGGGCCGAGCTCCACCGCCATGGATCGAGCTAGGTGGATCAGAGCGGCCTTGGTCAATCCGTATAAGGCCTGCTTGGGGCCGCTGACGGTGCCGAACTGACTGGCCACGTGCACGATGCGGCCGCCGCCCTGCGCCAGCATGGCTGGCACCGCTGCCTGGCTGGCGAAAAACGCCGCGGCCAGATTAACCGCAACGACGCTGTCGAAGTCTTCACGGGTGAACTGGCCGAACAGCTTGCGGCAGCGGATGCCGGCGTTGTTGATCAGTACGTCGATGCGTCCGAAACGTTGCAGTGCCGCGGCAATCATGGCTTCGGGCTCACCCGGTCGGCCAAGGTCGAAGATGCCGGACGTCGCCTCCGGTGCCCCCTTGGAACGGCACATAGCGACTCCTGCTTCCAGTTCCGCCGGTGTGCTTTCGGCCGCCAGAAATACCGCGAGCCCTCGTTCGGCCAGAGCCTCGGCCGTGGCGCGGCCAATCCCACGCGATGCGCCGGTAATCACAGCGACGGAAACAGGTTCGGTCACGGCAGTGAAGCCCTTTCTGTCAGTCAACGAGTACAGTAGCCGCATCTGGCGCCCAGCGAAGCCCGACCCGATCGCCGGTAGCAAATTGGTGAGCCAGGCCGGTGTTCGCGACGTCGGCAATGATGATCAGCTGATCGCTCATACTGACCTCAAAACGGATAGCCGGTCCCATATAGGTCTTTGTTATCACGGAGCCGGACAGCGCCTCGGTTCCGCCAGCAGCCGGGTCGGGACGGCCTGCCGTCAGTTCGACCTTTTCGTAACGCAGAGCGACGGCAACCTCCCTCCCTGCCACCAGCCCGTCGGGGACACGGCAGGGAATGCACAGGCCATCGACGGTGACGCCTCTGCGCGATTCCGCGATGCGGCCGGTCAGGAAGTTGGAATGACCAATGAACTCGGCGACAAAGCGGCGCCCGGGACGCTCATAGATCTCTTCCGGCGTTCCGATCTGAAGGATCTGACCGGCGCTCATCACCGCCATCCGATCGGACATTGCCATGGCCTCTCCCTGATCGTGCGTTACGAACACGAAGGTGCTGCCGGTCGCTCGGTGGAGCCGGCGGAGCTCAACCTGCATATGCAGGCGTAGTTGCAAATCAAGCGCGGCCAGCGGTTCATCCAGCAGCAATACCTCGGGCTCGTTGACCAGAGCACGGGCCATCGCGATACGCTGGCGCTGTCCGCCGGAAAGCGCCTCAACGCGCCGGTCGCCATAGTCCGGCAGTCGAACAAGCTCGAGCGCCTGCTCGATCTTTTTTCGGATCGCTGGCCGCTTCCATTTTTTCATTTCCAGGCCGAACGCGATGTTCTCGGCCACGGTCAGATGCGGAAACAGCGCCATATGCTGGAAGATCATATTGGTGCGGCGCCGGTAGGGTGGGTCGGCGAGAGCGCTGCGTCCGCCTATCAGAAGATCGCCGCCGGTCGGCGTTTCGAAGCCCCCGATGATACGTAACAATGTTGTCTTGCCGCAGCCGGAGGGCCCAAGCAGCGAAAAGAACTCACCGCGATGAATGTCGAGCGTGGTCGCGTCCAGTGCCAAGGTCTTGCCGAACCGCTTGGTGATCCCGCGAACGGCAACGGCGACGTCAGCATCGCCCGCACGGGTCGTGTCGGCTGGCACCAGTCTGTCCGGCTGCGTCATCACGGACCCGTCCAGCCTGTCACGCGCAGTCGTTAATTCTGTCATTGGGTTATGCACTCTTGATACGAGCCCATCCTTCAATCCAGATGTTGATGTTGTCGGGAAAGTATTCTCCCACATGCTTGACGGTACCGTCGAGGACGCCGTAGCCGTAGGTCTTGCGGTCTTCCGGCGACATCATTTCGGGTCCATAGGTGGAGGCCGAAAGGTAGCCTGATACCTTCGAAAGCTGTTGCGCGTACGCCTCGCCGAGCATGGCGTTGATCACGGCGTGGGCGACACGGGGGTTCTTGGCGTCCTTGGGTATATAGACATCGTTGATCAGCGACATGACCCCTTCCTTCGGGAAGGCATAGCCGACGTTCAATCCCTGCTGCGCCAGCTGGGCGCGTGTCGGCAGGGTGCCGTAGGCACAATAGATCTCACCCGTCATCATCAGATGCACGGCCTGCGCCGTGGTCGTGAAGAACGAGCGCACGTTCTTCTTCTTCACCGACAGGAAGCGAATGACCTCCTCGAGTTCGCTCTTGTCCATCTTATAGGGGACCGGGTGCCCGAGATACAGGCCGGCAGCGCACATAATCAGCACAGCAACGTCGTACCAGCCGATTCGCCCGGCATACTTGTCCTCGAACAACGCGCCCCATGACTGGGTATAGGGATCATCCTCGGGCACGTGGTCCCGATTGAACACCACGGAGTCGAAACCGAAGCCGAACGGGATCATGTAGACCTTGTCGTCCCGCCTGCCGATGCCTTGCTGCGCTGCAGGAACGATCTTGCTGTAATTCGGGATCAGCGAGAGATCCAGAGCAAGCACCCGTTCGGTGCCGGGCTTTACGCCGAGGATTGGCTGCCGCGAGAATTCGTAGCTGCTGCCCATCAGATCGTAACGCGATGTCCCGCCCGGGGCGTTCAGGCGCGCCACGGTGTCAGTCGAGGTCTGAAACGGTGCATCGTTGATGATGCAGTTGGCTTCCTTCTGGATCACCTCCCGCAGCGCACCGGTGAGAACCGCGTTCACGATCATCGTATCGATCGGCGTTGGCTCTTCCGCCAGGGCGCTGGTGGCCCGGCCGACAGTTGCCGCCGCGGAGGCTGCCGCACCGGCCTGCAGGAGACGGCGTCGTCCAACGGATCTGTAAAGAGGTGACCGATCGTGCATAAGGTGGCTGGCCTCCGCTGCTGCAGGTTCGTGGTAGTGAGCCGGGGCGGCTGCGACGTCCGCGACGGGATGTCGGGCAATCGGGTCAGGCACTTTTGATCCTCGCCCATCCCTCAAGCCATTGATTCATATTCGACGGAAAATACTGCCCGACATGTTTGACCGTGCCGTCGAGGACGCCATAGCCGTAGGTCTTGCGATCTTCGGCGGACAACATCGCCGGCGCGAATTTGGACGTCGAGAGGTATCCCGACACTTTGGAGAGTTGGGCCGCGTATTCCTTGCCGAGCATGGTGTTGATGATCTGCTGGGCGACCCGCGGGTGCTTAGCGTCCTTTGGAATGTAGACGGTATTGGTGAGCGACATGACGCCTTCCTTGGGGAACGCGTAACCGACGTTGAAGCCTCGCTGTGCAAGCTGGGCGCGGATCGGCAGCGTGCCGTAACCGCAATAGATCTCGCCATTCATGAACAGACTCAACGCCTGTGCGAAGGTCGCATAGAACGATCGCACGTTCTTCTTCTTGATTGTCAGGAAGTGAATGACGTCCTCAAGTTCGCTCTTGTCCATCTTGGAGGGCTCGGGATGACCGAGGTACAGGGCCGCCCCGGACATCGTCGTCAACGCCACGTCGTACCAGCCTATACGTCCGGCATACTTGTCCTCAAACAACGCGCCCCAGGACTGTGTGTAAGCATCGTCCTCGGGCACGTGGTCACGATTGAACACGACCGAGTCGAAGCCCCAGCAATACGGAATCAGGTAGACCTTGTCTCCGCGTTTGCCGATGCCAGGCAGCGCGACATCGACGATCTGGTTGTAGTTCGGGATCAGCGAAAGATCCAACGGCAGTACCCGTTCGGCTCCTGGCGGCACGCCGAGGATCGGCTGCAATGAAAATTCGTAGGTACTGCCCATGAGGTCGTATCGCGATGTCCCGCCCGGGGCGTTCAGCCGTGCAACGACATCGGTCGTGGTCTGGAACGGTGCGTCATTGATAATGCAGCCCGTTTCGCTTTGGATGATGTCCCGCAGCGCTCCGCTCACCACCGCATTGACGATCATCGTATCGATTGGCGTCGGCTCGTCGCCGACAGTCCGTGTCGTCAGGCCGGAAACTCCCAGGGCCGAAGCCGCAGCGCCGGTCGTCGCGAGGAGGCGGCGCCGTCCCAATCCCGCAGGGCAAGTTGTACGATCGGCCATGAAATTCATTGATCTCCGTAGAGAGTGGCGGGTTTTGCTATGGCTTATTCTATGCGCGAGCAGGCGCGGCACCGCGCGCGGCCACAAAACCGACCAGCGATACGGCAACGGAGATCAGCATGATCACCACCCCGATTGCCGGGAGAAAGGCGGGCATTTCAGAGGAGATCAAGTTCCACAAATAGACCGGGATGGTACTTTTGTCGCCGATCACAAACAACGTCCGAATGAATTCATCGAACGACAAGGTGAAGGCGAACAGCACGGTCGAGATGATACCCGGCCGGATCAGGGGCAGCAGGATACGGCGGAAGACCATCGGTGGCGTAGCCCCGAGATCCATCGCGGCTTCTTCCAGCGAGCGGTCGAATTTGTGCAGGCGTGGGAAAAGCGTCAGGAACGCGAACGGCAGCGTCCATGTGATGTGGGCTGCAAGCACCGTCGTCCACAGACCGTTTTCCACTCCCATGTACCCGAAGAAGACCGTCAACAGGACGCCGCCAACGATGCCGGGGATGACGATCGGCAGCAGCAGCAGCTTCATCACCAGTCCTTTCAGCGGGAAGTCACGTCGAAATCCGATCGCCATCATCAAGGCGATTCCGGTCGAGATCGAGGCGCTGACGATGCCAAGTTCGATGCTGTTCGCCACGGCGCGCATCAGCGCCGGCGTGCCGAGGACCACGGCGTACCAGTGTGTCGTGAAGCCGCGAAACGGCAGACCGACGAGCGTCGAATCGTTGAACGACAGGGCGATCAGGAAGACGATTGGCCCGTAGAGGAAAAGGTAGAAAAGACAGGCATAGCCGATCAGCATACGCTGTCTCAGTCTGACTCCGCCGATCGCCGGCACGACCCCGCTGCTGATGGCTGCCGCCGTCATGATCGTCCTCCGACAAACACCTCGTTCAACTGGACCCGCCGTCCGACGACAAACAGGCACATCAGGACGACGGCGATCAGCACCACGGAAAGCGCGGCGCCCAGCGCCCAGTTGTTGGTCT
>DASWON010000002.1:0-2130 GCA_036398735.1 Rhodopila sp.
CCGGGATCGGGATCGAACGACCACAGGGCCAGCACGTCGCAGCCGCTGACCCGCAGCTTGGCCATCTGCGTGTCGATGTTGTTGGCGTTCGGCGTCATCATCTCGTTGGCGACGACCTTGCCGCCATGCGCCGTCCAGAACGCCTCTGCCGCCTTCTCCAGGCTCACGCCGTCATCGGTGGTGCGGGTCAGCTGGGCGAGCTTCGTCAGGTGCAGTTCCTGGGCCGGCACCAGGGCGGCGCTGGCCAGGTCGGAGGCCAGCGTGCGGTTGCGGAACAGGTATTTGAACTCGCCGACATGCGCCGTGGAGACCGAGCCGCCATCCAGCGCCATGATCTGCTGCTGTTCGCAGATCGGCGCGATCGCCTGCGTCACCGAGGAATACGAGGTCAGCAGAAGCTGGATGTCGTAGCGCTGCCGCAGCCGGGTCAGCCCGTCCACCCCGCCTTTCGGCACGCCCTGATGGTCCTCGATGGCGGCTTCGACCTTGATGCCGTCGATGCCGCCGGCGGCATTGATGTCGTCCACCGCCTGCAGGATGCCGCGGCGCATGATGGTGCCGTTGTGGCTGCCGCCGGGATCGGTCAGCCCGAGCAGCGCGCCGATGCGGAACACCGATGGATCCTTCGGCGGATCGGCGGCATAGGCGCGGGAGAAGGCGAAGGGCGCGGCCGCGAGCAGGCCCGTCGCGGCCCGCCGCGTCAGCCCGCCACGCCGCGTCCTGGAGGCAGGGGGCACGCTGTCAACCGGTTTGGTCATCTGATTGGTTTCCTCATCCGTGGCACATTTTTCACGGCCTGCCTCGCTGGTCTCGACCGGCAGGCGTCTGCGCCAATGTGCCGCGCATGCAGTGCGACACGGAAAGGCCGACGCGAACCGGAGGGACGGCAGCAAAACCGGCTTCTTGGTGGATCGGCCAAGCCATTCGGCCCGCCGATCGGGAACGCCGGAACTATGTGTTGACGAATCAACGTTGTCAACGTGGTATGCGAATCGCATAGACCATATCGCATCAGCCATAAGGCTCTACGCGGGAACACCGCTATCGGGAACGCCAGCTTGAACGACACTCCAACCGGCCGCGATCAGAAATCCATCAACTTCCGGCTCCATGCGCTCGACAGCTCGCTGTTCAGGAGCGCCAAGCAGTACTATGGCGTGAAGTTCGGGCTGGGCGTGCCGGAAATGCGGATTCTCAGCAATCTCGACGCGGAAGGCCCCCTCGCCGCCAATCAGATCGTGGCGCTCACGGTCATGGACAAGGCCCTCGTCAGCCGCATCCTGACCGCGCTGCACAAGCGCGGCTCCATCGAGCACACTCCCACCTCGTCCACGACGCGGCCGGTCTGGATGCTCTCCAAAGCCGGATGCGAGCTTGTCCACAGGCTGCGCCCGCTCTGGCGCGAGCGAGAGGCGATGGTGCAGGCCGTTCTGACACCCGATGAACAGGAAACGCTGAAGGAGATGCTGGAACGCCTGTTCATCGCATCGGAGACGTTGCGGATCGAAGAGACGCGCAGCTTGCAGCAGCCACGGCAGCCATCGCAGCCGAAGACCGGTACGGCGCGGCACGCGGAACCCCGGAAAGCCGGCAGGGCGGCACCGCGGAGCGGAACCGCACGGTGACCGGGATCCAAGACGCTGCGGGGCACGAAACCCGACAGAATCCAGTTGGCGGGATCAGTCCGCCGCCGCTGCTGCCGCGTTGAAGCCACGGATCGTCGCGATCAGGTCGTTGCGGGCCTTGGCCGCATGTCCGGCCGCAATCGCCGCAGCGCCCTCGCTATCCTGCTCGCGAAACGCAGCGATAAGTGCGCGATGATCGGCAATGGCCCCCGGTAGCCGAGTTCCGTCAAAACCATAGGTGCGACGGAAGGCCCGCAGCACCTCCTGATTGCGATTGACGATGTCCGCCGCATCAAGATTGCCGGCGTGGTCGCTTATGATTTCGTGGAACCGCTGGTTCAGCCCGGCAACCGCCTCGTGATCGAGTTGACCGGCCGCGGTTTCGAATTCCTCTTCGGTTCGCAGCAGGGTCTCGATCATGAGAGGCGTTGTTCGTTCTGCAGCCCGTCGTGCCAGCAGCGATTCCAGCGGGATGACCACGTCGTATATATTATTTGCCGACTGA
>DASWON010000003.1:0-7950 GCA_036398735.1 Rhodopila sp.
CACGTTCGACCGCGTGCTGATCGACGCACCGTGCACGGGAACCGGCACATGGCGCCGCAACCCCGACGCCCGCCAGCGGTTAAAGGAGGCCGATCTGGCCGAACTGTTGCCGAAGCAGGCCAGCATACTTGATACCGCGCAGAGTTTAGTTCGCAAAGGTGGGCGATTGGTCTACGCTACCTGCTCCCTTCTGGAAGAGGAAAACGAGGCTCAGGTGACCAGCTTTCTGCTTCGCCACGCCGATTTCGCAGTCGTCCCGCTGGCTCGGGCCTGGCCGCTGGAGCAACCGCCGCCGAACAGTGGAGACTTTCTCTCGCTGACCCCGGCCCGCCACGGCACCGACGGGTTTTTTGCCGCCGTCCTGGAGCGCAACGCGTGATCTCGCTGCGCAAGGCGCGCGTGGCCGATGCCATCGCGATCGGCGCGGTGCATGTCGCAGCCTGGCGCAGCGCGTATCCCGGCATTCTTCCGGACGCATTCCTCGCCAAGATGTCGGTTTCGCGGCACGCCGCCTTCTATGACGCGGCGATCCGCGGCGGCACCGGTGTGATGGTCGCCACCGCCTCGGGTGTGGATGTGCCGGCCGGCAGCGGGCCGCGCATCATCGGCTTCACGACAGCGGGGCGGGCGAGGAACGTGGAAATCGCCGGCAAGCGTCTGGCCGAGGGGGAGGTGGAGACGCTCTATGTGCTCGATGACTGGCGCGAGCGCGGGGTCGGGCGCCGGCTGATGCGGGCGGCGGCGGGACATCTGGTGGATATCGGCTGCCGATCGGCGTTCCTGTGGGTACTCCGCGACAACCCCAGCCGTTGGTTTTACCAGCGGCTGGGCGGTAAGTCGGTGGCCGAGCAGACGATCCAGATCGCCGGACAGACCGTACCGCAGACAGCGTTCGTCTGGGACCCGATCGAGCAACTGCTGGCCGCGTCACCGCAGGCCTCCTAGGGCAACAGCCCTGTCTGTCCCGGCTCGGACCCGATCCAACGGCCGGCGGTACGCGTGGTCTCGGTACTCGGGCCGAGGCAGGAGACAGCAGCACGGCGGCAGGTGGGCGGATGCCAACCCGTGTTGACCCCGGCCCCTTTCCCGGCGATCGCCGTGGCCTGGCGCGTTCACCAGCGTCCTGGCGACGGATGCGGCTATCCATAGGTCGGGACGCCGATCCGGGCCAGAGCATGGGCCGCGGCCGTCGGTTCACGACGGAAAGCGGGCGTGGCACGTCGATGGCCTGCCCGACCGCTATGCCCGCGAGGTTGGCGTGACGGCGGTTGGCGTCAACAACGAGATACCAGCCTGCCGGCCGCGCGATCCCAGCAGCCGGCCGCTGCAGGATCGACAAGTCGGCTGGATGGCGTCACAGCCCGAACAGCACCTTTGCGTTGCCGCCGGCAATCGCCGCCCGGTCTGCGTCGGTCAGCGACGCCACCGACGCGATATGCCCGATCGGGTCATACTCCCCCATGTCGTAGGGATAGTCCGTTCCCAGGAGAATCTTCTCCACACCAAACAGCTTTACCAGCGCCTCCAGCTGATCGGGCGTGAAAACGATGGTATCGAGATAAATCTTCTTCAAGTAGAAGCTTGGCGGCTTCGGCAGCGCACCGTGCGCGTCGCTTCTGGCACCCCAGGCGTGATCGATCCGCCCGGAGTAGGCCGGCAGATAGCCGCCGCCGTGCGAGGCGATGATCTTCAGATCCGGATACCGCTCCAGCACGCCGTCGAAGATCAGGTGATGCAGCGCCAGGGTCGTGTCCAGCGGATTTCCAATGACATTGCTGAAGTAGAACCGTCCGAACCGCCTTGGTTCGGTGAACCCGCTGGGATGGATGAACACCACCGCGCCCAACGCCTCGGCCTTGGCCCAGAACGGCTCGAAGGAAGGGTCCGAAAGTTCCAGATCGCCGACATGGGCCAGCACCTCGACGCCTTTGAGCCCCAGCGTCTTCATCGCGTATTCCAGTTCCTCCGCCGCCGCGGCGCCGCCGGCCTGCAGCGGCACGGAACCGAGCGCGGCGGGGATCCGGTCGGGCTGCTTCGAGGCGATCGCCGCGACACCTTCATTCACCATCCGGGCCGCCCGGATGCCGACCTCGGGCGAGACGGCGTAGTAGCACTGGGGCGGCGCCGGACTGATCACCTGGGCGTCCAGCCCCATCGAGTCGAAATCGCGCATCCGCAGGGCGAGGTCGATCAGGTTCGGTGTGCGATCCTCGTCCTGCCTGCGGGTCAGGATGCGCGTCTCCTCGGTGTACACGCCGGCGCGCGGATCCGGCTGCAGGTGCGGACGGGCATAATCGGCCGCCGCCGGAACCTGGACGTGGGAATGGATGTCCACTGTCAGGCTGCGTGGCCGGATCTCGGAACCGGGGCGCCCATGAGTGCGGGCGGCCGTCAGGCCATAGCGGTTATTCGGGTCAGGCATTATCTTTAGTACCCCTGTCTTTGCTGCATCCCACACCAAAGAGAGCCAACGGATCACAAAGTGCGATCACGCCCGTGTGAGACTTAGTGGGATCGTCTGGCTATTTTCGTTCGCTTCCGTAGTTTCGTGCGGCCTCGATACAGGACTGAGCACAATCATGGCCAAGCCATCCGCATCACGCCTTCCCACGATCCTGTCGGAGTCCGCCAACCACATCTATTCCGAATGGTCCGCCGAATTACAGGGCAACCCCGATCACCGGTTGCCGGCCGCGGAACTCGAAACCCAGTGCCGGAACATCGTGACGAGATTGGCGCAGGCCTGCCGTGATGGCAATGTCTCGGATATAGACGCCGCATCCTTCATCCCGCTGCGTGACGTCCTAGCCGACGTGTCGCGAACCCGAGCGCTGCAGGGCTTCTCATCCACCGAGACGGCAACCTTCCTGCTGTCGCTCAAACAGCCGCTTTTCGAGCGGTTGCGGGCCGTTCTGGCGGCTGAGCCCGCGCGTCTCGCGACCGAGACGCTGGTGGCCAGCCAGCTGATCGACGCACTCGGGCTGTTTATGATGGAAACCTACCAGCATGCGCGCGAGGAGGTCATCATTCGGCAGCAGACCGAGATCTCGGAGCTTTCCACGCCGGTGGTCAAGCTATGGCAGGGCATTCTCGCGCTGCCGCTGATCGGCACGCTGGATTCCGCCCGCACCCAGGTGGTGATGGAGAATCTGCTGGACAGCATCGTGCGGTACGAGGCCGACATCGCCATCATCGACATCACCGGCGTGCCCACCGTCGATACGCTTGTCGCCCAGCACCTGCTCAAGACCGTTGCGGCCGCTCGACTGATGGGTGCGGATTGTATCATCAGCGGCATTCGTCCGCAGATCGCGCAGACGATGGTGCACCTCGGCGTGGAACTGAACGTCATCTCCAAGGCGAACCTGTCGGACGCCTTCGCGCTGGCGCTGCGCCGCCTGGGCAAGGTCGTGGTCAACCAGCGGCGCGGCCTGCCGACCGATCCGGTTTGAGGCCGGACCGATGGACCGGATCCCTATCCTCAAGCTCGGCGCCGCTCTCCTTGTCACCATTCAGGTGGACATGCACGACGGTCTGGCGATGGCGCTGGAGCAAGACCTGACCACGCGTATTGTCGATAACGGCACGAAAGGCGTGTTGATCGACATCTCGGCACTGGAGATTGTCGACAGTTTCATCGGCCGCACCCTGGCAAACATCGCCATGATCGCCAGGGTACTCGATGCCGACACGGTCGTCGTCGGAATGCGACCCGCCGTCGCCATCACCCTGGTGGAGCTGGGGCTGTCGCTGCCCGGGGTTCGAACCGCGCTGAACGCGGAGCGCGGCATGGCTATGATCAAACACCGGATCGAACGTGAGGATCTGGCCGCAACCGACGAGGATGAGGGTGGCTCGTAGCATCGTGCCCATCCGCTCCGGCGAAGATGTCGTGCGGGTCCGCCAGGAAGTGCGCCGGTACGCGATCGAGGCGGGACTTGGGCTGGTGGACCAGACCAAGATCGTCACCGCCGCCAGCGAACTCGCGCGCAACACGCTCGATTACGGCAAGGGCGGGCAGGCCATCATGGACATCGTGCAGAACGGTCCACGGCGGGGCGTCAGGATTGTGTTCGAAGACAACGGGCCGGGGATCGCGGACATCGAACTGGCCTTGAAGGACGGCTACACCAGCGGCAAGGGCATGGGCCTCGGCTTGGGCGGTGCCCGACGACTTTGCAATGAGTTCGCAATTGTCTCGACTCCGGGCAAGGGAACGACGGTCACCATCACACGTTGGAAATAGCGAATGGAACCGATGCTCGTGCGTGATGCCAGCGACGTCGCGAGTGCCCGCCGCCGGGTGGTCGCGCTGGCGCACAGGATTGGCTACGATGAAACGAGTGCCGGCCGCGTCGCGATCGTTGTGACCGAACTGGCGCAGAACCTGTGGCGCCACGGCGGCGGCGGGCAGATCCTGGCCGCCAGTGATCCTGTGGCTCCGTCGGGCATCGAAATTCTGGCACTGGACCGCGGCCCTGGCATGGCCGATGTCGCGACCTGCCTTCGCGACGGCTACTCCACCGGTGGCACGAGCGGAAACGGGCTGGGGGCGGTCAACCGGATGGCGGACCAGATGCTGATCCACTCCGTTCGCGGAGGCGGCACCGCGATTCTGGTGCGCATGGGGGCGGAGCGGGGCGCGGCGATGGCGACGCCGCGCACCACCGCCGTGCTGTGCGTGGCCAAGGCGGGGGAGGAGGTCTGCGGCGACACGGCGGCGGTCGTTGTTCGCAGCGACGGGGTAATCGGTGTCCTGCTGGCGGATGGCCTGGGTCATGGCCCGCAGGCCGCCGCTGCGTCACAGGAGGCCGCGCGGCTGTTCCGCAAGCATCCCGGGGGCTCCCCCGTGACCGCCTTGTCCATCCTGCATGCCGGCTTGCGCGCCACACGCGGCGCGGCGCTGGCAACGGCTTTCATCGATCCTGCCGGCCGGCGCGTGACCTATGGCGGCATCGGCAACATCGCCGCCTTCATTACCGATTCCGCCGGCACCCGGCGCATGGTGTCGCATAGCGGGACGGCAGGACATACCGCGGGCCGGATGCAGGAATTCAGCTACCCGATGTACTCCACGCCCGTGCTCGTGATGTTTTCCGACGGTCTCGCCACGTCCTGGTCGCCCGAGAGCCACCCTGGCCTGTTTGCGCTGGACCCGGTGTTGATCGCGGGCGTACTGTATCGCGACCACGCACGCGGCCGGGATGATGCCTCGGTCGTGGTGTGGAAGGGCTGAAACGATGGAATGGCCGCTTCTGACCGTTGCCCTGGACCAGCCGGAGGACATCGTCGCGGCGCGGCACCGTGCCCGACAGGTCGCCTCGCTCGCCGGGCTGGATCCCGCCAGTCAGACGCGTCTTGCAGCGTCGGTATCGGAGATCTCTCGCAACGCCCTCATTTATGCCGGTGGTGGCCGGGTTGCCTTCGCGATCGTTCGAGCGCAACAGACGGCGCTGGTGGTGCGTGTGTCGGATAATGGTCCGGGCATCCGCGACCTCGATGCGGTCCTGGATGGCTTGAACGCCGGCCACGGGATCGCCGCCGCTCGCCGCCTGGTGGATGATTTCAGCATCGTCAGCAGGCCCGGGAGCGGCGGTGGCCCGGGCGGTACGACCGTGACGCTGTCGCGCCGCCTGCCGGACGGCGCCGCGATCTCGCCCGCCGATGTCGCTCGTATCGTTGCCGCTCTCGGTGACGGCGATCCCGCTCCCAGCCCGGTTGCCGAACTGCAGACCCAGAATACGGAACTCGTGGCCACCCTCGCGGAACTGCGCTCCCGCCAGGAGGAACTGGTCCGTCTGAATACCGAGCTGGAAGATACCAATCGTGGCGTTGTCGCGCTGTATGCGGAGCTGGACGAGCGCGCTGAACAGCTGCGTCAGGCCAGTGAGCTGAAGTCCCGCTTTCTGTCAAACATGAGCCATGAGTTCCGCACACCGCTGAACTCGATCCTGGCTTTGTCGCGGCTGCTGCTTGACCGGGCGGACGGGCCGCTGACCGCGGAGCAGGAGCGGCAGGTCACCTATGTGCGCCGTTCGGCCGAAAGCCTGACCGAACTGGTGAACGACCTGCTGGATCTGGCGAAGGTCGAGGCCGGAAAGCTTGAGATCCGCCCGCGCCATTTCACCCTCAGCGAACTGTTCGGCGCCTTGCGCGGCGTGATGAAGCCGTTGCAGCAGAACGATGCGGTGGAGCTGATCTTCGAGGAGCCGGCGCACTGCCCCATGCTGTTTACCGACGAGGCCAAGGTCGCGCAGGTGCTGCGCAACCTGATCTCCAACGCATTGAAATTCACTGAGCGGGGCGAGGTCCGGGTGTCCGCGACATTCGACCCCGAAACACGGCAGTGCAGCCTTGAGGTCGCGGACACCGGGATCGGCATTGCGCCGGAAGACCACGAACTGGTGTTCCAGGAATTCTCCCAGGTCGCCAACCTGTTGCAGACCCGCTCCAAGGGCACCGGCCTCGGTCTGCCGCTGTCCCGTCGGCTGGCGGAATTGCTGGGCGGGGCGTTGTCGTTGCGCAGCACGCCCGGTCTCGGCTCGACGTTCACACTGTGCATCCCGAGTGCGCTGACGCAGGCGGCCGGCGCTTCCGCTCCCGCGGTCGTGTCTCAACCCGAACAGGCGCGGCGTGTTCTGGTTATCGATGACGAAGAAACGTCCCGTTATGTGCTGCGCCAGATGCTTGCCGGCTGTGGTCCTCTGCTCGTGCAGGAGGCCGAGACCGGCGCCGAGGGTCTGCGTCTGGCGCAGTCCTCGCGGCCGGACGTTGTGCTGCTTGACCTTCGGCTGCCCGATATCGACGGCTTCGACGTGATGGACCGATTGAAAACTGATCAAGCGACGGCAGACATACCGGTGATCGTCTGCAGTTCCTCTGTGCTGGCCAGCCATCAGCGCACCCGGTTGAGCCACGCCAGGACGATCCTGTCCCGGGCGACATTGACGCGCGAGGTGATGCAGTGTGCGTTGGCCGGCGTCTGGGCCGAGGATCTCCGGCAGCCACAGGCCCGCGAATGAACGCGACGCCTGGCGCGCGAACCCGTCCTCTGGTTCTCAACGTCGACGACGATGCGGCGAACCGCTACGTCAAGACCCGGTCCCTCATGATGGGGGAGATGGAAGTCATCGAGGCCGAAAGCGGCACGTCGGCATTGGCGCTGATTGCGCAGCGGCGGCCGTTGCTGGTTCTGCTGGATGTCAATCTGCCCGACGTCGACGGGCTCGAGGTTTGCCGCCGCATCAAGGCCGACTGGCCCGACATCATCGTGATTCAGATTTCGGCGACGGCGATCAGCTCGGCGGAAAAGGTCATCGGCCTGGAAAGCGGGGCGGACTGCTACCTGACCACGCCGGTCGAGCCGTTGGAACTGATTGCCGTGGCACGAGCCATGCTGCGGCTGCGGTCTGCGGAGACGCAGGCGCAGGAGGCAGGCGAGCGCTATCGCATGATTGTCGAGAGCGCCGTGGATTACGCGATCTTCACCTGCGGACTGGATGCCCGGATCACGAGCTGGAACTCGGGTGCTCAGGCCATCCTCGGTTACGCGCCGGAAGAAATCATCGGCGAACCTTGTGCCCGGATATTCATGGCCGACGACATCGTGGCCGATGTTCCGGAGGCCGAGATGCGTGCGGCCCACTGCGGTATGAGCGTGCGCGCCGAACGGTGGCACCGTCGCCGCGATGGCACGCGCTTCTGGTCCAGTGGGCGCATGGTGGCGTTGCGCGACCGGCGTGGCGAGGTGGCTGGATACCTGAAGATTCTCTACGACCGGTCGGTTGAGAAGGAGGCGCGCGACGCACTCGAGGCGCTGAACACGGCCCTGGAGGATCGCGTTGCCGAACGGACCCGGGATCTGGCTGAAACCAACGAGAAACTTCGCGCCGAGATCGCCGAACGCGAGCGGGCGAGTGAGCAGATCCGCCAGTTGCAGAAGATGGAGGC
>DASWON010000004.1:0-9912 GCA_036398735.1 Rhodopila sp.
CAACGCCCCGTCGCCACAACCGACAAAACAGCCAGCCCGTCGTGGGAGGCGCCTTCTAGGCCCACCAATCACACCTGTCAACGCGATTACGACATTCCAGATAACTTTTTTCGAAATATACTAACACATTGAAAAAACAGGCTGACAACCCCGAAAACCGATATGATGGCAGCACACAGGGGAGCCATGCGAACCCAGCATGGACATCCGGAACCTGCTCCGGGAGATGGCCGAAATACCGGCTTCGATCACCATTCCGGCCCGAATCCCTAACGACTACGGCGTCGTTTTCACGCTGTCGTCGAAGTCTGAGCGACGGCATTGCATCCACGTCATGGAAACCCCGTCTCTTGCCGTCGTGCCGAACTCAAACTCGTCCCGGGGCCGGGCGGAACGAATGCGGATCCCGATCGTACGTTCGTCCCGATCCAAAGGTCCCCGCGCTCTTCGCGGCGGCATTGACCATCTCGGGTAGCCGGCAATCTCGAACGCTGCCTCGTCTCTTGGCGCCTACCCCTGGCGCCTACCCCGGGCGCCTACCCCGGGGAGCACCGCGAGAATGCTGCAATCTCCGAGCTCATCGTCGCCGGCGGCAGCGCGCAGTGACATTATCGTTCAGTCCGAGCACCGGAGGCATCGCCTGATTCGTTCGGCGTCGGGAATCCGGTGGAATCGACCGCATCGGCGTGCCGGAGCTTTGGCGTCGACGTGCAGGATCCCGGCATAGAACCCGCACAGGTTCGCGGCCGTGTTCTGGGTCATCATGGCAGCAGATCAGCCGCGCGCGCTCGGCTGGATCCCGCGCCACTGCTGAAGCCCACTTCATGCGATTCCAATATTTTAACACCAGGCGGCCATTCGTGGCGATCCGCACGGTCGCAGCCGTGCCGACCGGCCCGGCCATGACGGTCCCCTGACGCCCGAAGCACCCCAAGAGGACGGCCATCGCGCCGAGCGGAACGACGTAGGGCAGCGGCATTGGTTCCGTCGTCATCGTCATGAACGGCAGTCATCCGCGCTGCGCCGCCTCGGCTAAGGCTAAATCCAGCGCAGGTTCGGTTCACCACCGAGCCGGTACTGGCCGACCGTCTCGAAATGCGTCCGCCGTCCCTGAAGTTGCTGCGACACGCTGTTGACGTCGCGCAGTCGCCGTTCGAACGGCCGGTTGCTAAAGATCGCGGTCGATCCAGCCTCGTGAAAAATCTGATGCGCGATATCGCGGGAGGTATGGATCGCATAGGTCGCGGCCTGGCGGATGTCGATCCGATGGTCGAGCGAAAGTTCGCCGCTACGAGCGACGTCCTGCCATGCGCCATCCACGGCCCCGTGCAACCCGGCCCGTGCCGCCTTCCATGCGGCGTCGGAATGGCCGATGATATGTTGCACGGCATTGTTATCACGTAATGACTCGGCGGCCCAGGCCTGACTCTTGTCCTTCGCCAATGCAATGAATGCATCCAGCATCGCGCGCGCAACGCCGAGGCCGACGCTGGCGAAACCACTGGCATATAGCTGCATCGCCTGGAAAATATACAACGGCCCGTGCTGCCGCCGCTCCGGCGCGTATTCGCGGGTCAGGCTGTGGGCGTCGTCAACGAACAGGTCCTGGATCGTGTAGTTGTCGCTGCCCGTGCCGCGCAGACCCATGACCTGCCAGACGTCATCGATGCGCGCGCTTTCTCGACGGAACAGGAAGGTCCGCTCCCACGGCCTGCCATCCTTATGGATAAGTAACGGACTGGCCGGTTGCGGCACGAGCCGGCTATAGGATACAGCCCCGGTCGGGACTCGGGCTATGGGCGGGAACCGAGCTGTTCCCCGGCTTTGCAGCCAGTACAGCCGGCCGAGCCATTGACATGCCGCTTCCCTCTTGGCTCAGGTCTCGAGCGCACAGATGAAGAGCATCCCGTTTCTCCGCAACAGGCCGCAGGGTCGCGGTCACGCGACCGTCCGCCGGCGAGCCGATCCGGCATGCAGCTGATCCCGGCCGCTGCATGCTGTCCCGTACCCAGGAGAACCGGCCTCTCAGACTGTCACTTCGACCTGAATCCGAACAATTAGCTGACCGCAATCGGCTTAGCCGCCGCGACGCCAGCCACAAGGAGCGATGCGCGCCTAGTCGGCCGTCCATCCCCCGTCCACCACCATCGCGGTGCCGGTAATCAGCGCTGCCGCATCGCCCGCCAGGAACACGACCGCTCCCATCAAGTCCTCCACCGTGCCCAACCGGCCCAGCTTGATCTTGCGCAGCACGTCATCGCGAAACGCCGCGTTCTGAAAGAACGGTTTTGTCAGTGGCGTCTCGATAAACGTGGGCCCGATGGAATTCACCCGGATCCCGAGGGGTGCCAGATCGATTGCCATGGCCTTGGTCAGGCCTTCAATCCCATGCTTGGTCATGCAGTAGACGGTGCGGTTCTGCCCGCCCACATGGCCCATCTGGGACGAGATATGGATGATGGATCCAGGCCTCCCGGCTGCAGCCATCTTCTTGGCCACGACCTGAGCGGCAAAGTAGGCGGCCCGCAGGTTCAGCCCCGCGATGACGTCGTAATCGTCCTCGGTGACCTCCAGAAACGTGCGCGGACGATTGGTTCCAGCGTTGTTGACCAGAATATCGAACGGTTCCGCGGCGCCGATCGCCTCCCGCATGGCAGGCAGATCGGTGACATCGAGAACCAATGTGGCGGCCTTACCGCCGGCGGCCTCGATCTCTCGCGCCACCTCGGAGATTTCGAGGGCGGAGCGGGCCAGCAGGGTGACATGGGCGCCGGCTTCGGCAAGCGCCGCGGCGGCAGCGAGACCGATTCCGCGGCCGGCGCCGGTGACCAAGGCGCGACGGCCGTCGAGACGCATTGATGGAAGACGAGGCAAGGTCATGATCAAGGTCTCCGCAGCCGCTCAGGCACCGCAAGCCATAAGGGGTTGGCCCAGTTCCTCTATACGGCGGTTGGAGGAGAATGACACATCAGCTCGGTTCGGAAAGCACCGACCCAGTTCTGCACCACAGCACACACCCTCAGCCCATCGGAAACCGGGCCAACATCCGTCATGGCGGTTTGCCGGAGAAGCGAGCAACCGCTGCCGGTCAGCGTTGACAACGCGAAACGCTTGTTTGCATACCCCGCCCGTTCTCCGCCTCACTCACGCCGAAGGGCCGCGCCGCCATGACCGCGGCGGCATCGAAGTCGGACCGATATCCGGGAAGCCGGGCAGCAGAAGCCGTTGCGGGGACAGACCGGAAAGCCGCTCAGGGCGGGCTGAGGTCGACAACCCATGGATCAGGCAGAATACGGACCAGATGCGCAGGGTTGCTGCGCCATGCCGAGACCTCAGCCATCCATGAGGGCCCGACGAAGAAACTGCGACGGATCGAATCGTCGTGGAACTCGAGGATACCCACGACCAGCAGCCACACGACCCCCGCCCGCGCGAACCAGACCAATCCACCCCGGCCGGTCGCTGCCAAGCCAAGAAGCACCAGCGCGAAAAGGACTTGCGGCACGAAAGCGTATCGATTTCCCGCGACGAGAACCATCATGTCGACTGCGCCGCCGCGCGCCGCCGCATAGGACAGAAACGCGATCAGCACCGCCGCCGCGAACATCCAGAACAGCGCCCTTTGACCATGAAGCCACAGCAGCACGCCACCCAGCAGGACGAACGCCGCCTCCGCAATCGCGATCGCGGCGGGAACCGTGCGGGCGGCAGCCATTGGTCTGAGGGCGCCGCTCAGTGCGTCCGCGGTACGATAATCCAATGTCGGAAGCAGCAGGTTCTTGCAAAAGAACGCCGCGACGGTGGCGGCCGGATTGAACGGTGCGTGATTGGTCTCGGCGGCGCCGAAAAAGAACACCACCTGCAGAGCTACGCCCGCTGCAAGTACCGTGGCCTGTGCAGCGCGTGGTGCGGATCGGTCGATCACCGCTCGGGCGACGAACAACGGCAGCAGGAACCAAGTGGTGGGGCCGCAAAGCGCGCCCAGCAATATGAGCAGCAGGTGGAACCGGCCGACCCACCCGCGGGCTGGCTCCATGGCCAGTATCAAAGCTGCGCAGAGCGTCAGATGGAACTGGGGATGCAGCGAGTTGAGCCACACTTCCTCAGCCAGCGGCACCGTGGCGATGAGCAGCAGCGCGGCGATGAGGCAGATCCGGTAGCGCAACCAGTCCAGCCGCGACGAAACGATCAGGATTGCCGGAATTGCCTGGAACAGCAGGCCCGTGACGGGGCCGACCCAGCGGGCCTCCTCCGGCTGGAGCAATCGGCCGGCTACGATGCCGCCCAGATTGGCGATGATGTTCAGGTAGCCACCAACCGGATTGAAGATCGCCTGCGGCCACGGCAGGACGATCGCGTTCCGCATGAATACCGTCCCCTCCTCCGCCCACACCCGGCCATGCAATGCGACACTCGGCAGACGCGCGGCGATGAGGACCATGAAGGCGAGCACCAGGACGGCGCGCTCTAAATTTCCCGGGCGGTCCAGGAGCGGGGCGCAGATCCGGACCGCTTGGCGATCCTTGGCCAGGGCAGACACCCGAGGCGCTTAGGTCGAGGAAGCCGGCTGTGACGTCGTGGCGGCGTCGGTCGGGGTCATATCAAGTTCGGATGACCGCCATCCCGTCACCGCAGCCACGATCCTGCCGATACGAATGGTGACAAGTCCGGTCGCCAGAATGCCTGCGCCAAGCAACACGAGACGAATGGCACTGGCCCCGCCACTCGTATCATGAACGCCGGCACCCGCCAGAGCACCGATCACAACGTAACCAAACAATGCGGGCAAGGAACCCAGGGTCCCAATACAGTAATCTCGCAAGCTGATCGACGACAGTCCGAGCATGTAACTCGTCGCGGCGAAGGGCATGACCGGCGACAGGCGGACGAGGCAGGCCAGTCGCCACCCTTCGCGTTGAATCGCGGCATCGATGCGACGCAGATTCTGCCTGTCACGCATCCGGCGCTCGATCCAGGGGCGCAGGACCGACCGGCTGAGCCCGAACGCGAAGCCGGCGCCGGCCAGCGTGCTGGCCGCAGAGACGGTGAAACCAAGGCCTGTACCATAAATAGAGCCCGCGGCGACCCCGAGAGCCGAAGCCGGTAGGACGCCGCTGAGGGAAACCACGATCTGCAGGCCCGCGAACGCCAGCCAGCCGAAAGTCCCGAGCGCGGCCACACCCGCAATGATCTCGGATCCATGTGGCAACGATAGGTTCCCGCCCCGGTGCAGGCTGATCGCAGCGACCGCGGCACACACAAGAACGACGCCGCCGGCGGCAAGCCAGGCGATCTTTCGTTGCGCCATCAGGTGGGCTGCTCGACCAGTGGCATCAGCCGGAGCCGCTGCTCATTGGTGAAGAGCGGGCTTCGAACAAGGCCCAGCCGATGCAGCCGAAAAGCCAGGGAGGTCTGCAGAACGCCGAGTCCATAGGTCACGCTGCGGGAGAAATTGATCGACGACGCCTCTGGAAAATATTTGGTCGGGCAGGAGATCTCGCCGATACGGAATCCGAAATGGATAGCCTGTGCCAGCATCTGGTTGTCGAACACGAAATCGTCGGAACAGGCCATCAACGGCAACCGTTCCAGAACCGCCCTGCTCCAGGCTCGGTAGCCGGTATGGTACTCCGACAGCTTCTGCCCGACGAGCAGGTTCTGTACGAATGTCAGGCCGCGATTGGATGCGTATTTGTAAAAGGGCATGCCACCGGACAGCGCGCCCTTGCCCAGAATGCGGGAGCCGAGGACGACGTCGAACTGGTCGGAAGCGACCATGGACGCCATGGCTGTCACCAGGCGGGGCGTGTACTGGTAATCCGGATGCAGCATGACCACGATATCGGCGCCGCGCGCGAGGGCGGCAGTATAGCAGGTCTTCTGATTGGCTCCGTAACCTTGATTCTTGTCGTGCCGTAACGTATGGATGCCCAGCGAACGCGCAAGATCCGCGGTTCCGTCGGAACTCGCGTCATCGGTCAGCACAATGTCGTCGACAATGTCCTTCGGGATCTCATCGAACGTTGTTCGCAGGGTCCGCTCAGCGTTATAGGCTGGCAACACCACGATGATTTTTTTTCCGTCGAGCATATCACCTTAACCGAGCCTCGCTCATCGGCGAGACAGCGCATATGGGGCGAATCGGCTTCGCCACGTGAGTTCGACCGTGTCAGCCCGCTCAACTGCAACCGTCCTCGGAACTTGTCAACGGGTGGAATTCGTTTTAGCCAATAACGGGGCAGATATCGGCGTCGGCATCCATCGGTGTTGACCCGCCAGGACGTGAAGCAAGGCGGCTGCCCGATTGAGGTCGGGCACCACCGGCGGCTGCCACCTCTGTCTGCTCGAGGTCGGCGCCTCGTGGCGAGGGTTCCGCTCGGCATGCCTCGGATCTCCTGGTCATCGCGTCTCACGCGGCCTGCGGGCCGGCGCCATTTGCCGCTCATCGCGCCCCGGGGCTTTCTGATCCTGGCCCTGGCGACGCGCTGACCGCCGATGGGGCCTGCCGCGCCGATGCTGCGATCGGATGACGAACCGGCGGATGGCGAACCGGCCGTGCGGGAGGTCGTGCCGATCCCCGACAGCAACCCTTTCGGCGCTGTCGGCCTGTCGACGCCACTGATCAGGCGCACTGTGATAAGGCCCGATGCGCATGTTCGTTCCCGTCACGATGCCGGGATCGCCAGGCGCCTTATTTCTACATGATCCGAAAGCTCGCACGATCCCGGGCATGAAGGAGGACGGAAGCTTCGCAGCCGGACGGCATCGGGTTGCTGCGCCTGACCTGCATGCACCGCGAGGATCGTCGGCAGCTCGGCCGAGCGGTTCGGCCGGTGCGTCGGCCTGCGACGCTGCCGGGGCCGGCTTTCGCTGTCGGATCCGCCCGCGGAGCATTGTCCTGCGCCATGATCTGATCCGTGGATCGGAGCGGACAGGGTGGGTCCCGACGCGATCGGGGATCGTGCATACCTGGTCGAATGCTGGGAATATGCCGTTCACCCGGCCGAGTCGGACTGGCCGCCACCGGTCACCGCACCGGCGACCGGTACGCGCGCGGGCGAGGTGGTTTGAATGAAAGATGGCCCGCCTCGCCGCGGTTCCAACCGTCACCCGATCCAACCTCAAAGGAGAAGCCCTGTGAACATCCCACTCCCGACCGAGAACATGCTTGCCGAGATCGATGGTCCAATCGGCTGGATGACCTTCAACAAGCCGGCCCGGCGCAACGCAGTGTCGCTGGACATGTGGGAAGCTATCCCGATGATTCTCGATCGTTTCGAGCAGGATCCGGCAGTCCGGGTAATCGTTTTGCGCGGCGCCGGGGATCAGGCATTTGTTTCAGGCGCTGACATCTCACAATTTGAGAAGGCTCGCTCTTCGCAGGAGAGCAACGCCCATTATGAGATGGTCAGCGGTGTCGCCAGCCGGCGTTTGTTTGCCTGCCCCAAGCCAACGATCGCGATGATCCGCGGGTTCTGCATTGGCGGCGGACTGGCGATCGCCATCGGGTGCGACATCCGGATCGCCAACGAAGGCGCTCGCTTCGGCATTCCGGCCGCCAGACTTGGCCTTGGTTATGGCGCCTCCGGGGTGAAGAAGCTGATGGAGCTCGTCGGGCCAACCTTCACCAAGGAGATCTTCTTCACCGCCCGGCATTTCTCAGCGGGAGAGGCGCGGGAGATGGGCCTGGTCAACCGGGTCGTGCCGGACGACGCGCTCATGGAATACACCCAGCGGTATTGTTCGACTATCAGCGAAAACGCGCCGATGACGATGCACGCGCTGAAACGTACCGTAAGTGAACTTGTGCGCGGTGAGCAGGCGGACCTGGAGGCGTGCGATAGGCTCGTGCAGGCCTGCTTTGACAGCCAGGACTTCATCGAGGGCCGGCGGGCGTTCATGGAGAAGCGCCGGCCGGTGTTTCGCGGGCTCTGAGGCTCCGGCCTGCCGCACGCGCCGCAGGGCGGTAGCGGCGGCGACACACAGACACAGGCCGCGCGTTCAGCGGCCTCGGCCCTCAGCGGCGCATCAGGCCCGCCAGGACTTCATCAAGGCCCGCCGGACCCCGGCGGGCCTTGGCGACGCGGGCAGTCCCAGGATGATCGACATCGGGCGCCGGCCCGCACCTGGCCCATATTGACCTGGGGACAGTCTGAATTTGGGAGCCTTGGGCTGGGTGACGGCCGTCGCAGACCGACGGCCGCGGCATTGGAGGCATGGCGGGTGCCAATATTGTTCTTTGAGTAGCACGGCCTGATTATTTGGCTAATCCGGAGCTTGTGTTCCGCAGGCAGGTCGTTTTTTTGGCACGAACCTCCCAAATCGAAACAGTACTGGGTCGTCATTACGGTCCAGGAGGCGCTTGTTACCATAACGGTAGCCTAACTGAGCCGTCAACCGTCTGTGTATATTTTGAGACTTACAATCTATAGTTGTATTCCGGATGAAGGTTGTAACGCCCTGCCGACATAGAGCGTAATATTCCGTTGGCGCTCTGGCATCTGGAGGTACTTGATGAAAGATCAATCAGTTCCGGCCATAAGCCAATGGTACGGTAGCGGTCATCAGGTCGCGGTTTGCGGAACATTTTGGTCTCGGGCAATGCATTTTGGTCTTGCCTCCATCGCGGGAATGTATATGCTGCATATGCACAACGGGACGTGGACCGATAGCGGCTGGTCCCACGGTTCCCTGCAGGATGATTGCGCTAAGCGACCTTTGGTCGGCACTTAATATCAATGATCTGGAAGCCAGACGGCCTTCGATCGAAGTTTCTGGACGGAGTATACTATGGCAGTTTCAAGTGTTACAGTGCCAGGTACGTCAGGGGCGGTTACCCTGTCCCTAGGTACTGGTGACGTTCTGCACCTCGCGTCCCAGATCGGTGCATTACTTTCGACCGTGGATGGTGCTGGCAACCTTTCCGTCACGACCGGAACGTTTGCTGCCTCCATCCCAGGAGCGCCGGCGCCTTCTGGCGGGACCCAGTCGGAACTGATCCTGAGCGGAACGGTTGGCGGTAGCGCAACGGTTCCCCCTGGTTACGCCTATGTCGTTGATGTCGCTTCCGCACCATCAACGCTGTCGGGCTCGAACCTGACGCTTCTGGCAGGCACCGCAGGCGGCTCTTTCAACGTTACCGGGCAGAGCACGGTCGCGGCGACCGGTGGCAATAACCTGATCACCGCCAATGGTTCGTATGTGATCTCGTCCGGCCCCGGCAATAACACGGTTGCGGCGACCGGCATCGGCACGGTGGCGACCGACAACGGCTCGAACCTGATCTTTACCTCGGGCCTCAGCGACGTGCTCTCCGGCGGCCAGGACACCGTGGTCGCGGGCGTCGGTCTTACCACCGTCAACGCCTCCGGCTCCCACAGCCTGATCTTCGGCGCCGGCGGCAGCGTCGGCGGCCTGGCGGTGACGCTCGGCGGATCGCAGGAAACGGTTGCCGCGTTCAACAGCAACACCACGATCACGACCACAGGCAGCCAGAACCTGGTGTTTGGCGGCGTGAGCGCTGGCACCACGCTGAACGTGCTGGACATGGGCACCAACGACACGGTCGCCGGCCTAGCGAGCCCGACGACGGTCACCGCGGGTGCCGGCAGCAGTGGGTTGTTCGTCTTCGGCGGCACCGGCGGGCTCACGTTTGTCGGTGGCACCACGGCGGCGACCGTGCTTAGCGGGTCGGGCAAGAACATCATTGTGGGCGGCACCGGCGGCATCCTCGACGGTTCCGGCGGCAACGACACCGTGTCCGGCGTGGCACCCGGCGGAGCCACATTGTTCGGATCAGCGGGCAACAACCTCACCTACTTCGGTGCCGGCAATCTCCTCTACGCCGCAGGCGCCGGAAACGAGACACTGAACGCCGCCGGGTCGAGCGGAACGAATACCCTCGTCGCCAGC
>DASWON010000005.1:0-2473 GCA_036398735.1 Rhodopila sp.
ATACGGTTGAGGCTGGGCCGGTGGACGCGGTCCTGAAGGCGCCGTCGCATCCGTACACGCGGGCGCTGCTCGCCTGCCATCCGGAGCGGGCGACGTCATTCGTCGGGATTCCCGGCAGCGTGCCTTCACCGTTGCGGATGCCCTCCGGCTGCCGCTTTGCACCGCGCTGTACTTATATGGAAGCGGTCTGCACCGCGGCCTTGCCGGTGGCGGCCCTGCGCCCGTCCGGCGCCGATGTTCGGTGCGTTCACCCGGCATGAGCACCGGTCCGATCCTCGAACTGCGCGACGTCTCGGTTCTGCTGGGCGGCTCGCGCGGCTGGTTCCGCAAGACCGTGCCCCCGGTGCGGGCGGTCGATGGCGTGAACCTCTCGATCGCGCCGGGCGAGATCTTTGCCCTGGTCGGCGAATCCGGCTCCGGCAAGACCACGCTGGGGCGCACCATCCTGGGGCTGCAGCGCGAATCCGCGGGCGAGATCCTGCTGGACGGGCAGCCCGTCGGCAACGCCGCATCGGACCAGGCACGCAAGAGCCGTTCCGCGATCCAATACGTGCACCAGGACGCCGGCGCCGCGCTCGATCCCTGGTGGAGCGTCGGGGCCACGCTGCGCGAGGGGTTGCTGATCCACGGGGTGCGCTCCGCGAAGCAGCGCGCCGAGCAGGTCGACGCGATGCTGGTGGCCGTGGGCCTGCAGCCGGACGCCGGGCGGCGGTATCCGCACGAGTTCTCCGGCGGTCAGCTTCGCCGCGTCGCCCTGGCCCGCATCCTGCTGCTGCGGCCGCGCCTGCTGATCCTGGATGAGCCCACATCGGGCCTGGACATGTCGGTGCAGGCGACGGTGCTCAACCTGCTGATGGACCTGCGGCAGGCGCTTGGCCTGACCTATCTGTTCATCTCGCACGACCTGTCGGTGGTGGAGCGGATGTCCGACCGGGTGGCGATCATGCATCGTGGCCAGATCGTCGAGTGCGCCCCGACGGCCGAGGTATTCGCCGCCCCCGCTCACCCGTACACACGCTCGCTTCTGGCCGCGGCGCCCCGGCTGGACCGCCGGCTGGAGTCCGGGTCGGGATCGGTCACCGAGCCGGCGGGCAGGGATCAGCCAGGCCGGGAGCAACCGTTTGCGGGTGCGACGGCGGCGCGGCGTCTGCCGTTCGCGCACTGGGTCGCCGGCCGTCGGCACCGCGCCCTTTAGGGGCGTCCCGGGTCGGCGCGCGGCGGCGTGTCGTGTCGTGCGGTCATGTCGCTCGCGCGTCCCCCTGTGCTCGCGGCACCGCGCGGCGAATGCGGGGTGAGCAGGTCCCGCCGTGACATGGCGAGCGCGGGGCGATCAGGCGCTCACCGAGCGCCTCCGTGGACATTGAGAAAAGCCATTCTGCGCGGTGAGTGAAGCGCACGCGGGTGGGCGCCCTCGGATGTCATCACCGGGCTCGCGGGCCAGGGGGGCGCCGTGTAGCCACGAGTTGCACTTCGGCAGGCTGCACGTCGTGGGTGGCCGGTTCGGCGCTCGGCCGCCCGAGCCATGCAGCGAGCGCCGGGCAAGACGAAGCCAGTTAAAGTGCATACACGCCGGGGTAAAGCGCTCCAGTGTCCGATCCAAAAGTTCGCCGGGCCGTGGATGAACCCCTGGCGAACTTTCGAACCGACGCGGACCGTGGCGGTCAAAATCTGACGAAAGGAACCGTCAGGCTTGCCGACCAGCCGTTGATTTGCCGGGTCTGTTCAGCCGACGTCGCGGGTAGCGAGCGCCGGGACCGGACACCGGCAAACCGTCGTTTTGTGCTTTATAACTCTGAAGTCCACTTTGCTGCGGGTCTGCGATGTGGCGGACTTCAGAACCACCGCATTAGTTCTGCTTCACCACGTTGCGCGGCGTGCCGTCGGAATGGCTCAGGCTTTGGGTTTGCTGCTTGTAGGCTTTGCTGGCCGGGCCAACCACGGTGGGACTATCGCCGTCGGTGTGTTGCTTGGATACCTTGGTGGCTCCGGTCGTGGTCGGGGTGGCCTGGGTATGGGGTTTCTGCGTCGCCGGCTGCGCCAGGGCAGGCACCGCCACGAGCAGGCAAGCGCCCATGACGATCGGCGAGATGCTGGATAACTTCATGACTGAATTCCTGATTGCTGGGATGATCGACTGTCCGGGATGCCTGTGCCGGTGCACCCGCGGCGATCGTCCCATTGGGGGTGACCTGAACAACTCGAACAGGCCCATGTGATTTTGAACTGTCCGACCTCGGGGTTGCATGGAGACTACGTGACAAACCGCACAGGTTTGATTGCACCGGCTGGACCCGTCGAGGCCGCTACAGTCGGCAGTGATCGGCGGTCCGGCGACATGCCGGTCATCGACGCCTGCGCCGGCGCGACGGGACTGTCCGTCATGCGCGCCAGCCGAGGGCGTCTTCCCCACTGGGCCTCCCCCTGGCCTCCCCCTGGCCTCCCACTGGGCCTCCCCCTGGCGCCTCCCCCTGGC
>DASWON010000006.1:0-12032 GCA_036398735.1 Rhodopila sp.
AACGGGACGTCGGCATCCATCCGGAACTGGCTGGTGTTGTCGATCACGACGCATCCCTGTGCCGCAGCCCGCGGGGCGTGGACTGCCGAGACCGAGGCGCCAGGGCTGAACAGGCCGATGTCCGTTCCGGCAAAGTCGAACGTGTCCAGGCTGCGGACTTTGAGCACCTGTTTCTCGCCGAAGGAGACATCCGAACCGGCGGACCGGCCGGACGCGAGCGCGATGACTTCCGACACCGGGAAGTTCCGCTCCGCCAGGGTTTTCAGCATTTCGCGACCGACCGCCCCTGTGGCGCCGACAACCGCGACCCTGTAAGCCATGACACTCTCCTGTTTGCGACGCCATCCATATAGTGCGCCGAGGACGCACCGTTAACGGCACCGGCGGCGTGACGCAAGCAATACGCGGTCGTCCCGTCGTGGCCGCCTCGAACGGTGGTATGTCTGGAACGCAGTGGTGCCTCGTCCCGGTGCCAATCGTTGTCCCGGTACCAGTGATGGCTCCCACAGAGGGCCATTTCCCTGGCCTGTGGCAACGTTCCGGCGACTGCCGATCCGTGTCGGCACATCGGATGAAAAGCCCGTACTGCGTTTCCGCAGATGGCGGCGTCTGGACCCTGGCGCCCTTGTGTTCTACGTCCCTGCGAAGTCCTCGGAGGAACCAGCATGCGCGAGATCGGTCACTTCATCGGCGGCAAGCACATCGCCGGCACCAGCGGCAAGTTTGGCGACGTCTTCAATCCGGCCTCTGGCGAAGTCACAGCGAAGGTCGCTATGGCCGATGCCGCCGAGGTGGACAAAGCCGTCGCCGCCGCCAGCGCGGCCTGGCCTGCGTGGGCGAACACGCCGCCGCTGCGCCGTGCCCGCGTCATGTTCAAGCTGAAAGAATTGCTTGAGCGGGATCGCCGCGAAATGTCCGAAATCATCACCAGCGAGCACGGCAAGGTCCTCTCTGACGCGGATGGCGAAGTGCAACGTGGCCTCGAGGTGGTCGAGTTCGCCTGCGGCATCCCGCATCTGCTCAAGGGCGAGTACACTGATCAGGTCGGAACGGGGATTGACGCCTGGTCGATCCGTCAGCCGCTGGGCGTCGTCGCCGGTATCACGCCATTCAACTTCCCGATCATGGTGCCGCTGTGGATGATCCCGGTCGCGCTCGCCACCGGCAACTGCTTCGTCCTGAAGCCGTCTGAGAAGGATCCCTCGGCGTCCCTGAAGCTGGCCGATCTGCTGAAGGAGGCGGGGTTGCCCGACGGCGTGTTCTCGGTCGTGCAGGGCGGTCGCGAGGCAGTCGAAACGATCATCGCCCATCCGGGAATCGCCGCGATCAGCTTCGTCGGGTCCACTGCGATCGCTGAGACGATTTATCGCGGCGGCACATCGCATGGGAAGCGGGTCCAGGCGCTGGGCGGAGCGAATAACCACCTTGTCGTTATGCCGGATGCCGACATTGATGATGCGGTCGATGCGCTGATGGGGTCCGCCTATGGTGCGGCCGGTGAGCGCTGCATGGCCGTGTCGGTCGCTGTAACCGTCGGATCGGCGGGTGACGCGCTGATTTCGAAACTCGCTCCGCGGGTGCGTGCGCTGAAGGTCGCGCCCGGCGTCGATCCGGATGCGGAGATGGGACCGCTCGTCACCCGCGAGCATCTGGAAAAGGTTCGCGGGTATGTGGACCTGGGGGTCAAGGAGGGCGCCGATCTCGTCGTGGATGGCCGGGGACTGAAGCTGCAAGGCTACGAGAACGGGTTCTTTCTCGGCGGCTGCCTGTTCGACAACGTCACGCCGGACATGCGCATCTATAAGGATGAGATCTTCGGGCCGGTGCTGTCCGTCGTGCGCGCGCCGGACGTCGCCACGGCGACGCGGCTTATCAACGCCCATGAATACGGCAACGGCGTCGCTCTGTTCACCAATGACGGCGGGGTGGCGCGTGATTTCACTCAGGCGATCCAGATCGGAATGGTCGGGATCAACGTGCCGATTCCGGTGCCGATGGCGTTCCATTCATTCGGTGGCTGGAAGCACTCGCTGTTTGGCGACCATCACATCTATGGGCCGGAGGGCGTGCGGTTTTATACACGATACAAGGCGGTAACCCAGCGCTGGACCGCCGGAACCCGACGGGGGCCGGAGTTCACGATGCCGACCCTGGGACGATAGGCAGCATCGTTAGCAGCGCAGCATGAGCCGCCTTCGTGCGGGCGGCTCCGCGAGCCTCGGCTCCCGAAGTCAGTCACCGTTTCCAGACTTGACGCGGTCAACGGACGCGGCGTGATCCGATCCGACGCCCGACGCCGAGGCCCACGATGCCGGTGGCGATGAGTGCCAGGCTGGCGGGCTCTGGCGCCGGCGTCGCAGAGGGAAGAGCCCCGGTGTACGGGTAGCTGTGCAGTTCGCCGGTGCCGGTGAAGCTCGCAGCCACCAGCGTGCCGTCGATTGGCGAACTGTTGCTGACACTGGCGAATGGAGCGAGGACCGACCCGCCGAATTCATTGGTGAACGTCAGACCGGTCGCATTCACGAAGTTCCACAAAACCGCTGATGCATAGTCGGTCGGGTTGGAGAAATTCACGCTGTTGGGTAGCGAGAACGAGCAGTTGTCCGCCACACAGCTGTCCACGTCGACGTTGATGATCACGGACGTGGCCCCGTCCAGGTTGATCTGGACCGTCGAGTTGGCGGCGAAGAGTGCCGTGTTGATGTCGAAGACAGCGACGCCGCTGGAATTCGGAGCGGCATTGAAGGTGATCTTTCCGTTCGACGAGACTGTCGAACTGTTTGGCGCCAAGGCGTCCAACTGGGCAGAGAGCGCGGTCAATTGCGTCTGGAATGTGGTGGCAAAGGATGCAACCGTACTGGCTGGCGGGTTCAGGGTGAGATTGCCGACCTGCGTGGCTGTCGCGCCGCCATTGAGGTTGCCGCTACGGGATCCGGTGTAGGTCAAGGGGCCGCCGCTGATGTTGCCGGAAACATTGCCGTTTACCTTGATGGTGCCGCCGCCGTTCAGCGTCAGGTCCGCGTAACTGCTGCCGTTGATCCCGATCGAGGCATTGCCATTGGCTGTGATCGCGCCCGTGTTTGCCGCACCACCGGCAGCGTTCGCGCCGCCGATGTAAACGCTGCCGCCATTGGCCATTGTGATGTTTGAGCGATTGGTCCCCAGAATGGTGACGCCACCCGAATTGACGATATTGAAGCTGTTGGCCGACGTCGAAGAACCGTAGACAGTTAGCGCAGAAAAAGACGATGAAGCCGCACTTCCCGGTTTGAGTTCAAAGGTCGCTCCGCGCGTCAGGTTGCCGCCGACGACGGTACGCCCCTCAACGTCGGCCGAGCTGGAAAAGTCGCCAAAAACAACGACGTTGAACTGACTGAATATGTCGCTGTCGGATAAGATTCCGGCGCGCGTGGGCGTAGCGGCCAACCCCAGGAGGGGTGCAATCAGTACAATTCTATGAAGAAAGAGTCGATTCATGATACATTTTCCAGGCCCGACACGCTCGGGGTAGTTCCGTTATATGGATAACTGTGTCTAAATTTGCAAGCATACAATCATATTATCCGCAAACGTGAATTCAACCCAGAGTTGAGTTTTTCCGATGCTCTTGACCCAAAACAAGTGTCTAGTATTCCGGCGCTCACGACGCGCAGGCCGAACCGACCGGAACCCGATGCCCGATATGATCCACCAGGCGGAAACCCCTGCGGCCGAGCGGCTCGACGGTACCGCCGTGCTGAGCGTTGTCGTGCCTTGCTTTAATGAGCGTCCGAACGTGGCGCCGATGATCGCCAAATTGGATGTCGCTCTGGCGGGCATTCCCTGGGAAGTCATCTATGTCGATGACAACAGTCCCGACGGCACGGCGCAGGAAGTGCGTCGCATCGCTCAGCGGGACAGGCGGGTACGGTGTATCCGCCGGATCGGGCGCCGTGGCTTGGCCTCCGCCGTGATCGAGGGCGCGCTATCGTCCTCGGCCGCCTATGTTGCAGTCATCGATGGTGACCTGCAGCATGACGAAACCCGTATGCCGATGATGCTGGAGGCATTACGTGCAGGGGGATATGATCTTGCCGTCGCCAGTCGCCACGTCGAGGGCGGCGATAACGCCGGCCTGTCAAGCCGCTGGCGGCATGTTCTGTCCGACGGGGGGATCCGGCTGGCTCAGGCGTTCCTGCCGGTCCGTCTGACCGATCCGATGAGCGGCTTTTTCATGCTGCCGCGCCCGCTGTTCGAGGATCTAGCGCGCGGACTCAACGGTCAGGGCTTCAAAATCCTCCTCGACCTCATACTCAGCAGCAACGCGCCGTTGCGTGTACTGGAGGTCCCGGCGCGGTTCCGCGAACGCACCGCCGGCGAGAGCAAGATGGACGCGCTGGTCATGATCCAGTTCGCCGGCCTCCTGCTCGACAAGGTGTTTGGCGGGTTGCTCCCGCTGCGCTTCTTTTCGTTTGCTCTCGTGGGCGCCCTCGGCGTCTTCGTCCACCTGGCGGTCCTGGGGCTCTTGCGCCACACGACCCCGCTTAGTTTCGAGGCCGGACAGGCGATTGCTACGGTGATCGCGATGGTCTTCAATTTCCAGCTCAATAACGCCATCACGTATCGCGATCAGCGCCTGAGGGGCCCGAGGCTTTGGCGCGGGCTGATCCTGTTCATGGTAGTCTGCGGCTTCGGCGCTGTGGCCAACGTCGGCATCGCCCAGGTGCTGTACGAGCAGCACACGACCTGGACCGTTGCCGGCGGCATCGGCGCCATGATCGGGGTGGTATGGAATTACGCGGTCTCGGCGACCCTTGTCTGGCGGTCGAGGTGACCGCAGGTTCACGCCCGAAGTGAGGCTAGGCCGTTCGTGGATCAGCGCGGCCAGTCCGACGCCGGGCATCCGGTCTCTAACCGTGATCACCTGGACGCACGCTCGTCCGGCGGATCTGCATCGGGCTCGGTCTCATAACCTCGCCAGCGCAGGTTTGGCCGGGTGCACCGTGCGATGATGATCACCCGCCAGCGACCGGAGCCGATGGGGATCGGATGGCCGGCCTTTCTGGCGGCGTTGACGCTGGTCCGGCTGCTGGTCGCTGCCACCGTCCCGCTGGCGCCCGATGAGACCTATTACTGGGTTTGGTCACATGCGTTGGCGCCGGGCTACGTCGACCATCCACCGATGGTCGCGCTGTGGATCAGAGGTGGAACCCTCCTTGCTGGGCAGAGCGCCCTCGGAGTACGGCTCCTGGGTCCCCTGGCGGCGGCGGTGGCATCCTGCATGCTGTTTGATGCCGCTCGGCTCCTGCTTCCAGACAGGAATGCTGGCATCGTGGCGGTCATGCTGCTGAACGCTTCGCTGTTGCTGGGCGTCGGCGCGGTCATCATGACCCCGGATTCGCCGCTCCTGTTCTTCTGGACCGCGACGCTGTGGGCTGTGGCGCATGTCGCCGCCGGTGGCCGCGGCGTCTGGTGGCTGGCCGCAGGCGTGTTCGCCGGACTGGCGCTGGACAGCAAGTACACCGCGTTGTTCCTCTGGATCGGCGTTGGGCTGTGGGTCCTGCTGGTGCCCCAAGTACGGCCGTGGCTGCGCCGCTGGCAGCCCTGGGTGGCTGGCGTGATCGGCCTGTTGCTGTTCGTGCCGGTGCTGGCGTGGAATGCCGCGCATGACTGGGCAGGCTTCCTCCGGCAGGGCGGCCGCGTCGGGGACTGGCGGCCGGTGCGAGCGGTCGGCTTCCTGGCGGAGTTGGTCGGTGGACAGATCGGCCTCGCGACCCCTCTCGTCTGGGTCCTCTGTATGGCCGGGTTCATCGTCGCCGTTCGGCATGCCTGGCGGCGACGGGACCCGGCCTGGTCCCTGCTGGCCGCGCTGTCGCTGCCGCCGGTACTGGTGTTCGTGCAGCATGCGATCGGCGACCGGGTGCAGGGCAACTGGCCCGCGATCATTTACCCGGCTCTGGCAGTTGCCGCCGGTGGGCTGGCGGTGCGTCGGCGCTGGTGGATCGGGGCGTCCGCGCTCGGACTGATGATCACCGGCCTGGCCTATGTGCGGGCTGCGACGGGACTGATCCCGTTGCCGCCGCACCTCGACCCGATCGCCATTCGCCTCGCCGGATGGGACGGTTTCGCCCGGCAGGTGGAGGCATCGCAGGGGGGCACCGCCGGATTTGTGGCGGCCGATGGGTATGGTGCGGCGAGTGAGCTGGCCTGGTGGCTGCCTCCGGGAACGATGGTGGTCGGCGCAGAGGAGCGCTGGAGGCTGACGACGCTGCCCGTCGCATCCATTGCGGGACAAGCCGGTCTGCTGATCCGCGACGCTCGTCGCAGCGAGCCGCCCGATCCGACGATGTGGACCGCGGTGGAGCGGATCGGCAACGTGGCGCGACCCGGCGCCGCGGGACCCGCTTTCGCAGTCTATCGCGTTATTGCCATCGGCGATCAGCCCGTGCGGGTCGAATTGCCGCGCCGCTGAGACCGCAGGTTCGCCGCCGGCATCGCGGCCGGTTCACGCCAGCGCTGCGGCAGCGGAGCCAGCCGGGTTCCCTTGCCGCCGGGCGATGATCATGGTCAGGAGTGGGGCTTCGGACAGTCGAGCCCAATGCCTGCCGCACGACCGCCCGACGGCCTCGCGCAGTCAGGAGAAACTGCCACGCGAGAGATCGTTCGGCGATTCCGCGGCAGGCGGACTGGTTATGATTCGGTCCGGGATACCTCCAGCACGTGATCGGCGATCGCCAGCGAGGCGGTCAATCCCGGGCTTTCGATCCCGAACAGGTTGATCAGCCCGGCCACCCCGTGAGTTTGCGGCCCCTGAACGACAAAATCCTGCCCCGGCGCGCCCTTAGGCACAGTCTTCGGGCGGATGCCGGCGTACCCCGGCTGCAATGCGCCGTCCTTCAAGCCCGGCCAGTACCTCCGCACCGCAGCATAAAAACCGTCTGCCCGCGACGGATCGACCGTGTAATCGATCGTCTCGATCCACTCCACATCCGGGCCGAACCGCGCCTGACCGCCGAGATCGACTGTCAGGTGCACCCCGAGGCCGCCCGGCACCGGCACCGGGTAGATCAGCCGCGAAAACGGCGACCGTCCCGACAGCGTGAAATAATTCCCCTTTGCGTAGTATGCGGTTGGCACACGATCGCGCGGCATCCCCTCGATCCGCCCGGCCAGGGCCGGTGCATGCAGCCCGGCTGAATTGATCAGCAGCCGGCACCGCACCGTCATCGGGTCGGCGCCACCGACATCGATCTCGATCGCCCGCCCGGCGACACGACCGCCGCGCACCGGGCTGAAGAATACCGGGACCGCGCCGGCGTTCTCGGCGTCGCCCTGCAACGCCACCATGTACGCGTGACTGTCGATGATCCCGGTGGCGGGTGACAACAGGGCGCTGGTGCAGACCAGGTTCGGCTCTAGCGCGATTGCTTCGGCGGCGGTCAGCACGCGCATCCCCTCCACGCCGTTGGTCTCCGCCCGCTGTTTGATGCCGGCCAGCATCGCGTCTTCCTGCTGGCTGGTCGCGACGATCAGCTTGCCGCAGTTCACATGCGGCACGCCTTTCTCCGCGCAGTAGGAATACAACATTCGGCGGCCCGCGACGCAGAACCGAGCCATCAGGCTGTTGGCGGGATAGTAGATGCCAGCGTGGATCACCTCGCTGTTGCGCGAGGACGTCTCGGTGCCGATGCCCTCCGCCGCCTCCAGGACGATGACCTCACGGCCCGCCATTGCCAGCGCGCGCGCAACGGCCAGCCCGACCACCCCGGCGCCCACCACCACGCAATCGACTTCCTCCACGCTTGTCTCCTCCTGCCGCAACGCTCCCATCGGGTTAAGCCCGGCCGTGATGCGAGTCCATATGGGCGGTTGATTGCGCACCTGCCGAACCAGCCATCGGTCAGCGCTGTTGCTCGAGGAGCGCCAGAGCGGCGTCGGATCCGATGAGGATCTCCACCAGACGCAGCTGATCCACGGCTGCCAGCCTGTCCCGCATCGCGGCGCTCTTGATCACGGTCGCCGCCTTGTCCAGCAGCAGACGGTAGGTTGCTCCGCTGCCGACGGCCCGTCCCTCAACCGCGAGCCGGCGCAAGCCGCGTGCCGCAGATTCGATAGCCGGAATGCGGGCCGGTTCGGGTGGGACGCCCACGTGTTGCAGGGGGGATAGCAGTTCGTCCTGCAATCCGGATACGAACCTAGCTTTGCAGTCCGCGTCCAGGCGCTGGCGCACCGCACGGAGCCGGTCTCGTCGCTTCGGGTCCACGTTAACGGCGTCCAGCTGCTGCAGCAGCGCGGCAATTCGTTTCACGGCAGCGCTCGCGTCGGCGAGTGTCCCTGCCGCGACACGTGTTTCAGCGCCTTCTTCCCGATCGAGGTGCCACAGCAAAAGGTCGGACGCCTCGGCGATAGAGGCCTGCATCGCCGAAGCCTCATGCCGCGTCGGCCGGGAGGGCAGCAGCGCGGCGGCGTCCGACACACCGTCGAGCAGGAGTGCGATCATCATCGGAAGCGCCGCGTCGTCCGCCCGGCTCATGCGGCGCAGAATCCCGTTGATCACCTCGGGATCCGGTTGCAGCAGGCCGGTGGCGGCTTCCGCGCGCAAGGTGTCGACGATGGCGGCCTCGGCCAGCAGCGATGCCACGACGCCGGCCAATCTGCGGTAGTTCCGATGGCCGAGGCGAGTCGTGGTCCAGGTCCGCGGCGCCGCGGTATCAGCCAGGATGGCACCGGCCCCTGGCCACAATGACCGGCCCAGCTCCGAGATCAGCTCGCCATCGTCGGTCGTCCGACCGGCGAGTTCCTTCTCGATCGCCGCCCCGGCCGCACCCATCGTCATGCGGACGTGTTCGGCCAGCGGCGTCAGCGCGGTGCGCGGTATAACCGGCTGTCCCGGCCGCCAACGGGCGGTCGGCACGACGAGCAGATCGAGCGGATGAAACAGCAGACGACCGAAGCGCAGCGGCCGGGGCGGCCGCAACCGCGCCAGACGCCGGCGCAGCGGCTCGATCAAGAGGTCGGCCGGACCGCGCCGCATCATGGCATCCACCGACGCCACAATACGAACGATCTGCGGATCGCGCGCACCCTGGAGGGCGCTTCTCAACGCTCGGATACCTGGATCGTGGACAAGGAGGGCCGGCTCTGTGCTCATCGGTCAGGTGCGCATGGCAAGCAGCTTTTCGTTGCGCTCGATCAGCGCGAATGCGGATCCACCGGTGCGCCAGTCGTCCCGGCGGCTGACAACCTGGCAGACCGCCCGGGTGGCTGACTCCGGCATGGGCGCATCGGTCCAGTCCAGGACTTCACGTGGTAGAACGGGCACCAGCGGTGCCATCTCCAGCAGGACGGCTCGTCGAGAGGCCCAGGTGTCGGCCGAGAGCCAAAGCAGGCAGAGCCGCTCCCAGCCATCCAGCAGCCAGTCGCATCGCGTCGCCTGCGCCAGGACGCCGCCTGGGTCGACGAGCCATCGTCGCAGCAAAGCCATCGGATCCGTCAACGCCGATCGGGTCGCGTCCAACACTCTCATGCCGCATTCGAGGGCGATCCTCAGAGCGAGCGCGATGGCCTTACCCAGGCCGTCGAGATCGTTGTCGGGGCTGGCATTCAGCCACCCTGACAGGCTGTCGAAGGTCTGCTCGAGACGGGTCAGCAGCCTGGGGATGCGGGCAGCGCAGTCTGCGGCGGCGACGCCGACAGGTGCGAAAGCGTCGCTGATCGCCGTCAGGCTCGTGATCAACTGCGCCATCGGGCGCTCCAGCGCAGGCATGATCTTCGCCAGCGCGGTGCCGACGCGTTGCTGGAGATCGGGCGCCGGCGCAGCCGCGGCTGACGTGGTCGGCCTGGCAGCATTCACCTGATCAACCAGTGCCGTCAGGAACTCCGCTTCGGCTCGCAGACGCTCGGTGCCGTCCTGGATGATCGCGACTGCGGCGGCCGATGCCGCTTGCCGGCCTGCAAAGCCCTCACGTGCGACCGTCAAAGCGGCGTCACGGACACGTGCGGGTGCGACCGAGGTGAGGCTTGAGCAGCGCTCGAACAGCACGGTGTCGTGTAGTGTCGGCGTGCAAAGGTCCCGCACCGCGCGCCAGTGCAGGACATAAATCCCGCGATCGGCGGACGGCCGAGGCACGACCAGTTCGACGCCCATACGTTCAGCCGTCCTGACCCGGGTCCCCGCAAGCAGCGGCGTCGTCAGTGGCATGACGCATCCCCGGCTGCTGAACGTCATTGGGTAGCGAAACTCGGTCAGCGGGGGGGCGAGGATGGTCACGCACTAGATTGGGCACGGATTAATTAAACAAACGTTACCGCTGGCCCGGCTTGCGACGTGGCCGTCCACCGGCTGGACGGCACGCCGGGGAAACGCCCGATGCGCCGGAACGCTTGCCGCCGCATGCCTACGCGGATCGCTGGCCCGCGGCCTGGCTCAACGCCAGGCAGGCCGAACTGTGCGACGCCTTGGCGACTCGGGCTGGTGGGTATCTCATCGATGTCGCGCGCAGCCGCCATAATTCCTCCGCGCGCGGTCGCCACGCCACCTCCGTGCGCAGCCGCCGCGTCACCTCGCGCGCATACCTGCCAGCGTCGATGCCTGGCATCACACGCTGAATTCGATTGTCACGCCAAACGCCTCCTGGGCCGGGACCAGCACGCTGGTGCCAATGCGATCCCATCCCCGAATACCACCGGCCTCGAGTGCGGTCTCCACCGCGTCGAGCGACAAGGTGCGGATCGTCAGCGCTGCCATGTAGTCGCGCCGCCCGCGGCTGTCTGGCGCTGCCCCGCCGAACATCTCCCATAACGCGGTTGGCGTGACCACGTCGAAACGCGACAGGCCGAGGATCAAGGCGCACCCGTCGTCCGTCGGGCGGACCGCATCGCCACCGAACATGCGGGCGAACAGGCTGCCGAGCAGACCCGGTTCCTCTGCTGCGATCACCGCGCGGGCGATGCCGACCGCGCCATTGGCATGATGCCGCCATTCGTCGCGCCAAACGAGGTCGCGTGTAAGGTGCTGGCAGAAATACAGCCGCCCCGCGAGCGTGCTGTCACCGGGCAGCCGCGTGGTTCGGAACGCCGCGTCGCGTGAGCCGCCGTCCGGCGCACCAGCGATTTCCACCGGGCGGGAAAATTGCTGGGGCGGCTCGATCCGGACGCCGTTGCGCAGCAAGGCTTCATGCGTCGCGGCGGCGTTCTCGGTCCCGAAGACCAGGGCATTGAGGCCGATCGGGGCACTCATGACCTCGGGCCGACTATCGCCACCGGATGGTACCGCGATCAACTCCAGATAATCCGTCCCGAACATCGCCAGGTGGTTGATCGACCCCAGCGTATGATAGCCGCGCGGTGTCAGCGTGAATCCCAGGCGCCGGAAGGTGTGCGCGGCGTCATCGATGCGGTCGCGGGCGTTGACCACAACGTGGTCGAGCGTGGGCACGGGAAACACGAGCGGCATACTGGGTCATCCCAATCGTGGAAGTCGATCGTCGTTGTGGCAGGCCTGAGGCTTCTCTCACAGGTGCGTTGCCGTCGACAGAACTGCTATCGTCGGACAGGATCGACACGCAGGGCAAGGGTAATAGGCATGAGCCGCGAGCACCTCGCCCGCGCACGGTCTTGCAGGCGGCGGGATCATCGCCAAAACCAGAGCGATCTTCGCGGGTCCGGCAAATTCGCTGGCTGGTGATTCCGTCGCCATGCCGTGATACTGTCGCAGGTTCGCGTGCTCATGCAGTGTAAAGGATATGGATCATGTTCCCCGGCGAAGAACCTGTTCTGCTGCTGACCGGTGCCAGCCGCGGCATCGGTCATGCCACTGTCAAGCGTTTCAGCAGCGAGGGGTGGCGGGTGCTGACGATCTCCCGTCAGGCGTTCGACCCCCGCTGTCCCTGGCCGGGCGGGGAGCGAAATCACATCCAGCTCGATCTGTCGGACGTCGATGTGGTGCGCGATGCACTGCCGGAGATCCGGCGAATCGCCGGCGGGCGGCTCGACGCGTTGATCAACAATGCGGCGATCTCGCCCAAGCATGCCGATGGCGGCAAGATCACTAG
>DASWON010000007.1:0-7792 GCA_036398735.1 Rhodopila sp.
TGTGGCGAAAGAACAGATAGACACTGATCAGGACGAGGATCGTCACCACCGTGGAGCCCAGTTCGTGCCCCGACAGATAGCCGCCCAGCATCGGATGGTCCGGAAACGGCGAGGGAAACTCCTTGCTCGAGTAATCGAAGATCCAGCCGCTCAGGCTGTTGATGATCAGCAGCAGCCCGACGAAGACGCCGACCGAGGCCAGCACCGGCGCGTTCGCCAGCGGACGCATCAGGGTGCGCTCGATGGTGACGCCGATGATGAACGACACGATCACTGCGAGGAGCATCGCCACCCAGTAGGGGAAGCCGGCATTGATGAGGGTCAGGGTGATGTAGGTGGAGAAGGTCGCCATCTCTCCCTGGGCGAAGTTCACGTGATGGGTGGCCTGGTAGATCATCACCAGGGCCAGCGCGACGCTGGCGTAGATACCGCCGGTGGCGATACCGGACATGATCTGATGGATGACGCCCGCGAGCATCGTGTCCCCCTAGTAACCGAGGTACGAGCGGCGAATGCCCTCGTCCTTGCTGATGTCCGCCGACGAACCCGACATCACGATGCGCCCGGTTTCCAGCACGTAGGCATCTTCGGCGAATTCCAGCGCCAGGGTGGCGTTCTGCTCCACCAGCAGGATGCTGACGCCCTCGTCGTGCTTGATGCGCTTCAGGATGCGAAAGATCTCCTGCACGATCAGCGGCGCAAGGCCGAACGAGGGCTCATCCAGCAACAGCAGCCGCGGCCGCAGCAGCAGCGCACGCGCGATGGCGAGCATCTGCTGCTCACCGCCGGACAAGGTGCCGGCCTGCTGCTTGTAGCGCTCCTTCAGGCGGGGGAAGTAATCGAACATATGCTCGAAATCGGCCGTGGCCTGACGTGACGGCCGGGTGTAGGCGCCCAGCCGCATGTTCTCCTCGACCGAGAGTTCCATGAAGGTGCCGCGGCCTTCGGGTACCTGCGCGCAGCCGAGACGGACGATGTCCTCGGTTGCCATTCCGTCGATACGCTTATCGCCCAGAATGATTTCGCCGCGCGTGCGCACGATGCCGCAGATCGCACGCAGTGTCGTCGTTTTGCCGGCACCGTTCGCACCAAGCAAAGCCGTCACGCCGCCCTGGCGGACCGCGAAATCGATGCCGTGGAGGACCCTGGTTTCGCCATAGGCGGCGTGCAGGCCTTTGGCCTCAAGCAGGTTGCTCACAGGCGCGTCTCGCACGCCATGCAGATGCGGCCGCAGCCCCCCATACGCCTCCGGTCCCTTCATTATTTGTGATTCTCAGGTGTGCCGGAAACTGACGAAGCGGACCGGACGAGTCAACGGTGCAAATCAGGCCAATTGGTCGAATGCACGGCGAACGCCAACCGGCTCGCGACTTAGGGCGACGAGCGCCAACCGACTGCTGCGGCTGATGAGTGAACCTTGGATGTCGAAAGCGTGACCTCCTGTCACAATGGCGGCTTGGTTGCTAAAACCCATGCTTGTGTCCCGCTTCGAAGGTTCGTGGTGCCATGGATCAGCCCCCAACGAGCTTTCGGATCGACAAGGATACTGGCAGACGATTGATTCCGGTGCGGTTGATGCCTCCGAAGTTCACTTTGGCACGGATCCACGCCATGACGGACTTCAGAGCGACCACGCCAGGTAACGACGACATAGGGAAGCTTGCGATGCGCGCGAGGCCGGGCGGACGAACGCGAAGTACAGGTTCCTGGGGGGGCCTCGGCCGGATAGCGTGTCGAACCGGCCGCTGGACGATCCTCCTGGCACCGCTCGTGCTGGCTGCCTGCCAGCCGGCGGTACTGGACCCGCGCGGTCCGATCGGCAGTGCCGACAGGCAGATTCTGATCGATTCACTGGCGATCATGCTCGCCATCGTCGTCCCGACGATCCTCGCGACGTTTGCCTTCGCGTGGTGGTTCCGCGCCTCCAACACGCGGGCAATCTACCTGCCGGAGTTCGAGTATTCCGGCCGCCTTGAGCTCATCGTCTGGGCCATCCCCCTGCTGACGATCATTCTGCTGGGCGGCGTGGCCTGGATCGGATCCCACGAGCTCGATCCCGCCGAACCGCTGGCCTCGGACAAGCCGCCGCTGGAGGTCCAGGTCGTCTCGCTGGATTGGAAGTGGCTGTTCATCTATCCCGGCCAGCGCGTCGCCAGCGTCAATCAGCTGGTCGTTCCCGCCGGGGTCCCGGTGCATTTCGCCCTGACCTCGGCCAGCGTGATGAACGCCTTCTTCATCCCGCAGCTCGGCAGCATGATCTACACGATGAACGGCATGACGACGCAGTTGCACCTGCAGGCCGACGCGCCGGGCACGTTCCGCGGGCTTGGCAGCCACTTCAGCGGCGACGGCTTCTCCGACATGCATTTCAATGTGCGCGCGGTCCCGGCCGACCAGTTCACCGCATGGGTCGCGAGCACGCGCAGCCGCGGGGAGGCGCTGGACGGTGCGGAGTATGCCGCCTTGGCGACACAGAGCGTCGCCCCTGACCCGTTCACATACCGGACGGTCGATCCGGACCTGTTTCAGCAGATTGTCAGCCAGCACCTGGCGCCGGGTCCCGGCCCGCAGAGCGGCCGGCCAAACGCCACCGTATCGCCGCGGACAGAGAGGTAATCATGTTCGGCAAGCTGACCTGGGCGGCGGTCCCGTTCGACCAGCCAATTCCGTTGTTCGCGGCGGCCGTCGTGGGCCTGGTGGTGATCGGCGTGCTCGCCCTGATCACGCTGAAGGGCTGGCTGCCCTATCTGTGGCGCGAATGGATCACCAGCGTCGATCACAAGCACATCGGCATCATGTACACCCTGCTGGCGATGGTAATGCTGCTGCGCGGCTTCACCGACGCGATCATGATGCGCTCACAGCAGGCCCTGGCATTTCAGTCGAACGGCTACCTGCCCCCGGAACATTACGACCAGATCTTCTCGGCACACGGCACGCTGATGATCTTCTTCGTCGCGATGCCCTTCGTCATCGGGCTGATGAATTTCGTCGTGCCGCTGCAGCTCGGCGTGCGTGACGTCGCGTTTCCGACACTGAACTCCGTCGGTTTCTGGCTGACGGCCACCGGCGCGCTGCTGGTGAACGTCTCACTGGTGGTGGGTGAGTTCGCACGCACCGGATGGCTGCCGTATCCGCCGCTGTCCGAACTCACCTACTCGCCGGGGGTCGGCGTCGACTACTACCTGTGGTCGCTGGAGATATCAGGCGTCGGCACGCTGATCTCGGGCGTCAACCTGGTGACGACCGTGCTGAAGATGCATGCGCCGGGCATGACGTATATGCGCATGCCGATGTTCTGCTGGACGACACTGGCGTCCAACCTGCTGATCGTGGCCGCGTTCCCGATCCTGACCGCGACACTGGCGATGCTGCTGCTGGACCGCTACCTCGGCTTTCACTTCTTCACTAACGAAGCCGGCGGCAACGTCATGATGTTCATGAACCTGATCTGGGCGTGGGGGCACCCGGAGGTCTACATCCTGGTTCTGCCTGCGTTCGGCATCTTCTCGGAGGTGTTTTCAACCTTCTCGCGCAAGCCGCTGTTCGGCTACCGGTCGATGGTCGCCGCGACCATGGTCATCTGCCTGCTGTCGTTCACGGTCTGGCTGCACCACTTTTTCACCATGGGCGCCGGCGCCGACGTCAACGCGATCTTCGGCATCGCATCGATGATCATCGCGGTGCCCACCGGCGTGAAGGTCTTCAACTGGCTGTTCACGATGTATGGCGGCCGCGTGGTATATTCCGCCTCGATCCTCTGGTCGCTCGGCTTCATGGTCACCTTCGTGATCGGCGGCATGACGGGCGTTCTGCTTGCGGTCCCACCGGCGGACTTCCTGCTGCACAACAGCCTGTTCCTGGTGGCGCACTTCCACAACGTCATCATCGGCGGCGTGCTGTTCGGCGCGTTCGCTGGTTACAATTACTGGTTCCCAAAAGCCTTCGGCTTCCGGCTGCACGAGGGTCTCGGGAAGGCCGCGTTCTGGTGCTGGATCATCGGCTTCTACGTCGCCTTCATGCCGCTGTATGTGCTCGGCCTGGAGGGCATGACCCGCCGCATGCAGCACTATGACGTACCCGAATGGCGACCGTGGCTGCTGGTCGCCGCCGCCGGCGCCGCCATCATCCTGGCCGGCATCATCCTGCAGGTCGTGCAGCTCGCGGTCAGCATCCGCCAGCGGGAGGCGCTGCGCGACGTGACCGGCGATCCGTGGAACGGGCGATCGCTGGAATGGGCGACCCCGTCGCCGCCGCCGGCATTCAACTTCGCCGTGCTGCCGCGGATCGAAGGCGACGACGCCTACTGGCGCATCAAGCAGCACGCCATCGAGCACGCGAGGCTCAATGACGAACCCGCCTATACGGAGATCGAAATGCCGCGCAACAGCCCGACCGGTTTCGTCTGCGCCTTCTTCGCGACCTTCATGGGCTTCGCGCTGATCTGGCACATCTGGTGGCTGGTCGCGCTTGCCGCGGTCGGGGCCTTCGCCACCTTCGTCGTGTTCGCATGGCGCGACGAGGATGAGTACGTCATCCCGGCCGCTGAGGTCGCGCGGATCGACAGGGCCAACCGCAGCGCCCGCCAGGAAGCGCTCGCGCGCATGCGAGCGGCGCAATGAGCGGGATGCAGGCGGCGGCCGGACAGGGTGATCCGCATCACATCGGGCGTGGTGGCGCGCCGCGACAGGCCCATGCGGGGCACGGACTGCTGGCCAAGCGCATCATCGTCGGGTACGGCTTCTGGATCTTCCTGCTCAGCGACATCGTCATGTTCTCGGCGCTGTTCGCGAGCTACGCGGTTCTGGTCGATGCCACCGCGGGTGGTCCCCGCGGACGGGATCTGTTCGACCTCAGTAACGTAGGCCTGGAGACAGCGTGTCTGCTGCTGTCGAGCTTCACCTGCGGCCTCGCCAGCATCGGTGCGCAGCGGCACAGCAACCTGTGGTTTCACGGTGCGATGGCTGCGACGTTTCTGCTGGGTGCCGCGTTCCTCACCATCGAGGTCAGAGAGTTCGCGGGCCTCGTGGCGCGCGGCGCGGGCCCGACGCGCAGTGCGTTTCTATCGGCCTTCTTCACTCTGGTCGGCTGCCACGGCCTGCACGTGACCGCCGGCCTGCTGTGGCTGCTGACGATGATGGCGCAGGTGTTCGCCAAAGGGTACCGGCCGGATATTCTCCGCCGCGTCCTCTGCTTCAGCCTGTTCTGGCATGCCCTGGATATCATCTGGGTCGCGCTGTTCACCGTGGTTTACCTGATGGGAGCCGGGCAATGAGCGACACCGACCACGCCGGCGATCCGAATGGCACCGACACCGCACCGGGCGACGAACCCATCGACGAACATGTCGAAGGCGTCGGCAGCTACCTGATAGGGCTGGGCCTCGCGACGCTGCTCACAGTCGTGTCGTTCTTCATCTCGCGGACCACGCTGGTCTGGCCGCCGAGCATCCCGGTGGCGCTGTGCGTTCTTGCGATCGCCCAGATGGGGGTGCATCTCGTCTTCTTCCTGCACATCACGACCGGGCCCGACAACGCCAACAACGTGATGGCCCTGGCGTTCGGTGTGCTGATCGTCATGCTGGTGCTGGCGGGCTCGCTGTGGATCATGGCGCACTTGAACCACAACATGATGCCGATGGATCAGCTCATGCAGATGCAGCGCTGACCCGGGCGCGACGGTCTTGAGACCGGCCAGGGTTGGCGCCAACGGGTCTGCGCGGTGGGTTGGCATGGCGGTCGCGCGAAATCGATGCGACGCCGACCGTCGCCGCGGGGTGCGCAATTCGTCTGGCCGGGAGGGCCTAACGCGCTGACCCGCGTGGCAGGGCGCGGAGACCGGTAACGCTGACGCAGGGACGACGGCGCAGACCACCCGCGATCGGTTCTGCCGCCTGAAGGCGCAGCTCTTTCAGCGCGAGGAAGTCGCGGGCACTTCGCGCCACGGACCGTTGCAGGCAGCGACGTACGGGTAATACCCTTGCGGATTGTCGCAGAAATACCAGAACTGCGCCGGCGGCAGGCCGCTGGGCATCGGCGGTGGCTGCTGCACGACGATCGCCGGCGGGACGTAGGTGGGGAACGGGTAGACCGGTTCGGGGTAGAAATACCAGCCGCCGCCGGTCGTCCACCACCATGCGAAGCGGTTGTCGTGCCAGCCGTGTTCCCAGTGGCCGCCGCGCCAGATGCCACGCTCGGCCGGCGAGAAGTGACCGAAGTCCCGGCCGTGAAAATCCGGTCCGCGAGCCCCGCCACGATATCCCCCACCGTGATAGCCGCCACCGTGATAGCCGCCACCGTGCGGGCCGCCACCGTGCGGGCCGCCACCGTGCGGGCCGCCGCCATGAGGCTGCGCATGGGCTGGCGGCGCGTTGGCTGTCAACCCGGCCACGACCGCCGCCGACGCGAGGCACGAAAGAACTGCTCGCATGCTGCACCTTCAAGTTGTATCCGACGCATCGGGTTAAGCCGAAATTCAATATCTGCACGCGACACAACTCGGCGGCTTTTTTGGCCGATCCCACCAGTGGCGAGTCGAGCTAGCACATACGGTCACGGTCCGATCGCCAAGCCGGTCGTCCGCAAAGCCATTGGCGCGAGCCTCACGCTGGGGCTATGAACGATCGCATCGCGGCATGGAAGCCACTCGGCGATGGCCATCGATCAAAATCTCCTGCTACCGAGGGTGTATGCCTCATACGAGGCGGCGCTCGGCGACTGCGGAGCCGGATACGATGATGCGGCGATGAACGCGGTCCGCTTCTTCAAGGCCGCCAATGTTATCCAGGCACTTTTGGGCGATGCCCATGCAGGCAACGGCGCCGTGGCCACCGCCGGGGAAACCATACAGGTGTTTCGCATCATCGAGCAGCTGCGCGGACCGCAATTGAATGTCCTCGATTTCGGTGGTGGCTTCGCGCTGACCTATTTTTTGTTGCGTAAGTGGGTACCACTGCAATACCGATGGGCGGTCGTCGAGACACCGATGGCCGCCGCCATGGGGCGTGCGTTTGAGTCGGAGGCCCTGCGATTTTTCGACGACATCAACCTCGCGAAGCAATGGCTCGATTCGGTCGACGTTGTGCATTCGAATGCGGCATTGCAATATGTTCCGTCACCTGAGGCCGTTCTTGATCAGTTTCTAAGTATTCGTGCACCATATCTTGCTCTTCTTCGATGCAGCCTCTCCCATTCGGGTCGAGCCGTTCAGGTCCAGGAGTCGATGCTCAGCATGCAGTACATCGGACCGTTGCCCGCAGCGGTTCGCGACACAGCCATTCGATACCCCCATACCTCGCTGGCACAGGGTCTGTTCGACGCGAAGATCGCCAATATGGGGTACACGCTGCTGGCCAGCGCGGCAGGCAATGAGCACAGGACGAACGAGGTTCAGCTGCTGCACGACGACCACCGCCTCTACCGACGGTCGACCAGACCTGTTCAAGGGTCAGATTAATTACCGTCCTGTTAAGTTTGTGCGAGCCAGGCAATCGTTTCAGGCCCAACCCAGGACCGCGGCGAGAAGTTGCCTGCTCCTGCCATAGCGGTCATGATCTGACGGAACGGATCCGCTGATCACCGGCCTGTGGTTTGATTGGGCCGCCGTACCCAGCGCCGTGGTGCAGCACGCATTGGGATCCGACCAAGAGCAGATCGAGGCCGCCTAATCCGCCCGAGTTCATCGGAAGCCCCGATCGGATGAGACCGGCCGCGACCCGTCTCATGTGGCGGCAAAGTATTGGCGCTGCCGGCGCGCGTATTCGAAATAGCCCAGGATCACGATGCTCGCGGCG
>DASWON010000008.1:0-2707 GCA_036398735.1 Rhodopila sp.
GGCCTCTCGTCTCAAGCCACAGAGGATGGTTCGCTGCGCCCGCTGCGGCAGCGAATGGGAACCCGTGCGGGAGGTCGACGAGGCCGCCGCGCCGCCTCGTGACGTGGTGCACCGGGATCTGCCTGAACAGCCGCCATCGGACGGCGGGGCCGAGATGACGTCCTTGCCGGAGATTACCGCGATGGACCGGCTGGCAGCCTCGCCCGCGAAGCCGCCGGCGTCCCGGCGATTGATGGGTGCCTGGGCGGGGACGTTCGCCGTGCTCGCCGCGGCGGTGATCGCCACAGTGATCTGGCGGCAAGCCGTCGTGCGCTTCTGGCCACCGAGCGGCCGCATTCTGCAAACGAGCGAGCAAGCAACGCCTCGAGATCCATCACCCCCGCATGGCCCGTCAGCGCCCCAGGGTCATGGCGCCTCCGAGGGTCACGGCAGTTCGGAAGGCCATGCGACGCCGGAAAGTCATGCAACGCCGCAGGGTCATTAGCCGCGCGAGCCCGCAAAACACCGGTCAACACGGATCGATGAACCGCATAAGGTCCGATCTCACCCACATTTCCGTCACATCCCTGTGCCTTCTGGCGATAAACTGGCCCATACGCCCGGCAATGCCCGCCGCTGCCATGCAAACGGTTGCTGCCGGGGGTTCAAACATGCTTTCGTGCCTGGTGACGTGATCGCGAAAAGGTGAGGTAGCGTGGAGCTCGAGACAGACGTGTCAGCCCGTCTTGCCGACGGAGTGGATGCCCCTGACCGGGTGCGGAGCGACGAAGACATAGCCGCGCTGCAGACGGCGATTCTCGAAAAGCTGAACTACCAGGTCGGCAAGCGCCGATCGATCGCGACCGAGCGCGACTGGCTGATGGCGACCGCATACGCACTACGCGACCGGATCGTCGATCGCTGGCTGGCGGGCATCGATTCGGCGTACCAGAAGGGATCCAAGCGCGTCTATTATCTGTCGCTGGAGTTCCTGATCGGCCGCCTGCTGTTCGACAATCTGAACAACCTCAACACGCTGGATGCTGTGCGGGCGGCGCTGGCCGGGCTGGATGTCGATCTCGACCGGCTGCGCGCGCTGGAGCCCGACGCGGCGCTGGGCAATGGCGGCCTCGGCCGGCTCGCCGCCTGCTTCATGGAGAGCATGGCGACGCTCGACATTCCAGCGCATGGCTACGGCATTCGCTACGAGCATGGCCTGTTTCGCCAGGTCATGAAGAACGGCTGGCAGCAGGAGTTCCCTGAGGACTGGCTGGCCATGGGCACGCCGTGGGAATTCCACCGCCCGGACATCAGCTACGAGGTCGGGTTCGGCGGCTCCATCGAGGCGGTGCCGATTTCGGAAGCGGCGGTGCGGCATGTCTGGCATCCCGCGGAAACGATCGAGGCCGTCGCGTACGACACGCCCTCGGTTGGCTGGCGCGGGCGCCGGGTGAACACCTTGCGGCTGTGGTCGGCGCGGTCGGCCGATCCGCTTCGGCTCGACACGTTCAATCACGGCGACCATGCAGGGGCCCTGGCCGAGCAGGTCAGAGCCGAGTCGATTTCGAAGGTGCTGTATCCATCGGACGCGACGCCGGCCGGCCAGGAACTGCGGCTGCGCCAGGAATATTTTTTCGTATCGGCGTCCTTGCAGGACCTGGTGCGCCGGCACGTCAAGGCGTTCGGCCATATCGCCAGCCTGCCGGACAAAACCGCGATCCAGCTGAACGACACCCATCCGGCGATCGGCGTGGCGGAAATGATGCGCATCCTGCTGGATGTGCACCACATCCCGTGGGAGGAAGCCTGGCGGATGACCCAGGCAACCTTCAGCTACACGAACCATACGCTGCTGCCCGAGGCGCTCGAGGTGTGGCCGGTACCGCTGATGGAACGGCTGCTGCCGCGCCACATGCAGATCATCTATCTGATCAACGCCCTGCACCTCGGCCACGTGCGGAAGGAGCATCCCGGGAACGACGCGCTGCTGTCCAGCGTCTCGATGATCGATGAGCACCAGGGCCGGCGCGTCCGCATGAGCCATCTGGCGTTTCTGGGCTCGCACCGGGTGAACGGGGTGTCCGCGCTGCACACCGACCTGATGCGGGAGACGGTGTTTCGCGACCTGCACGAGCTGTTTCCCGACCGCATCGTCAACGTCACCAACGGGATCGCTTTCCGGCGGTGGCTGCACGAGGCCAATCCCCGGCTCACCCGCCTGCTGGTCGATGCGGCGGGCCCCGAGGTGCTGGACAACGAGGACGCGCTGTTGAAGCTGCGCCCGCTGGCCAATGACCGCAGCTTCCAGCAGCGCTTTGCCGCCAGCCGCTACGTCAACAAACTGGCGCTGTCCGACCTGATCCGGCGGGATCTGGAGGTGCGCATCGATCCGTCATCGCTGTTCGACGTCCACATCAAGCGCATCCATGAGTACAAGCGCCAGCTGCTCAACATCCTCGAGGCGATTGCTCTGTACAACGCGATCCGAGCCCGGCCGATGGATGACCGGACGCCGCGGGTCAAGATCTTCGCGGGCAAGGCGGCAGCGAGCTACCACCAGGCCAAGCTGATCATCAAGCTGATCCATGACGTGGCCAAGGTGATCAACAGCGATCCGACGGTGCGCAACGTCCTGAAGATCGTGTTTCTGCCGAATTACTCGGTCAGCCTGGCGGAGATCATCATCCCCGCAGCCGACATCTCGGAGCAGATTTCGACCGCCGGGATG
>DASWON010000009.1:0-4086 GCA_036398735.1 Rhodopila sp.
CCAAGCGAATGGTGTTTCACCATGCCGAGAGCCGGGCGCGCTTCTTCCCTGTGGCATGGCCGGCCCTGTGCCGGCGACCCCCGGCTTCGACCGGTCCGGCCGCGCGATACGAGTTCGGCTGCGCTATGCCGCCAGGCCGGCCATCTGATGGTCAACCAGCCGTGCGTAGAGACCGCCGCGCGCAACCAGGCTCTCGTGCGTGCCGGACTCCGCCACCCGCCCATCCCGCAGCACCAGAATCAGATCCGCCGCCCGGATGGTCGAGAGCCGGTGGGCGATGACGATCGTCGTGCGATCGGCCATCAGCGCGTCGAGCGCCCCGCGCACCGCCTGCTCGCTGATCGTGTCCAGATGTGAGGTCGCCTCGTCCAGGATCAGCAGCGGCGCGTCCTTCAGGAAGGCGCGTGCGATGGCGATGCGCTGGCGCTGTCCGCCCGAGAGCTGCACACCGCGTTCGCCCACCCGCGTGGCGAGCCCGTCCGGCAGGCCGGCGACGAACCCCGCCAGGGCCGCTCGCGACAGCGCCACGCCGATCTGTTCAGTCGTGGCGTCGGGCCGAGCCAGGCGGACATTGGCCTCCAGGGAGTCGTTGAACAGATAGGTGTCCTGCGCCACCAGGGCGATGCGGCCGCGCAGCCCGTCCAGCGTCAGCTGCCTGATGTCGACGCCGCCCAGCCGGATCGAGCCGGACGAAGGGTCCCAGAACCGCAGCAGCAGATTGGCCACCGTCGTCTTGCCGGCGCCCGAGGGGCCGACCACGGCAACCGTGGAGCCTGCCCGCACCTCGAACGTCATGTTGGTCAATGCCGGGGTTGAGCGGCCGGGGTAGGTGAAGCCGACGTCGTCGAACACGACCCCTGAGTCGCCGGTGGGCTCCAGCGGCCCGTCGGTGATCAGCACCGGTTCGGCCTCGACCACGGCAAGCCGGCGGGTGGACGCGATGGTGTCCGCCAGTTGCCGCCCGACCTGGGCGATCTCCGAGACCGGCAGGAAGGCGGCGATGGCGATCAGCACCAGCACCGGCAGCACCGACGGCGTGATCATGCCGTGCGTGACCAGCACCGCCCCTGCCGCCGCCACCGCCAGGCCGCCGAAGCTCGTCGCGGCATCCAGGGCGACGGCCTGCAGCGACAGGTCGGCCAGCAGGGCGAGCCGCAGATCCTGATAGGCGCGGACCGCCCCCATGAAGCCGTCACGGCGGCGTCCCGCGGCGCCGAACATGACCAGTTCGGCCAGACCCTGGATGGTCTCGGTCGCATAGGCGCCGATCAGCCCCAGGGCGCCGCGGGCCGCGGTGCCGATGCGGTCGATGCGCTTGCGCCCGAGCACGGGGGAGGCGGCGGCGTACAGCAGGAACGGGGCGAGGACGAGGGCCAGCGGCCAGGCGATCCACGCCATCGCCACGATCACCGTGGCCGGCACCAGCACCGCGACGATCGCCGGCGCGATCGTGTGGGCGAAGAAATATTCAACGGTCTCCACATCCTGCGTGGCCAGCGCGACAAGATCGCCGGACCGGCGGCGCAGCAGATAGGCCGGCGCCAGGGCGTCCAGTTTGCGGAACAGCTCGATCCGCATATCGGCGAGCAGCGCGTAGGCCATCGCGTGCGCGATCCAGGACTCGAGCCAGTGCAGCAGCCCGGCCAGCGGCGCGGTGATCAGCAGTGCCGCCACCAGCGTGCCGGTCGGTGCGCCGTTGCGCACGGCGGCCAGCACCAGCGCGCCCAGCACGCTGACGCCAATGAACGCGATCACCCGGCCGATCCCGGTGAAGACGGTGATCGCCAGCTGCGCCCGATACGGCCGGACCACATGCAACAGCGTGCGGATCGTCGCGGCCCAGGTCACCGCGGCGGCATCCTCGGATAGGCTTTCCACCACCGCGCCGGTGGCGGGCGCGTCCGGCCGCGCGGCCTCCGGCGCCAGCAGCGGGACGACGGCGCGGTCGCGTTCATTGAGCTGCGGTCCCATCAGGTCGCGATACGGACCCTCCTGGGTGATCAGCTCCCGGTGGTGGCCGGACTGCATGACCGCGCCGTCGCTGAGAACCAGGATGCGGTCCGCGCCGATCACGCTGGACAGCCGGTGCGCCAGGATCAGCGTGGTGCGGCCCTGCATCAGCCGGTCGAGAGCCTGCTGGATGATGGCCTCGTTTTCGGTGTCGACGGAGGATAACGCCTCGTCGAGCACCAGGATCGGCGAATCGCGCAGCAAGGCGCGGGCGATCGCCAGGCGCTGACGCTGGCCGCCGGACAGGCTGGTGCCGCGCTCGCCGATGATCGTGCGATAGCCATCGGGCAGGGCGCTGATGAAGCCATGGGCGTTGGCCGCGGTGGCGGCGGCGATGATCTCGGCCGGTGTCGCGTCCGGACGCCCGAGCCGCAGATTGTCCTCGACGGAACCGTGGAACAGATAGGTGTCCTGGGAAACCACGGCGATCATGCCGCGCACCTGCGCCGGATCGAGGCTGCCGAGGTCGTGCCCGCCGATACGGATCGTGCCGCTATGCGGCTGGTACAGCCGCGCCAGCAGGCGCACGATGGTGGACTTGCCGGAGCCGCTGGGGCCGACGACGCCAACCCGCTCGCCGGCACCGATCCGGAAGGTCAGTCCGCTATGGGCCGCTCGTCGCCCGCCCGGGTAGGCGAACGCGACGTTTTCGAAATCGATCTCCGGCGTCAGCGCTGCCGTCGGCGCGCCGGTGGGCACCGCGGCCTCGGCGTCCAGCAAGGCGTTGATGCCGGTCGCCGCCGCCTGCCCGTTGAGACCCTGGTGCAGCACCCCGCGCAGGTCGCGCAACGGCCGGAAAATCTCGGTTCCCGCCATCAGGACGATCAGCAGGGCTTCCAGGCTCATGTCGCCATGACGGACCCGCCAGGCGCCGAGCGCCAGGGCAGCCGCCGAACCGAAGGCGGTGCCGAGGTCGGTGAAACCACGCGTCAGCACGTTCAGCGACAGCACCCAGAATGTGCTGTCGGACAGTGCCCGGGCCTTGGCCGCCAACATACGGCCGTATGACGCGCTTTGGCCGAAGGCTTTCAGCGTGGGCAATCCCTGGACCGCGTCGAGAAACTCCTCGCCAAACGACTTGAACGCCGCGTGCCGGGCGTGGGAGGCCTTCTCGGTCCGCTTGTGGACAGTCGCGGGCAGGATCAGGGTGAACAGCGCCGCGGCCAGCATCACCGTGGCGACCGGAACATCCCACCAGGCGATGAACACGAAGATCGCCAGCGGCGCGAAGATCGCGATCGTCACCTGCGGCAGATACTGGCCGAAGAACGATTGCAGCTGCTCCACGCCGTCGACCATCGAGAGCATGACGCCGCCGGTCCGCTCCGCGCCGAACCAGGCCGGACCGAGCGCGATGATCTTGTCGAACAGCCGCCCGCGCAGGGTTTGCTGCACCTGAGCCGCGGTGCGGTGGGCGATCATGATGCGGCTGTGGTCGAGCCAGGCGCGCAGCAGGATGGCGGCGGCGGCGCCCAGCAGCGGCGCGATCGGCGTCTCGCCCTGGAACACGCCGGCGAGGAACCGCCCGAGAAAGGCGAAGCGGGCGATCCCGACCGCGAGAGCGAGCAGACCAAGGCCGGCCGAGAGGGCAATCCGGCCGCGCAGACCGGCAGTCATGCGCCACAGTTTGAGGTCGAAGTGCATGTGGCGGATGGTGCCCCAGCATGCTCCTCGCGTCGACCCCAGCATGCTCCCCGCGTCGATGGGCTCGGTCCCGCGTCCGGTTTGAACGGGCGCGCGTGGCGCTGGCCCGGATTTTGCTGTGCCGCTGCGTCAATCGTGAACGATTGTTAATCACGGGCGAAACGGGGGCGGCAATGCAAATCGATGCTAGACCGTACGAATATAGCCTGAACCTGCCGACAGCGGCTCTCCTGATCATAGACATGCAGCGCGACTTCCTCGAGCCCGGCGGGTTCGGCGAAATGCTCGGCAACGACGTGTCCCAGCTGCGCCGCACGATCGCGCCGAACCAGGCCCTGTTGGCCGCCTGGCGCGAAGCCGGCGGCCTCGTGATGCATACGCGGGAAGGGCATCGTCCGGACCTCGCCGACCTGCCGCCAGCCAAGAAGATCC
>DASWON010000010.1:0-2434 GCA_036398735.1 Rhodopila sp.
CGACCGGATCGGCGGCAACGGCGACGCCGGCCAGGCCGATGCCGGTCAGCTCGAGGAAGAGGATCTGCGCATAGCGGCGCTGGCGCGGAAACTCGAGGATCAGGAAGACCAGCATGGCGATGCCGCCCAGGTCGCCCACAAGCGGCAGGCCGCCGAACTGATCCAGCAGCGTGGCCGCCCAGGCGAGAAGGTAGGCGGCAGCGCTGAGAGTGTCGCGCGACGGAACGCTCAAGCGACAGCCGCCATCACACCAGGCGGACGCTGCCGCCGCGGGCATAGCCCACCAGTTTGCCCAACCGCCATGCCGAGCGTTGGTGGCCTCCCCCGCCGGGTGTGGCGGCGCCGCGCCGGCCTGGGAAATCGGCGTTCCGGTGCAGGATGCCGCCACGGCCTCCTCGCGGAATCAAAAGCCTTCGTCGGGTGGCGCGTCATTGTTCGGCATCACGGCGTGTCTCGTTTGATCGGCGCTCGAAATGGATCAGCCACGCGAGGCGTCCTGTCCAGCACCATCCCACCCTGCCGATCTTCCGACAACAGCGTGTCGCAAACCTCATGCAACGCCGAAGCAGCGATCATAGCGTCCATAACCCGACCGCCCACATCGCACGGCGGGCCTGAGGCCGCCGTCGTGGGTCTCGACAGTCACCGGCTCAACCGAAAGCAGACTCCGTACGGCGGAGAGGGACGCGCTCGTCCCGGGAGGGCGGAGAGGGACGCGCTCGTCCCGGGGCGGTGGAGAGGGACGTGCTCGTCCCGGGACGGCGGAGAGGGGCGCGCTCGTCTCGGGCGAGGACGTCCGCGTGTTGCGGCGGGCGACGCCGGCGACCGCGTTCCGCACCTGCGCGCTGATCGTTCCACCCTGGCTGATCAGATGGTGCGCCAGATCGGCTGGTGTGCCAGATCGGCCTTCGCCGGATTGGCCGAGACGATACAGAGCAGACGATTGCTCGCGAAGAAAGCGACCGGGCATTCGCATCATCACGGTCGAATGTGCAGTCATCGGGAAGGCGGCTGGGAAACGCCCGCAGACGCGTCGGCAGATCGTCGCGGTCCGGCTTCCGTGAAACGTCGAATGCCCGGCCGGGCGGCGATGCGGATTTCGGTCGCATCTCCCGGGTGGCGTTCCAAAGCCTCCGCCACCGCCGCGGCAAGGCGGACGGCCGGGCTCTCGCCCGCACTTCGCCACCTGCATCAAAGCCTTCTTCGACACGCACCACGCCATAGGCGGCCCCGCCTTCCGCAGCCGTGCCAAAGCGCGCTAATCTTGCATCTGGAAACGTTCAAGACAGGACACCATGCCCCTGCCCCCAATCGGCCCACTGGTCGACACCCATGCGCATATCTATCTGACCGACCAGCCGCTGGTCGGCGACGCGAGCCACCGGCCGCAACGCGCCTTCACCACCGAGGATTACCTGCGTACTCTGGACGAACACGGCGTGCTGTTCGGTGTGATCGCGGCGCCCAGCTTCCTGGGCAGCTACAACGACTACACTCTGGACGCGCTGTCGCGGCATCGCCGCCTGCGCGCGACCGCGATCGTCGAACCCGAGATCGACCTCTACAACCTCAAGGCCATGGACGCGGGCGGCATCGTCGGCATCCGGTTCTCGCTGCGCGGTTACGCTGGCGTGCCGGACCTGAGCACGCCAACCTACCAGCGCCTGTTGCGCCGCATCGCCGACCTGGGCTGGCATGTCCACCTCTATGCTGAAGGGGAGCGTATCGCCGCCCTGGCACCGAAGCTGCTGGCGGCCGGCGTCAACCTCGTCATCGACCATTTCGGCAATCCGGACCCGGCGCTGGGCGCGCAATCGCCCGGCTTCCAGGCTGCGCTGAACGGCATCCAGACCGGCCGCTGCTGGGTGAAGGTCTCCGGCCCGTACCGCTCACCCGGCTGCGACCATGCGGCGCTTGCCGCGATCCTGCTGCGCGAGGCCGGGACCGAACGGCTGCTGTTCGGCAGCGACTGGCCGTTCGTCGAGCATGAGGACGAGATCACCTTCCGGCGCACCATCGACTGGTTCGACAGCTTCATCCCCGATCCCGCCGCCCGCGAAGCCATCGGCCGCACCGCCGCTCGGCTTTACCGCTTCGCCTGAAATCAAGGACCAACTCCGATGCTGACCCGACGCACCGCCCTCGCGGCACTCGCCTCCGCGCCAATGATCCGCACCGCGCGGGCCGCTCCGCGCAACCTGAATATCTCGCATCAGTTTCCTGGAAGTAACGGTGACCAGGGCGACTTCCGCGACCGCGTCTGTCACCGTTTTGCAGCCGAGGTGGAAAAGCGCACCGGGGGGGCGCTGACCTTCACCGTGTATCCGAACTCGTCATTGGTGAAGACCTTCGCGCAGATCAGCGCGCTGCGGAAAGGTGCGCTGGATATGGGCCTGGTGCCGACAGCCTACGGTGGCGGCGAGATCCCGGAACT
>DASWON010000011.1:0-13016 GCA_036398735.1 Rhodopila sp.
GTTATCGACACAGGAGGGCAGGCGGAAACCGAACTCGGACAGTACTGTCTTGCGGTTGAAGTCACCCTTGTACATGCCGCCGATCTGCGGCACCGTGACGTGACTTTCGTCAACAATCAGCAGGGCGTTCTCGGGCAAGTATTCGAATAGTGTAGGCGGCGGGTCCCCCGGTTCACGCCCGGTCAGATACCGCGAATAGTTCTCGATCCCCTTGCACGATCCCGTCGTTTCCATCATTTCAATGTCGAACATCGTGCGCTGTTCCAGCCGTTGCACCTCCAACAGCTTGCCCTGCGCGTTCAGTTCCGCCAGACGCTCCTTCAATTCGACCTTGATGTCGCGGATGGCCTGCGCGAGCGTTGGCCGCGGCGTTACATAGTGGCTGTTGGCGTAGACCGTTATCTCCCGCAGTTCGGCAGTTTTGTCGCCGGTCAGCGGATCGAACTCGTGCACCGACTCGATCTCATCGCCGAACAGCGAAATCCGCCATGCCCGGTCCTCGTAGTGGCTGGGAAAGATGTCGACGATCTCGCCACGCAGGCGGAAAGAGCCGCGCGCGAAGGCGGTGTCGTTGCGTCGGTATTGCAGATCGACCAGCGCCTTGGCCAGTTTGTCACGATCGATCCGGCCACCGACCTCGAGCTTTGCAACCATCTTCGAGTAGGTTTCGACCGACCCGATACCATAGATGCAGGAGACCGAGGCGACGACGATCACGTCGTTGCGCTCGAGCAGGGACTGGGTCGCGGCATGGCGCATCCGGTCGATCTGCTCGTTGATCTGGGCGTCCTTCTCGATATAGGTGTCCGTCCGCGGAACGTAGGCCTCCGGCTGGTAGTAGTCGTAGTAGCTGACGAAATACTCCACGGCGTTGTCCGGAAAGAAACTCTTCATCTCCCCGTAAAGCTGCGCCGCCAGGGTCTTGTTCGGAGCAAGCACCAACGTCGGCTTCTGCACCGCCTCTATCACCTTTGCCATGGTGAAGGTCTTGCCGGAACCGGTGACGCCGAGCAGGACCTGGTCGCGCTCCGCCGCCTCGACGCCGCGAACGAGCTCGGCAATGGCCGTGGGCTGGTCGCCGGAGGGCTCGTATTCCGAGACGACCTTCAGCTGTCGGGTCATCGGCTTGGCCGGCTGCTTCTGCGGCATGAACAGGACCGGCGCCGAGCCGGGAAGGCCCGCCTGGGGCCCCGACTGGACCCCAGGTTCACCATCAACCGGGCGGTCGGGCGGGGCTCCGGCGGAGCGGCCGGCGGCGGCACTGCCTCCGCGGCCGGCGGCGCGACCGGACCGGCGTCCCGCGGGCGGCTTGTTCAAAAGGGTCTGGGACATAAGCAGAACTCCTCACTGCCCTACAAATGGCGCGTCCACGTCGCCCCGTCGAGGGGGTCGGCCGCGGAAAGCGAGGAGCCCGGCCCGCATGACGGGGTGGGACCGATGAGACAACGCCAGCGAAGACCCTGAAGCGCTGACTCGTGCGGTTTGCGTCGCGGGTCCTCGCGTCGTGGTACTATCCGGCCTGGAGCGCTCGATCGCGCTGATCCGCAACCCGCTGCAGGACGGCGGAGGTCGTGCCGTGGAGCCGCCGAACCGAACGTGGCTGAACCCGGCGTGCCCGCGCGGGCGGGTCCGGGTGGCACGCGTCACGCAATCTTTGGTTCGGCGATTGGACGGTACGTCGTCGCGTGGATCAACCGCCGCGGTCCGGTCGACGAGGATGCCGGCGATCCCTTGGCTTCTCGTGGAGCTTATGGTTCCGCCGTTCGCCGCGGCGTGGGTCCACGTTCCGCGGGCTCGAGAACACCATGCCCGAGAACAACCATGCCCGAGAACCACCGCGCCCGAGAACCACCGCGCGAGAGCCACCACGCCCGAAGACGACCGTACCCGGGAACGACCATGCCTGAGAACCGCCAGGCCATGGCGCGCGCGGGCCCGGCTTTCAGATTGGCGCACCGCCGCTGTGGGACGACCGCGCCAGCACCAGCCGTCGCACGGCCCGTGCCGCGCGCCTGATATCAAAAAACAGCGTCCGCACATTGGTCAGCCGCACGCGTGTTCGTTGCCGCCATAAGTGAACCAGCAGCCCACCATGGCGGCGCCACTCCAGTTCTCGCTGCGCCCGGGCGGTGCGATGCTCCTTGCGCCATGGAAAATGCCGAACGGTCCGGGCTGGTGTCGGCACACGGTCAAAGATCAACACATATGCCATGCGGTCGCCATCCGAGACATTGGGACCGGCGCCATGCACAACCCGCTGATTGTGGATGACACACCCGCCGGCCGGCAGCGGGCACGGCACCGCATCCCGCGGATCGAAGCCGCTCAGGCACTCCAGCGCGTGGATCCGCGCGTCTCCGCCGGGAAACCCATGCGGCAACACCGGCCCCATATGCGAGCGCGGCACGTAGGCCATGCAACTGTTACTTTCATCAACCGGTTGTAACGACAACCAGAAGCTGATCTCCTCGTAGTCAAACGCCGGATCCTGAAACGCCTCGTCTTGATGCCACGGGGTCGCTTCACCGATCCGAGCCGGCTTCATCAAGGAAATGTCCGCCTTGAACCGCACCTCGCTGCCCAGAAGCTGCTCGGCCATGCCGCGCGCCATCTGATAGAAGCTGTTATCGACCAGCGTCGGCGCGAATGACCTCGGGTGCAGGATCTGGGGAAAGCGGGCCGGGGCCGACCCGTCGTCGACACCCATGGCGTCAAACAGAGCGCCTTCCTCGTATCCGACATTCTGCTGGTGCAGATCCGCCAGGGTGCGGCGCAGCATAGCGATGTCACGCGACGAAATTCCAGAGTCAAACGCGAGAAATCCCTCCTCGCGGAACTGTTTGATCATCGCAGCATCAAGGCGCATCATCACAATGCTCCGCCTCTTCTTGGAAATGGTGGCCGGGACTGACGGACTACGCGTCGTATGGCGTGAAGTTACCAATTCGTACTTGCTCGGGTCCAATCACGAACGACTTCGATGACAAGGCGAACGGTTGAATCACGCGGGGAAGCGCGGTCCCGCAGGTAAATCCTTCGCGATCCCGGCAATCCATAGTCAATGTGTAACAATGACGGGTCGCGATCCGATCACGAGCCGAAGAGCGGCATGGCGGAATTCTGTTACCAACCTTCACGTTCCAGTTGTAGAACGCCGCCCGAGCCCTGTGCTCACGCAGTCGCGACCGGGAGCAGAATGCTGAGATTCTCGAAGACGACCACCGGGACGGTGCTGTTCGCGCTGGATGCGGTGTTGGTCCTTATTCTCTGGCTCACAGTGCTATGGCTGTCGCGGCGGCATGTTCTGTCTATGTTCGAGATCCCGCTCGATGCACGCGGCGCCACCTATCCGGTCTTCGATCTGCTGCTGTTGTTCGCGATGGGGCTGTACCGGCGGGATGCGATCATGGAGACCGGTCGATCACTGACACGGGTGCCGCTGATCGTCGGAATGGGAACGGCCGCGGCGATTGTGGTTTCGCTGGTTCAACCGCTGGTGGTGCCTCACGCGCTCAGGCCGAGCGGTGCCGACCAGGCGATGCTGTTCGGCCTGGCCGCCGTCACGTTTACGCTGTGCGCGTTTCTCGCCCGCATCGTGATCGACGTCATGGTCCGCAGCCGCGTCCTGCGCCGCCGCCTGCTGATCGTGGGGGCCGGACAGCGCGCCTGGGACCTGCTGTTGATGCTGGGACGCGAGGGCCGCAGCCTGCACGATGACGTCACACTTGTGCATGACGGGCAAGAGGAGGTCGACCCTCGCCTGCTCGCCGAACGGCCCGGGCGCATCTTCTGCCCGCCGGACTTCAATATCACGGCGATCGCCCGGCGGCTGCATGTGGATCTTGTCGTCGTGGCACCCGATGAACGCCGCGGGATGAATCTGGAACGGCTGCTGGACTGCAAGAAGGCCGGCTTCCCGGTCATCCAGTACCTCAGCTTCGTCGAGCGGGAGATCCGCCGCATCGACCTCAAGCGCATGGAACTCGGCTGGCTGGTCTACAGCGAGGGGTTCACGTTCGGCGCCCTGGATCGCTTTCTGAAACGCGGCTTCGACCTTGCCGCAAGCTTCGTCGTGCTGGTTCTGACAGCGCCCCTGATCGCGGCAGGCATGCTGGCGATACGGCTGGAGGCCCCTGGCCCGGTCCTGTACCGGCAGGAACGTGTCACCCTGGACGGCAGGGTGTTCTCGATCCTGAAGCTGCGTACCATGCGCGTGAACGCTGAAGCCAACGGCGCGGTCTGGGCGGCGGAGAAGGACAACCGCATCACCCGCATCGGCAACTTTCTCCGCCGCGCCCGCATCGATGAACTGCCGCAACTGGTCAACATCCTGCGCGGCGACATGTCGTTCGTCGGCCCGCGACCCGAACGGCCGATGTTCGTCAAGGAACTGGTCGCGAAAATCCCGCTGTACAACGAGCGCCACATGGTGAAGGCGGGCCTGACCGGCTGGGCCCAGATCAACTACCCCTACGGCGCCTCGATCGACGATGCCCGCTCCAAGCTCAGCTACGATCTGTACTACGTGAAGAATTTCTCCATCCTGTTCGATTGCGTCATTCTGCTGCAGACCCTGCGCGTCGTGCTGTGGCCGAGCGGGGTGCGATGAGCGGGGAACGGAACAGCAGGAAAATGGCAATCAGCAGGTTCAGCGCGTTCCAGATCACCCCGTTGAGAAAGGCCGCGCGATAGGATCCGGTCAGGTCGAAGATCGCGCCGGACATCCAGCCGCCCAGGGCCATGCCCAGGATCGTCATCATCAGGATGACGCCGACGCGTGCACCGGCCTCCCGCGCCGGGAAGCTCTCCCGCACGATGATCGCGTAGCTGGGCACCAGGCCACCCTGGAACAGCCCGAACAGCGCCGAAATCACATACAGCGATGTCAGCCCGTCCATCATAAGGTACAGTGTCAGCGCAAGCATCTGCGCGAGTGAGCCGATCAGCAACGTTACCAGGCCGCCCAGGCGGTCGGCGAGGAAGCCCGACCCGATGCGGCTGACGATGCCGAAGCCCAGCATCAGCGAGAGCATCTGGGCGCCACGGGCCGGTCCATAGCCGAGGTCGCCGCAATACGCGACGATGTGCACCTGCGGCATCGACATCGCGACGCAGCAGGCGAGCCCGGCGATTGCCAGCAGGCTCTGCAGGACGCGTGGCGGCAGGGCGATCCGGTGCAGCGATGCAGCCGGCGGCCTGGCTCCGGCCGCGCGAACCGGGGGACGGCTGCGCAGCAGCAGGGCCAGCGGCGGCATCACCGCCAGGCAGAACAACCCTACGGCCAGGTGCGCAGTGCGCCAGCCGTGCGCCCTGATGGTCCACTCGATCAGCGTCGGCCAGACCACGCCCGAGAGATAGTTGCCCGAGGCGCACAGCGCGACGGCGATGCCGCGGCGCTTCTCGAACCAGAACGAGATATCGGCCAGCAGCGGGGCAAAGGTTGCCGCGCTCCCGAACATGCCGATCAAGAGGTAAGCGGCGGAGAACGACACCAGGCCACCGGACAGTGCAGCCAGGATGTAGCCGGCCCCAAGCGAGGCGGCGCCGATCATCACCGGCAGGATGATGCCACGGCGGTCCGCCACCCGGCCCATGATCACGCCGCCGACGCCGAAGCCGATCATCGCGAGTGTGAACGGCAGCGACGCGGCCCCCCGTTCGGCGCCGAAATCGGCCTGCACGGCAGGAAGGGCCACCACGACGGACCACATGCCGACGCCGCCGATGGATGACAGCGCGACCGAGACGGCCAGGCGGAACCAGGCGTACGGCGAGTCGATCTCGCGCCGACCGCCGAAACCCGGGCGCGTCGCGCCAGGGCCGGGTGGGCAGTTCGCATTCATCTGCGTTTATCCGCGGTTTCCTGGTCCGTCCCTGCCCTGGCGCCGGCGCGGCGCCCGGGACTTGTGTCAGCTTTTCTCGAAGTCGATCCGCTCGACCACTGGCAGCCCTTGCAGGAACCGGCGCAGACAATCGAGGGCCAATTCGACCGCGCCCAATCGGACCCATTCGCGCCCGCCCAGGATCCGGGAGCGGCGGAATTCCATCCGGTCCGCGGTTGCGATGGCGATCCAGATGGTGCCGCCGAGGTCCATCCGATCGGCGCCCGGGTCCAGCTCGGTCAGCGTGGCCAGCACATGCGTGGCGCCGGTCAGTTCACGCGCCGCCCTGGCAACGGCCTCGGTCGTGTCCTGGTCGAGTTCCGGCGGGATCGTGACACCGAAGAGCCGATCCAGGTGACGCGCTACGGTGCCATGTCGGAACACCGTCTCGGCACCCGGCAGATGGGCGATACGGGCGGCGATCTGACCGCCGGTGAAGGTCTCAACCAGCGTCAGGGTCGCGTGCTCCTTGGCCAGCGCCGCCAAAGTGACGCCCTCCAGGGTCTGGTCGTCCTCGGCGAAGATGAAATTGCCGAGCCGCTTTTTGACTTCGGCGGTGACGGGAGCCAGTTTGCGGCGGACATCGTCCATGTCGGTGCCGCGCACTGTCAGTTTCGTTTCAAGCTGGGGGTAATGCGCGCGAAAGCCTAGCTTCACCCCACCCTCCGGGTCCAGCGCCTCCACCCCGGCGAGCAGCTGATCGACGTGCGACTCGCCCAATCCATACGAATGAAACCGTTTCAGATGGATCGACGCCGGTTCTCCCGAACGCGCGAGAATGCGAGGAATCACCTGCTCCTCCAGCATCCGCCGCAGTTCGCGCGGCACGCCGGGGGTGAAGAAGAAACGCGCCTTGCCGATGTCGAGGGCGAAGCCGCAAGCGGTGCCGATCGGGTTGTCGATCATCTCAGCTGTCGCCGGCAGCATCGCCTGCTTGACGTTGTTCGGCGGCATGGTGCGCATGCGGCGGGTGAAGAAATCCTGCATGCGCGCCAGCCACGCTTCGTGCAGCACCAGTTCGACGCCGGCCGCCTGGGCGGCGACCTCCTGCGACAGATCATCGACCGTCGGACCAAGGCCGCCGTTGACGATCACCGCGTCGGCGCGGCTGGAGGCCAACTGGAACGCGGCAAGAAGGGATTCACGATCGTCGCCGACGGTCGTGCCCCAGTGCACCGAGAGTCCGACGTCCTCCAGCTTCTGTGCCATGTACGAAAAGTTGGTGTTGGTAATCTTTCCGGTCAGCACTTCGTCGCCGGTGCAGATGATCTCGATGCGCATAGGTTTCCCCCCGTTCGTCCCGGTCAGATTAGGAGAAGTCAGGCGCGGAGCAAGCGCGGCGGGTTCGGCGCCGCGTCACCGCCGGTTCAGGTCGTCCGAGACCGTGCCACATTCGTCATGGCCAGCGCGTGAGCGAGAGTCGGCCCGGCTGCTGTGTCGTCACCGGGCTGCCCCGGTGACGCACGACCTGAACTCGAAATTCCGCGCCGTCGTGGGTGCCCGGGCTGGGCATGCGCTTGGGCGGGTGGGAGGTCCGGCCGGAGGGCCCGGCGGTGACACGACGGACGGGCGACCCGGTTCCAGGCACCATGGGACCTTCGCTGGCGTCGCTTCGGGTGCCTCGCTCTCGCGTGCTCCTAATCCGCCGCCTGCGCATAGGCTTCGAGCGGCGCACAAGTGCATACCAGGTTGCGGTCGCCGTACACATTGTCGACCCGCTTGACCGGCGGCCAGTATTTCGCGGCCGCCACCCATGGCAGGGGAAACGCCGCCTGCGCACGCGTGTAGCCGTGACTCCAGGTGTCCGCCGTCACCTCCCGAGCCGTGTGCGGGGCATGCTTCAGGGGATTGTCCGCGCGATCCAGCCGGCCCGCCGCGATCGAGGCGATCTCCTCCCGGATCGCGATCATGGCGTCACAGAAGCGATCCAGCTCGGCCTTCGACTCGCTTTCGGTCGGCTCGATCATCAGCGTGCCGGCAACCGGCCAGGACATGGTCGGCGCATGATAGCCATAGTCCTGCAGCCGCTTGGCGATGTCCTCGACCTGGATGCCGGCCTCCGCCGCGAAGCCCCGGCAATCGATGATGCACTCATGCGCGACCATGCCGCCGGGGCCGGCGTACAGGATCGGAAAGGAACCACGCAGCCGGCCCGCGATATAGTTGGCGGACAGGATGGCGACTTCGGTGGCACGCTTCAGTCCAGCCGGCCCCATCATACGAATGTAGGCATAGGCGATGGGCAGGATCAGCGCGCTGCCGAACGGCGCGGCGGCCACCGGGCCGATGCCCGTCGCCGGGCCGGCATCCGGACGCAGCGGATGGTTGGGCAGGAACCCGGTCAGGTGCGGGGCGACGCCGATCGGGCCGACACCGGGACCGCCACCGCCATGCGGGATGCAGAACGTCTTGTGCAGATTGAGATGGCAGACGTCGGCGCCGATCGAGGCCGGAGAGGTCAGCCCGACCTGCGCATTCATGTTGGCGCCATCCATATAGACCTGGCCGCCGAACTGGTGGATCACCGCACAGATGTCGCGGATCGCGCCCTCGAACACGCCATGGGTGGAGGGATAGGTGACCATCAGCGCCGCCAGCCGGTCGGCGTGCTTTTCCGCCTTCGCCCGCAGGTCGGCCAGATCAACGTTGCCGTCACGGTCACAGCCGACGACCACCACCTTCAGGCCAGCCATCGCCGCGCTGGCGGGGTTGGTGCCATGTGCCGAGGAGGGGATCAGGCATACATCGCGATGCGCCTCGCCGCGGGATTCGTGCCAGGCGCGGATCACCAGCAGGCCCGAGTATTCGCCCTGGGACCCGGCATTCGGCTGCAGCGAGACCGCGGCAAAGCCGGTCGCCGCGCAAAGCCAGGATTCGAGACGGCGGATCAGCGTCAGGTAGCCGGTCGTCTGGTTGGCCGGCGCGAACGGGTGGATGTCGGCGAACCCCGGCAGCGTGATCGCGATCATCTCCGCGGTGGCGTTCAGCTTCATCGTGCAGGAGCCCAGCGGAATCATGCTGCGGTTCAGCGCGATGTCCTTGTCCTCCAGGCGCTTCAGATAGCGCAGCATCTCGTGTTCGGCGTGGTGCTGGTTGAAGACGCCCTGCTGCAGGAAATCGGAGCCGCGGAGGACTTCGGGCGGAATCGACGCGACCGCGCCTTGCAGTTCCGCCCCGAGCAGCTGCGCCAGAGTGACCAGGTCGTCGCGGGTGACCGTCTCATCGAGCGCGATGGCAACGCCGGTCTGATCCACGCGCCGGAGATTGTAGCCTGCCGCGGCGGCACGTTCGATCAGGTCCCCGGCACTTTCGACCCCACGGACGCCTTCGACCACGCCGGCGCCCTCCACCACGATGGTGTCGAAGAAGGCATCGTGACGGACCTGCAGACCGGCGCGGAGCGCGGCGTCCGCCAGCATGCGCGCCTGCAGCGACACGCGGCGGGCGATCCGCCGGAGGCCCTCGGGTCCGTGCCACACCGCATAGAACCCGGCGATGACGGCCAGCAGAACCTGCGCGGTGCAGATGTTGGAGGTCGCCTTCTCCCGGCGGATGTGCTGCTCGCGGGTCTGCAGCGCCAGCCGCATGGCCGGCTGCCCCGCGGCGTCGAGCGACACGCCGACCAGGCGGCCGGGCATGGCGCGCTTGAATGCGTCGCGGGTGGCGAAGAACCCGGCGTGCGGGCCGCCGAACCCCATCGGAACGCCGAAACGCTGCGCCGATCCGACGACGATGTCCGCCCCCATTTCACCCGGCGGAGTCAGCAGCGCCAGGGCCAGCGGATCGGCCGCGACAATCGCCAGCGCACCAACCTCATGGGACGCGGCGATCTCCTCGGACAGGTCCCGCAAGGCGCCGGTCGTGCCCGGATACTGCAGCAGCAGTGCGAACGGGTTGGCGGCACCGATGGCCGCGAGGTCGCCCGGCGCCACCTGATGCAGCCTGATCCCGAGCGGCTTGGCTCGTGTGGCCAGAACGGCCGTGGTCTGCGGATGCAGGTCGGCTGCAACCGCCAGGACATCGGATTTGCTCTTGCTCAGGGCATGCGCCATGGCCATCGCCTCGGCCGCGGCGGTGGCTTCGTCGAGCAGCGACGCGTTGGCGATCTGCATGCCGGTGAGTTCGGAAATCATTGTCTGGAAGTTCAGCAGCGCTTCCAGCCGGCCTTGGGCGATTTCCGCCTGATATGGCGTATAGGCGGTATACCAGCCAGGATTTTCCAGGACGTTCCGCAGAATGACCGGCGGCGTGACGGTGCCGTGGTACCCCGTTCCGATCAGGCTCTTGGTCGCCGCGTTCTGCGCTGCCAGGGCACGCAGTTCCGCGATCGTCGCCGCCTCGTCGATCGGCGGCGGCAGGTTCAGCGTCGCGTTGGAGCGGATCGCCGCGGGCACCGTCTTGCCGGCGACATCATCCAGCGTCGCGGCGCCGACGGCATGCAGCATGGCCGCCAGTTCGACTTCCGACGGACCGATATGGCGGCGGACGAAGCTGTCGTTTTCCTCGAGTTCGGCAAGTTCGGCCGAAAAATCCAGGTGGGAGGCGTCCATGCCTATAGCGTCTCCAGGTATTCGTCGTAGGCGTCCTGATCCAGCAGGGCCTCGAACGCGTCCGTGTCATCCAGTTCGAGGCGGAAGAACCAGCCTTCGCCCTCGGCGTCGCTGTTCACGATGGAAGGGTCCTCGACGATGGTCTCATTGATCTCCACGACCTTGCCGGCCAGCGGGGCGAAGACGTCGGACGCCGCCTTGACGCTTTCGACGACGGCACAGGTCTCGCCCTCGGCGACCACGCGTTCCAGCTCCGGCAGCTCGACGTGAACCAGGTCGCCAAGCTGTTCCTGCGCGTGATCGGTGATGCCGATGGTGGCGATGTCGCCCTCCAGCGTCACCCACTCATGGTCTTTCGTATAACGCTTGTCCGCACTCTTGTTGGCCATCGGGGGCGTTCCTTCTCAGCGTATGTAACGGTGGGGGATAAATGGCAGCGGCACGACGCTGGCGGGGATCGTCTTGCCGCGAACGATCAGGTTGAGCCTGGTGCCGTCCTCGGCAAGATCCTTACGGACATAGCCCATGGCGATCGGTGCATTGACGCTCGGTCCGAAGCCGCCGGAGGTCACAATACCGGCCTCGGTGCCGTCATCGGCGACAACGGTGGTCTGAGCCCGGGCTGGCGTGCGGCCGTCCGGGCGAATGCCGACGCGGCGGCGGGGGACCCCGTTGGCGAGCTGATCGCGCATCACGAGGCCGCCGGGAAAGTCCCAGCTCATCTTGCGGCGCTTGCCGATCACCCAGGTCAGGCCGGCCTCGATCGGGCTGGTGAGTTCGTCGATGTCGTTGCCGTAGAGGCACAGCCCGGCTTCCAGCCGCAGCGAATCGCGGGCGCCGAGGCCGATGGGCACGACCTCGGGGTGGGCGATCAGCGCGTCGGCGAGAGCCTCGGCCCGGTCGGCGGGCACGGAGATTTCGAACCCGTCCTCGCCGGTGTAGCCGGAGCGGGAGACCAGGCAGTCGATGCCGCCAAGGCTGACCGGCGCAATGCCCATGAAGGGCAGCGCCGCGGCCTGCGCTGAAAGATGCGCCATGACGGCCGCCGCGGCCGGGCCTTGCAGCGCGAGCAGCGCCCGGTCCTCCCGCGGGGCCACACTGATGTGCTCCGGCAGGCTGGCGGCGAGATGCGTGACGTCGACCTCCTTGCGGCTGGCATTGACGACCAGGAACAGGCGGTCCTCGTCCAGGCGGGCGACCATGAGGTCATCGATGATCCCGCCAGCCTCGTTGGTGAGCAAGGTGTAGCGCTGGCGACCGGGCTTGAGACCGGTAATGTCGCCAGGAACCAGCGCTTCCAGCGCCGGCGCGACGCTGGACCCGGTCAGGATCGCCTGGCCCATGTGCGACACGTCGAACAATCCGGCCTGCGCCCGTGTGTGCAGATGTTCGGCGAGGACACCGCCACGGCACCGCGTGGCGAGTTCACCTGACGGATCGTACTGCACCGGCATGGCGTAGCCGGCGAACGGCACCATCCTGGCGCCATGCCGTCGGTGCCATTGGTCGAGGGGGATGGTGCGCAGGGGCGTGGGGGTGGGATCGTCAGGCAGGGCGTTTTGAGGCAAAATGCCGGTCTCCGTGACAGGGCCATCCGCCGGCGGGATGCCGGTGGCGATGACCCCCCTCTGTCACGGTACCTGAGAGATTCGGGGGTGCAACCCCTTACTCCGTCGGTGCGAACCCACGCCTTTTTGGCGCGGTCCGGCTTTCCAGAGATCCCTGCCCGTCGCGGTCCTTTGTGCCTGAGCGTTTCCGGGGGCCGGTTGCGCCTTCGGCGGCGGGATGTGGCCCACTGCTCTCCCGCGGCGGGTGCCTGGGACGAAATACAGAATGCGTCATGCGGCGGGTCGATGCCAAGCGATTTGATTGGGTGGCCGGCGTGGCCTGCGCCGTTGCTGTTGGCGGACGCGGTCGCGAAGGGTGCCGACATCCGATTGCCGTCGGATCTCCGGCCGCAGGCCTCAGTTCGGAGTGTGCGGCGCGGTCCCGGGCATCCGCCAGATCGACTGACGCTGTCCCGCTACGAACGCCATTTCGGCGTCCCCCGCCCGTCGCTTGCGCGAGGTGCAGATCGCATCGAGCGGCGCCTGCCCTGGCTCCTCCGTGCGGGCAGGACCCTCACGCTATGCCTCGAGACGCGGATTTCGAAATCCGGTGCAGCGAACCATGGCCACCGGAGCCGGCAGCCAAGGCTGAAACGCCGACCACACGCTGCCTCTTGAGTGACGCAGTGTCCCGGCGGCGGATCAATCGGCGTAGGTGATGCCCCAGGTCGTCGCCCCATTTGCCGGCGGCTCGCACCAGACCGGCACGGCGTTGCGGGTGCGGACATTGGGCTCGTGGCCCATGGCGCCGCGCAGCGCCCGGAACAACGCGCCGTGCGCCACCACCAGGATCACCGGCGGCCGAGCCGTGCAGCGGTTGATGGCCGCAACCGCGCGCGTGGTCAGGGTGGGGAAACTTTCCGCCCCCTCCGGGGTGAGCAACCCGTCCACCCAGTGCTGAAACCATTCCGACATCGGCTTGCCCTCCTGCACGCCGAACGCGACCTCCCGCAGGCCGTCGTCGATCTGCACCGGCA
>DASWON010000012.1:0-49618 GCA_036398735.1 Rhodopila sp.
GGCCGCGAATCGATACAGCACGACGATGCCCACCAGGAAGGCCGCCACGATTCCCACGCCGCCGCCCTTGGGCGTGGGCCGCGTATGGCTGCTGCGTGCGCCGGGCGTATCCATCACCCCGACCCGGGTCATGCCCCAGACAATGGCGGCGGAAAACAAGGCAAGACAGGCGCAGAAGCCGAGATGGGTCAGAAGGGCGGCGAGGGTCACGAAAGCTCCTGCGACTAGGATCAGGCATCAGCCCTCGGTAAGCGGCGCGCGGGCGCATTCGCCGGATGCACCCGGTAACAGGCGGGGCAGAGGCGCACGTCACGCGTGACCAGCGGGGGCGCCAGCACATAGCAGGTCCACGGCGCGCCGCATTGGCAGGGATCGTGCGGGCTGGTGGCGGGTGGGCGCGAGCGCGAATCATCGGACATGCCCTCGGATACCAAAAAGCTGGCGAACCGTCTCCTTTTCGGGCGACATAACACGAGAGCCACCAAGAACGATACGAGGGGAGATATCAGATGCCAATGTTGCAAGTCGATGGACGGGATATTGCGGATATTGGAGAGGAGCTTGCATCCCGATTGATCGAAGCAAGCAAGCAAGGGTCTGGTACCGAAAGACAAAAACATATTGGCCAAATGTCTGTAAAATTTTCCTTACCCGCTCATAAGCCGCCGAAGAAATATATCAACGTCGAACTGGAATTCCCGGAATCGCCAGATGAGGTAGATTAACAGAGATGCGGTAATGGCCCCCGAGCTGCGTCGCCTTGGCGCCATCCTGCCGGGTCTGCCTGGCTGCTGCCTGTTGGAACAGCCGCTCGCGCTCCGGGTGCCCGATCGGGTAGCGGTCAACCATGTCGTAGATCTCGGCGGCGACGATGCCTGGTGCTCGAAAGGCTATCCGTCTCGTATCGAGGGCAACGTTCGGATATGCTGCGGACCAGAGCAAGGAGGGAAAAAGATGCAGTTCGAAGTTGGACAGAGATACAGGTCGAATAATGACCCTGACCGTTTCGCGTATGTAATTCAAGTGAATGACGAGGAGCGCAAGGTATATGTACAGAAGCGCGATAGTGCTGGCAACTCCGAGCGAGGAGAAGGTTGGGTTTCCTACGCTCAGTTCAGCGCCCATTGGACGCTGGTGAGTTAAGAAGGCAGTCAATACCTTCCTTGGGGCGCGATACCTCCGGTCAGTCATGCCGCCCTCAACTGCATAATCGCCACGATCTCACGCGCCCGCGCCTGATATAGCGGCCCGATCTCGCCCACGTCAGCCATGAACTTTGGATCAGACAGTTCGCTCAGCAGGTTCATGAGGGCAGATCGGAGTGTCGCAGACTGACCGGTGTTCAGCGTGACGCCGTTGATGGTGATCGTTGGTTCGATCATCGCGTCCAGTCCCCGTCGTGCTCCTGCTTGGTGGCCTCAGCCTCGACCTGACGGATGGCCCGATTGATTGTCTCGGCGAAGGCGAGATGGCCGTTGATGTGGTTCTCTGCCTCCAACACTCGGGCAACGCTCAGCAGCAGCTCGCGCTCAGCTTCGGTCATTTCGCTTTCCCTCTGCTTGAGAGATGCCAGGCACCGCAGTGCCGGCACGGATAGGGCTTGAGCTTCCCGCTTCTGGTCGCGGTAATCGTCGGGCCTGTTCGGGTCGCTTTGACTGCATTGCTCCGCGAGGGATACGCGACCTTGCCAGTGCAGCCGGAGACGCGTTGGGATGCAGGCACTGACGGCCCGCGGAGATAAGCGGCACCCATCAGAATCGATACTCCCATGCCGATAGATCCCGCATACCGGGTTGCCACGGCCGAATTCTCACGGGTCGCTCGCCCAGTTCGGCTAGCCGCTCATTGACAGCTACTAGGTCGAAATCCAACGTCGGGCGCCATAGCCCGAGTTGCTTTGCGATCGTCGCGATCTCCCCGTAGCAGAGGGTCCGAGCGCGACTCTCCATGACCGCACGGCGAATCTCGGCGACAGGCGAAGGAGTCGGCGCCGGCTTCGCCCTGCGGATGACCTTCGGAACGACGGCTGCAGTACCTGCCCGCGCGATGATACGCCGGGCCGTGCACCAATGGATGCCGCATTGCATTCCGATCTCGCGCCACGATGCGCCCTCGCTCCGCAGTCGCAGCACCTCAGCGCAAACGTCGGGTCGCACCGCGCGCGATCCGCGCGGCCTCCCTGAACGATTGGATGAAACAGACCGGCTCGCCGAAGTGTGTGCGCACCTGCACAGCGCTGTCGGGGCGCTGCGACGCGGCTAAGGCGCCGCACAGAGCCTGGATGGGTCGGTCATCTATGATGACGGTGCCGTCGCACCGGATCGTGCGGGCGTTGCGCTGGATCGCCAGCAGCGCGGGCACCGGCTTGTGGAGGCGGACAGTGCCGGGCGTCTCGCGCCCGAAGAGGTCCCTGACGAAGCCGAGCGGGTCCATCAGGCGGGGTCCGCGGAAGAGAGCGGCGGCCACTTGATCAGCGCGGCGCGTTCGTCGGCGGTCGAGGGTCGGTAGCCGATCTTCCCATCACGGACATCGACGACGAGCCGACCGCTGGCGAGCTTCGCGATGATGTAGCGGGGCGGATAGTACGTGCGGCCGCGCACCTGCCAAGGCTGATCGGGCTCACGGGACGACATCCGCAGCCTCCTCGATCGCCAGCCACGGCGGCGTCGTGCGGCCACCGTTCGGCCGCGCGCGCCAGATCGCCGTTTCCTCGCGGGTGAACTGCTGATTGAGGACGTTGATCGGGATATCGTCCTGCCGGGACATGGTCAGCGAGCCGTCCTCCAGGTGGCCAAGGGTCATCTCCCAGATCGGCATCTCGCGCTTGCGGAAGTCGGCGACCTCGGCGGCGACGCCTGCGCCCAACATCGCGCTCGGGAAGCGGATAAACACGACGGCATCGCAAGACGAGCGAACCTCCTTTGTGTATTTGAACCCGCGCTCCTTGTATCCCGCCTGATGCTCGGGCGAGTTCGGATTGACGACTTCATAGTCCCGAGACAGCAACTCGACGATACGTGCTTCAAACTCGGTGCCAAAGTCGCTGACCGGGTGCGAGAAATACAGCCGGGTTATAGCCGCACTCCAATCCAGAGCAGCGTCAGTGCTGCGATGGCGATGCCGGTTGCAATGGCCCTCATCGGGCGCACCCGGCCGGGCGGAGAAGCCCGGCGGTCCCTGGGATAGGCGGTCAGCGGATGGGTCATATCGATTCGGCCCTCTCGTTGGACGATCTCTCGTCGAATGATGCGAAACGCATCCATTACGATACGCGCGAGAGAGTATAGCGTGCAATACGCATTATGGTGCGTGACCCAGGAAATCCGCAGGTTTCTGAGGCTGACGACGGCTTGGGTCGGCGTGGCGATGATCGCGCGGTGGGGCGTCCGCGCAACGGTGGTGCGAATCGCACTTGACGCCACGGGCCGTGACGTGTCAGCAAAACGTCAGGTTGGGAGTTTGCGCTCCTACCTGACGGACGTTTCCTCCCTATGCAAACTGACCGCCCGGCACCGTAGCGTCGCTGGGCGGTTCTTTTCGGCGGGGAAGTGTCGCTCCACAACATCGAGGCGGATATGGCGAAATCGCCAGGATCGCGCGGCCGGCCGCCTTTCGAGCCCACCGACGCGCAGCGTGCTGTCGTCAGGGCCCTGCGAGCCAATGGCGTGGATCACGAGACCATTGCCACCTATCTCGGCATCCACGAGCGGACGCTCTACAAGTACTTCCGCGAGGAGATGGACCGCGGCATCGCGCTGTTCACGGCCGAGGTCGGGCTCAAGCTCGCCGATAAGATCCGAGCTGGCGATACGACGGCCATCATCTTCTGGCTGAAGGCCCGGGCTCGGTGGCGCACCGTCGATCGAGACGACGACGCTCCACCGGCGCCGACCGGAGCGGCTGACGAACTGAGCGACGCAGACCTTGCCAGTATCGCCCAGCGCGGCGGCTGAGGAGCTTCTCCATCGTCGCCGGGTGCGGGAACGGCTGCATCCTTGGTGCAGCCACGCACTGGAGCCGATGGGCCAAGAGCCCGCCCGGCACCACAATCTGCTGATCCGTGAGTTGGAGGCCATTGCCAGCGGCGAGAACGACCGGCTCATGGTGTTCCTGCCTCCCGGCTCGGCCAAGAGCACCTACGTCTCCGACCTGTTTCCGCCTTGGTGGTTCTGTCGTCATCCGCGCAGTACGGTCATTGCGGCTTCGCACACTGCGGCCCTCGCGCAGAGCTTCGGGCGCCGAACGCGCAACCGCGTGTCGTCGAACGTCAATGTGCTCGGCTATGGTCTTCGGCGTGAAAGCACTGCGGCGCGGAACTGGCTGACAACGGCGGGCGGCGAGTACATCGCGATCGGCGTGCGCGGCTCGATCACCGGCCGCCGCGCGGATCTCGGGATCATCGACGATCCGGTCAAGTCGCAGATCGAGGCCGAGTCCTCGGTAAACCGAGAAGCGATCCTCGAATGGTATCGCTCAGACTTCTACACGCGTCTCAAGCCGGGCGGTCGCATCATCCTCGTGATGACGCGTTGGCACGAAGAAGATCTCGGCGGCACACTGCTGAACGAGATGGAGCAGGGCGGCGACCAGTGGCGCGTCCTCAAGTTGCCGGCGCTGGCCGTCGATGCCGATGATCCGCTCGGCCGCGCTGTCGGCGCGCCGCTCTGGCCGGAATGGGAAGACGCCGAGGCGATCGCCCGGAAGCGCAGGGCGCTGGGGGAGCGCCAGTTCGGCGCCCTGTTCCAGCAGGACCCGCGCCCGAAGGGAACTTCCTTCTTCGATGAGGCGGATTTGCTCATCGAGGGTGAGCCGATCGAGATGCCGGCCCGTGTCGATTCCGTGTTCGCGACCATGGACACGGCTATCAAGACCGGGACCAAGAACGACGGCACCGGCGTCATCTATTGGGGCCTGACGAACAACGCCACGCGCAACCCGCCGCTGGTGGTCCTGGATTGGGACATCGTGCAGGTGCAGGGCGCGCTGCTGGAGAACTGGCTGCCGTCCGTCAACGACAACCTCGAATTGCTGGTCCGCGCTACGGGCGCACGAATGGGCTCGCTGGGCGTGCAGGTCGAAGATAAGGGCAGCGGCACGATCCTGCTGCAGAAGGCGCGGCTCCGGAATTGGGATGCGCACGAGCTGGATTCCAAGCTCACCGCGATGGGCAAGGATGAGCGCGCGATCAGCGTCAACGGCAATGTGAGCCGCGGCGACGTGAAGGTCACGCGTCACGCCTACGACAAGATGACGACGTACAAGGGCCGGAGCGCCAACCACTTCCGCACGCAGGTGTTCCGGTTCCAGATCGGCGTCAAGGACCAGGCCGACGATCTTCTAGACTGCTTCTGCTACGGCATCTCGTTCGCGCTGGGCGACCCGGATGGATATGGAGCATAGCTCGCCATGAACGAATCCCGCGTCACGGTTGACGGCAACGAGGTCGGCATCGCGCTGCGGTCGCCGGCCGGCCAGATCATGGTCGCCTGGGCGGATGTGCCCGCCATGCTGGAGAACATCCGCAAGACCATGGCGCGCCGCGGCGTCGATGCCCATCTGGCGCGGCATGCCGGACTAACCAACATCGCAGTCGATCGGCCGTAATTCGTTCGGGGAGCCGCCATCCTGCGGGTGTCAGGCGCCGCATCTCAAGTCGGAGTCCTCTCTTGGTCCGCGTGTTCCCCGATGGGTTTCGCTGCGTGGATCTGGGGCAATGCTGCGCGGCTGAAAGTGTCACAGCTAAGGCTCCGGAGGCGCCACCTCTGACCATCTTCTGAGCCCAAGGGGCCTGTCCGTATGGCCGAAATCTCCGTCACCGGCTCAAAGATTGGCTCGCATCTCGAACGGCTGCTGGGCGCCGAGGCGATCGAGCCAGGCAGCGAGCCCGGCTACGAGCTGTGCAAGGTGATCTACACCTCGCACCCACTCGGGTCGAAGATCGTCGACACGCCGATCCAGATGGCACAGAGCATGCCGCGCGAGATCGCGGTGCCCGGCAGCCCGGGCGAGCGTGTGGTCAAGGCGTTTACCGACAAGGCCAAGCAGATCGGCGAGGATGACCTGACCGCAAACCTGGCGCGCCAGGCAAGCATCTACGGCGTATCCTCGATCATTCTCGGCGTGAAGGACATGCCGAGCGACGCAACGATCGATCCGTACGATCTGCCGAAGTTGCACAGCGAAGATCGGTTGTTCTTCAACGTCGTCGATCCGCTGAATACGGCCGGCAGTCTGGTGCTCGACCAGGACCCCAATTCGCCGATGTTCCAGAAGCACGACGGTGTGGCGGTCAACGGCCGGCGGTATCAGGCGGGCCGGGCCTGCACGCTTCTCAACGAGAAGCCGGTCTACATCAAGTACTCGGACTCGGCGTTCGGCTATGTCGGCCGTTCGGTGTTCCAGCGGGCGCTCTATCCGCTCAAGAGCTTTATTCAGACGATGCGCGCCGATGACATGGTGGCGCGCAAGGCAGGCATCATCGTCGCCGCGCTGAAAGCCGTCAGCAGCGCCGCGAACCGCATGATGGCCGCGATCGTTGGGATCAAGCGGTCGATCATCAAAGAGGCGCAGACCGACAACGTCATCTCGATCGGTGAGGGCGAGACCGTCACCACGCTCGACATGGCGAATGTGGACAAGGCGCTCGGTACCGCCCGCCGGCATGTGCTGGAGAACGTCGCGTCGGCCTGTCCGATGCCGGCGATCATCCTCAACAGCCAGACGTTCGCCGAAGGATTCGGCGAGGGCACCGAGGATGCGAAGAACGTCGCGCTGTTCATCGACGGCAAGCGTTCCTGGATGCAGCCGGCCTACGATTGGCTCGACAAGATCGTGATGCACCTGGCCTGGACGCCGGAGTTCTATGCCACGATCCAGGCCGAGTTCCCGGAGGAATACCGGGATGTATCCTACGAGTCTGCCTTCAATGGCTGGGCTGATTCCTTCCAGGCTCAGTGGCCGTCGCTGCTCAAGGAGCCGGAAAGCAAAGAGGTCGAGGTCGAGGACATCAAGGCCAAGACCATCATTGCTATGTTGGAGACAATGCTCCCCGAGGTTGACCCGGAGAATAAGGTTCGGGTGATCGAGTGGGCCGCGAACAACCTGAACGAGAACAAGCGGATGTTCCCTTACCCGCTGGTGCTCGATTACGACACATTGCGCGAATACACGCCGCCAACGCCCGAGCCGGCGCTGGAGGCCCCGCACGAGCCGCGGCCGTTCTCGGCTGCTGCGTGACGCATGGCTCCGGACGGAGGCGTCGGACCTGGACGCGGCGAGTTCTACAGGGTGATCACCGAGGCGGTCGCGGATATCGCGCTGCACGGCTATGACGCGCAGTGGCGCATCGAGATGTGGATCGAACGCATCCGCAGCGCTGCTGTCGCCTGCCTGACGCCATTCGACGTTCTCGACCGCGAACTGCGCGCGTCGTTGGGCCAAGTCTACGCCAGGATGGTCGAGCGGGGCCTGCTGCTGACGCAACATCCCGGCGTGTCGGCCTACACGCTCGATCGGATCAAGCCCAAGCTACGCGTCGAGCTGGATCGGCGCATCATGGCGAGCGCCGGGCTGATCAAGCTGAACCGGTCGGCCTCTATCGAGCGCACCATCCAACGGTTCAGCGGCTGGGCGACGAGCATCCCGCCCGGCGGCAGCGACGTGGTCGAGAAGGTCGAGACCAAGCAGACGATCCGCAAGGCTCTGGCGCAACTGCCATACGAAGAGCGCCGCGTCGCGATCGACCAGGGCCACAAGCTGGCTGCGACGCTGTCGAGCATCGTGGCGAACGAGAACGGCGCCCTGGCCGGGATCTGGCATTCGCACTTTCGTCAGTCCGGCTACAAGTTCCGGCCCGACCACAAGCACCGCGACGGCAAGGTCTATGCGATCCGCGGCAATTGGGCGATCGACAAGGGCCTGATGAAGAAGGGGCCGGTCGGTTACCTCGACGAGATCACCCAATGCGGCGAGGAGGTGTTCTGCCGCTGCTGGATGACGTGGGTTTACGGCCTGCGGGACTTGCCTGCGGACATGCTGACGGGCAAGGGCGCGGCTGAACTGGAGCGCGTCCGCTGGGCCGCGTAGCAGCGATGATCGGACGGATGAATGCCACTCGAACACGGATCATCGCAAGAGGTCATCAGCCACAACATCGCCGCCGAACGGAACGCCGGCAAACCTGAGGATCAGGCCATCGCGATCGCGATGCGCGTGGGCGGGAAGTCGCGGACCGATGATACGCCGCCGGCCGCCGCTGTGGAGCTGGTAGCGCCGCTCCGCGCCGCCGGCATGATGATCGTGGCGCCGGGCGCCAAGGCGCTGTTCGTGCGCCGCAGTGCCAGCAGCCGGGACTGCCCCGGTATGTGGTGCTTCCCTGGCGGCGAGATCGAGGCCGGGGAGTCTGCGGCTCAGGCGGCCACGCGCGAGGCCGAGGAAGAGATTGGCAGCGTCCCGCCGGGCGACCGCATTCTCTGGACGCGCCGGGTTTCCAACAATGAATTGGGCGGCGAGGCGGGGCAGGCCATCAATCCGCCGTTGCCGCCGGCCGATTCCATTGTCGTTCCAGGCCAGACCGTAGACTTCACCACCTTCCTCACCAAGGTCGACGCCGAGTTCGTCCCGACATTGAACGACGAGCATACAGCCTGGACCTGGGCATCGATCGCCGAGCCGCCCGAGCCGCTGCATCCCGGCGTGCAGATCGCTCTGGCCCGGCTGACGATGGACGAGCTGGGCGTGGCCCGGGCGATGTCGGTTGGCGAACTGGCGAGTCCGCAGCGGTACGGCAACATCTGGCTGTGGGCGATCCGGATCACCGGCACGGGGGCTGCGTATCGGCTGGGCCGCGATGAATATTGCTGGCGCGATCCCGCAACCTACCTCGATCCCGAGTTCCTGGCGCGCTGCAACGGTCTCCCGGTCATCTGGGACCATCCGAAGAAGAAGCTGGCGCTGGACAGCGCGGAATTCAGCAAGCGCGTCGTTGGCACCGTGTTCTTGCCCTACATCCAGGGCGACGAGGTGTGGGCGATTGCCAAGATCCTCGACGACGAATGCAACGAATGGATGAAGGACGAGCAGCGCTCGACTTCGCCTTGTGTGGTGTTCGGGCCTGCCGGGAATGGCGAGGTGCTGACGCTCAGCAACGGCTCGACGCTGCTGATCGAAGACCGGCCGGCGCTGCTGGATCACATCGCTCTGTGTGAGCAAGGGGTTTGGGACAAGGGCGGCCCGCCCGCCGGTGTCCTAAACAACGCGCTCAGCGATTCGACCACCACTACCGTTTCCACTGAGGAGCCTATCGGCATGACCGAAGAAGAGAAGGCCGCGGCCGAGAAGGCACGGCGGGATCTGGATGCGAAGCTGTCCAACATCATGGATGCGCTGGGCGGCGTCACGACGACGCTGACCGGTCTGTCCAGCCGCATGGATGCGGTCGAGTCCGAGGACAAGGCCCGCAAGGACGCCGAAGAGAAGGAGCGCGCCGATCGCGCCCGCCACGACAGCGCCCGCAAGGACAAGTTCGGCCGTCGCGCCGACGGCGAGTCCTTTAAGGACTGGAAGTCCCGCCATGATGCCGACGAGAAGGCGATGTGCGACGCTCTGCGCGCCGATGGTGACGACGAGGACGCCGCGAAGAAGGTCGCTGCCGACGCCCGCAAGGACGCGGAGGAGGACGAGGCTCGGTCCGATGAGTCCTTCGACAAGTGGGCGAAGGAAGAGGAAGGCGAGGGCGCGCACGAGGGCCGTAGCGACGCCGCGCGCGCCGGCACGGTGCACCCGGATGTGCAGCGGCAGATCGATGCGATCACGCACGCGCTGAACGCCACGCCCGAGGACGAGGCGCAGTTCGCCGAGGCGCAGGCCCGGTGCGACAGCGTGGCCTTCGCGTTCAACCAGCGGGCCCCGCGCGCCATGGTGGGCGAGACCCTGATGGCCTACCGCCGTCGCCTGCTCCAGGGCTATCGCCAGCACAGCGACGACTACAAGGCGGTGGATCTCGGTCTGATCGCCGACCCGGCGCTGCTGGCGGTGGCCGAGAAGCGCATCTACGCGGACGCGCTGACCGCGGCGCAGAAGCCGGTGAACATGCCGGCGGGTCAGATGCGCGAGGTCCGGCGCGAGTCCGAGACGGGCCACAAGATCACCGAGTTCTACGGCTCGGAGTCCTTCATCGCGAGCATGAAGCCGCCCTCGATGTTCGTCACCCACATCAACACCGGCCGGGGGTCCTAAGCCGTCATGGTTGCAACCGTTTCGTTCAACCCGTACGTCACCACGACGGCGGACGGCTCGTTCCAGATCGACAGCCACGGCTACATCCAGGGCTGTGCGATGGACGCTCCCGCCATGCGCTACAACATGCGCGGCGGCGTGCTGGCGGCGTCCGAGACGCGGCCCATGTGGGGTGGCGTCGGCATCTGCGAGACCGTGCGTCAGCCCGGCTCGGCGACCAGCCCGATCCGCGCGCTGGGCGGCACGATCACCCGCGCCACGACGCTGGCGGCCGGCGCGAATGGCACGCTCACCGGCTTCTCGGTGTTCGATCAGTTGCACAGCGCCATCCAGACGCCGCAAAGCCCTGTGCCGCTGGTCGGCAGTGGCAACTCAGTCCACTTCTATCCGCTGGGGTCCGGCATGCGCGTCCCGGTCGCCTGCGACCCTGCGCTCGACGATCTGTGGGGCGAGGTGATCACCTCGCAGGTCTCCTGGGACTTCCTGACGCAGCGTCTGATCCCCTACGCGCCCGCCACCGCGCAGGAGACGATCAGCAGCTTGGCGTGGGCGGCTGGCACTGTCACTGCCACCACCTCGGCGGCGCACGGCTATTCCATCGGCCAGGATGTGGTGATCAGCAGCGCGGTGCCGGCTGCCTACAATGGTAGCGTGACGATCCTGACGGTGCCGTCGAGCACCACATTCACCTACGCGCTGGCAGCCAACCCCGGCGCGGCCACGGCGCCTGGTGTGATCGCGGCCGGCGGCGGCGCGCTCCCGGTGCGCGTCCTCGATGTGCAGACCGAGGGCAACATGGTGGTGGACTACGATCCGACCACCGGATTCGCCCGCTGGGATCGCAATAGCGCCTGCGCCCTGATCCAGATCTGACCCTCCCGCCGGCGCAGCGCCGGCCCCGCCCGTAGGAGCCCTTGGGCAAGGCATCCCTCTGCGCGGCCTGCGCTGTCTGTCCTCTCCTGATCCCGGAGTTGATCCCCCATGTCCAATCTTGCCCCCGCCTATGTAACCATCAATCCCAGTTACACGATGCCGGAAATCCTGCTGCCCTATAGCCAGGCCTCCGGCGCGTTCGATCTGCTCGCCACCGGCGCGCCGCTGGTGCGCCTCGGCGAGGGCGACCTCGCGGTCTATATCAACCGCGCCGAGGTGCGCACGCAGATCGCGGCGGGCCAGTCGGCCTACAATGAGCTGCCCAGCGTGTCGGTGGTGCTGTCGCAGATTTCGACGCCTACCTATCTGATGCGCGTCCGCGCCGAATACGACCATCACGATACGGCGGCCATGGCCCGCCGTGGTGTCTCGATCGTGCAGTCCAATCGCCTCGGTATGCGCCAGGCTCATTTCCAGTGGACGCGCGTCGGTCTGCTCTATGGCTTCAACCCCGCCCAGGGCGAGGGCCTGATCAATGCGCCCGGCTCGACTGCCATCAACATGCCGCCCGATAGTACGGGCGCGGACACGGCCACGGGTTACGACAACGGCGAGGCCGGCTTGTTCCTGGCGCAGCAGTTCGGCGCGATCAAGACGCGCACCAATCAGCTCGGCCGCGGGCGTAAGTTCTGCTTCACCGGCCCGCAGCGCGTGTTGGAGCTCTGGGAATACAACGTCGTGCAGCTCGTCCAGTATCAGCGCGCCGGCGCCGGCGCGGACAGCACCCGCGGCATGATCGAAGGCGTCCTCCTGAAGAATGGGGATCGCCTGTCCTGGGCCTATGACGACACGCTGATCGGCAAGGGACAGGGCGGCACTGACTTGCTCGTCCTGAGCATGCCCGAGGTTGAGCGGCCGGATGGCGGCGAGTTCAACACCAACGAGTTCGCCAAACTGGCGCCGGGCCTCGATGCCTGCACCCTCCAGCTCACCGACATGGCCGCGCCGCGCGAGATCACCACGCCGCTGGCCGGGGGCGCCACGGACACCCTGTCCGAAATGCGTCTCACCTCCGGTTGGCCGGTGCGCCCGGAATCCGTCACGCTGGTGAGCATCCAGTACCAGTAAGCCGCTGGCCGGGCGCCGAGGCCATCGTTGCTGGAGCGCCCGGCTGATCTCTTCCTCCAGCCCGGATTTCACCCTGATGCACCTCTACATCGCGAACGCCAGCTACCAGACCCAGGTCTTCATCTACCGGCTGTTGGAGAGCAAGACGCCCCGACAGCAGCCGATCCGGCGTGGTCACCAGATCAAGATCACTGGTGACCTCTCAACCGAGGATATCGACTACGTCGTCGGCCAGCACCGGAAGTACGGCCTGATCTCAACGGCGGAGGTCGACGCGAACCGCACCCATACGGCGCTGATCTACTCCGTGGGAAAGCCTGTCCCGCCCAGCAAGGTGGAGGCTATCATGGCACGCAACAAGGAAGTGCTCCAGGCCCGCGGCAAGCAAATCCGCAAGGAGGCCGCCATGGCCGAGGCCGTGCGTGTCGAGAAGGATTTGACGGAGCAGGGGGCCCGGCCGGAGAGCCTGCTCGAAATGAACACCGAGATCGTCGAGCAGAACCACGACGACCGCGACAGCACGCCGGCCGTTGCCGAGGGCTTCCGTGTCACGCGCAACGCCAACCCTGATGGCAGCCCCATCAACGACAACCCGAAGCGGGGCCGCGGCGGCCGGCGCCGGGCCGCCTGACGCCGCCCCATGAGCGCATGGAGCCGGCCGACGCTGGCGGGCTTCCTCGCCTTCGTCCGCAACATCATGGCGGTCCCGACTGAGGCGCTGCCGGATGCCTCGCCGTCGCTGCAATGGGCGTTCGACCAGGCGATCGAGACGGTCAACCTGCAGATTCGTCAGGCGTCGCCTCCCATGTATGTCAGGGCGGTCTATAACCTGGCCGGTGACGTGCTGGTGAACATCGCGCCGGACCAGGCTGGGCAGAAGTACTTCACCATCCTCCGTCAGAACCTTGGCCTGACCGCCTTCGTGCCCGGTGTCATCCAAAGCTCGGCCGATAGCAGCACGTCTGAATCGTTGATGGTGCCGGACGCGCTGAAGAACATGACGCTGGCCGACCTGCAGAACCTCAAGACGCCCTGGGGCCGCGAGTATCTCGGCATCGCTCAGAGCGTTGGCTCGATCTGGGGGCTTACATGACCGTGCTGCATCTCGGCGAAATCGCGCAGCCCTATGCCATGCAGGGCGGCATCGGCACCGTGGATGTGGCCCGCATCCTGGAAGCCAAGTACCACATCATGCAGTCGTTCTATCGCATGCATGAGGTGAACGTCGCGAAATACGTCGAGAACTCCCTCGCCGGCACGCTTGAGAACCTCATGATGGGAGCGCCCGTTCGCGGCTCGCCCTATGCTGGAGCCGAGAGCGCGATCGAGACGCGATTTCGGGAGTTCTTGATGCTCAACGAGATCGAGGGCGCAGGTATTCCAGGTGTACCGACCATGGCGGCGATGAAGGGCATCAGTCACCGCTTCAAGGGCAAGCGCAGCGGTTCACCACGGCCCAGCTTCATCGACACGGGCTTGTTCGAGACCAGCTTCCGCGCTTGGTTCGACTGAGGGCCTGACCCATGCCCAGCATCGAGGAAGTGCTCGGCGCCAAGTCCGAATTGGCGGCGACCTTGGCCGCCGGGCTCAGCCAGATCTCGAATGCGCAGACCGTCGTCTTCACGATGTATGTCCGCGTCGTCCTGCCGATGGACGGCTTCGTATTCTGGGTTCGGGCCGACCTGGTCAGCGCCACCCAGTTGAAAAATGCCACCGGGCTAGACGTGGCTCCGAACGCCACGACGACGGTGCAAGGCTCGCTGCACTACACGTCGGATGAGCACCAAAACGACGACGAGACGATTACGGTCAACCGGGTCGTGTTCACCGCGCCGCGGCCGGTGGAGGCGATGAACTTGGTCAACGGCCAGGTGATGTTCCTCGGCGAGTTCGAGGGCATTCGGTTCGCCTTCTCGCGCCGAGATGCGTTCTTCAAGCAGGCCGACCTGCACCACTATGTCGGCGACGCGGTCTATCCGACGATGGAACCGCAGATCATCGACCACATCGAGACGTTCCAATCGTCCGAGATCGTGGTGTCGAACAGCCTGCCGGTCTGGCTGCACCTCGCTAATGGCCTGGGCGCCCCGATCTTTCCGGCCCATCTCGTGCCGCGGAACCTGCGGCCGCCCTACATGTCGGTCGATATCGCGCCGGAGAGCCTGCGTAGCTTCCAGATGGCGCCCCATGTGGCGCTGGACGGCACGATGACGCAACTCGTGGCTGAGAACGTCCGCATCACGATGTATGGCATGCGCAACAACGACGCATTGGACTTCCAGCGTCGCGTGAACGAATTCAGCGTGGCCACCGATCTGATCGGCATCATGAACATGCCGGTCGTTCGCGACGAGAAGCGAACGCAGGTCGAACTTGGCGTCGTCGCCATGAAGAAGTCGATCGAATTCGAGGTCTCGTACTATCAGGCCCGCCTGCGCGGGCTGGCGCTGCAGTTGATCACTGCGGCGACACCGACCTTCAGCCCGCCGCAGCCGCCCGTCAGCATGCGGCGCGTGCCCGGCGTGACGATCGCCGGCACCTACTGACCACTCCGCCCCGCGGCATGGCGCCGCTTCGCCTCACCACAATCTGTGCTCATCTTGGAGTCCCGGCCATGCCGCAGAACAACCTGTTTCTCATCGCCAAGAACACCGCCGGCAAGATGGCGCCACTCCAGCTCGATGGGAACGGCGCGCTGGTCGTGTCCGCCCCGGAAGTCGAGGTCCCGGCCGCGCCTACCGCGCGCCTGAACATCTCGGCCGCCACCATCATTAAGGCCGCCCCTGGCGTCGTGCTGCGATTCACCGTCGTGACGGCAGGCACCGCGGCGGGCACCATCAACGACTGCCTCACGACGGGCGCGGCGGCGGCGGCGAACGCCATCGCGACGATCCCGGAGGCGGTCGGAACCTACACGCCGGAATGGCCCTGCAGCACTGGCATCGTTGTGGCGCCCGGCGCCGGCCAGGTCGTGGCAGTGCTCTTCGCCTAAGTCCGTCGCCTCATCCTGCTGCGCATCCACGCTTAGGAGGCCGCTTTGCCCCTTGATATCGTAACGCTCAATGTCGCGGTGCTTGGCGCGCCCGTGCCATCGACGCTCCAGCAGACGGCCATTCTGGTCACCGAAGGCGCGACAAACCTTGCCGTCGGTGCGATGGCTCTGCTGACGCAGGCCAATGATCTGACCCCGATCCTGAGCGGCCAGGTCGCGATTACGGGCCTTGCCTGGGCGTCGGGCGCCGTGACGGTGACACAGGCATCAGGCCCGGTACCGACCGTTGGCGAGCGTGTGACCATCTCTGGCGCGCTACCGGTGGCCTACAACGGCGCCGTCACCGTCGTCTCCGTCACCGGCGAGACATGGACCTACGCGCTGGCAGCCAACCCCGGCGCAGAGACGGCATTCGGCCATTGGCAGCGCGGCAATGTGCCGGAGCTGCAGGCGATGGTCGATGAATGGTTTGCTCAAGGCGGCAATGCATCGGTCTACGTGTTCGAGGCCGGCGCCGGAACAACGGCCACGACGGTCGCCGAACTGGGGACCTACCTGCAAGAAAATCCGAACACGCTCTACTCCGCCACCGTTCCTCGTGGCTGGCCGAACGAGCCGACGTTTCCGGCCCTCGTTTCACAGTACGAGTCGGATACGGCACTTTTCTACTTCTACATCACGGCGACCCAGGCCAATTACACGAACTTCACGGCGCAGATGAAGAGCGCGCGCGTGTTCATCGAGGCGCCGGATACTCCGGTGACCGAATTCGGCGCCGCCGCGCTCATGTACCGCGAGATCAGCCAGGTGCCGTCCGCGGTGAACCGCCGGATGCCAGCGGCGAATGCCTTCCTGTTCGACGTTACGCCGTATCCGAAGGCCGGGAATATCCCGCTCCTGACGACGCTGCTGGCGGCGAAGGTCAACATCGCCACCACCGCTGACGAGGGCGGCCTGTCCAACGTCATCCTGAAGGATGGCACCGGCATGGACGGGACCGGGTTCAACTTCTGGTTCGCGGTCGATTGGATGCAGATCCAGTCCAAGCGCAACCTTGCGGCTCGTGTCATCCAGGGTGCAAACGACCCGACGAACCCGCTCACGTTCGACCAGACGGGCATCAATGATCTGGTGGCGAATGAGCAGCAGACGATCAACAGCGCGGTCACCTTTGGGCTGATCCGGCCGGGTGCGACGGTCACCGCCACGACCTATGCGGATTACATCCAGCAGTCGCCGGATGAGGCTGGCGAGGGCATCTACAACGGCCTGGCCGTCACGTTCACGCCCATGGGCTACTTCACCGCCATCACGCTGAATCTGACCGCCATCCAGATCCCGACCTCGTAACTCCGCCGCTGAAGGAAGGACATCGCCATGTCAGGCACAACCACGACCAGCGGCGGCAACCCACAGGTTGACCAGGGCACAATCAATCGGCTTCGGCAATCCCTCATCGTACCGGACCTCACGACGCTCAACATCACCGCGTCGTTCCTCGGCCGAGGTGCGATCCGGTGGGAGCCGGAAGGCCAGGTCACCGATGAGCAACAGACCCTGACGGGCGTGGTGCAGTCGCCCGCGCCCTACGTGATGGTCAACGTTACGGCCAACCTGCTGCGGACCCAAGCACTGGCCAGCCGGTGGCGTGCGCAGATGGAGTCGCTGAGCACGATCGGTCAAATCGTGGTCACCTGCGATACGACGTCCTACCAGCCGTTGCCGCTGTTCAACTGCGCGATCCGCGCTGCGCCCGGCGCGGATTTCGCCGGCACCGACGCCAGCTACAATGTCGTGATACGCGGCGTCTACCAGGTCAACTCCAGCCTCTTCGCGGGAATCTGATCCTCATGCTGATCGACCGCAAACTCAATCTGGTCGTGCCGATCGAGCGTGAGCATGGCACGATCTATGTGCATTCGACGCCGATCGGGCGCGAGGTATTCGACAGCTACTTCATCATCCTCGGCATGGCGCACAGCCAGATCTTCAAGCGCGGCATGGACTTCGTCGGCGGTCCGCGGCTCGCTGCGAAGATGATCGAGCATGTCGCCCGGCAGGAACGCGCCTGGGAAGGCCCTACCGGCGTCGAGAACGGCCTGATGGCCGAGATCAAGCGTCTCACCAACGTGCTGATGCCAAGCCCACAGGGCAGCGGCTGGACGATGCTGCCGCTCGACGTGGTAGCGACCATGGATGTGCTTACCGAAGATGAATATGCCGAGACACTAGGCGTCATCTGTTTTTTTACACTGGTCTCTGCTATGACGCTGAAAAAGCAGAGGCCTTCGTTTCTCTCGATGATGACTGGCTTCTGTCAAGTGCAGACCACCTCGTTGGACTGTTCGGAATTCGTGAATTCCTTGCCGACATCGACCGGGACCGGCAGTTCCGCGGGGACGGCGACGGTGGTGGTGTCGTCGGGCACGTCTTAGGCTGGGCCGCCGATGAAGGATCGGAATTCTGGTTCGATCATCATCGCATCCCGTTCCATGATGCTCACGAGTACCGGCAGCGTGCCATTACCCGTGCGCTGATGCGGAGGCCGTTTTGACCGCCACCTCGATCCTCGACGTCCAGGTCAACGACGAGTCATTCCGTAACTACGTCGAACTCTTCAACAAGTACCGGGCATCCGTGGGCGAACTGCCTGGCGCATGGAAGGACATCGCGAAGCAGAACGAAGAGAATAGCCATGTCGCCGAGACGATCGTGGCGGCTCTTGCGGCACAGACGGCGATCCTGGGTGAGCAACTCCAGCAGCACAGCAAGATCGGGGACGCAGCCGGACGCACCAACGACAAGCTGCGCGAGACGGACGACCGGTTCAAGAGCTTGCGCCACAATGCCGCATCGGTGACGGCAGAGCTGCTCAAGTGGGGCAGCATGATCGGCACGATCGGCAGTGCGCTGGCGATCGGTGGTAGCCTATTCGGTCTCGATAGGCTTGGTGCCGCAGCAACAGCGCTGAATTACGGCGCCCGCGGGCTCGGTGTGAACCCTGCGATGCAGCAGGCATTTGGCATCAACTTCCGGCGCTACACCGATCCGAACTCGATGCTCGCCAATACCGCAGCCGTTCAGGCGGATCAGTCGAAGTGGTACGCACTGAATGCCGCAGGCATAGGATACAACGAGATCGCCGGCGACAATCCCGCTCAGCTTTCGCAGCGGATCGTCGAACGTGCCAGGGCACTCTGGGACCAGGCGGGTCCGAACAACCGCACCGCGCAGTTCATGCAGGCATACGGGCTCGACCAGTTGCTACCGGGCGGCCTGCAGGACTGGCGACGGATCGGCAGCTATTCGACCGGGGATATCGCACGATCTGGCCAGCAGACCGGCATCGATGCGCGCGATTTCGCGCTGCACGAGCGGGCGCTGAAGGACTGGACCGAATTCACCACGCAGATGGAGCGCGCCAAAACCTCGATCGAGGACGCGCTGATAGAAGGTCTGGCACCGCTGGCGCCGTCACTGACGCATCTCTCCAGCGCCGTCGTGCACATGATCAACGAACTCGCGCACGACCCGGATATCGGTCATTGGATTGACGAATTGGCGGCCGGCGTAGAATGGTTCGCGAAATACCTGACGTCGCAGGATTTCAAGAGCGATCTACAGACGGCAAAGGACGATTTCCACGCGTTTGAGACTGCTCTGGGCAGTATCGTCGATTGGGCTCAGGGGGTGTTGACACGTCTCGGCATTCTATCCGGATCGGCGCCGAGAGGGCCGTCTAGTGGCCCACACGGGAGCAATCCACAGACCGACCCGCAATCGCTGGACTATCAACCACCTCTTCGCGATTCCGACCTCAATCCGGATGGCACGCGGAGTTCAGTATGGACGCGCCATATTCCTGGTTTGGCGCAGGACCCCAATAATCCTCGCGGGATAGCCGGGATAAGGCATTGGCTTGGCCATAACGGGATGTATTTCCGTCTCCCAGGCATGGATGCACATGGCAACCTGCCGGGTTCGAGGGATTATGACCCATCCACCGACCCGGCGACGATCGATCGGTGGAAGCAGAGTGCAGTGGTTGCTCCGAACTCCGCGATACCCAGCCTGGAGCGGGCCGCGGCCGACAAGAACGGCGTGCCGCTCGACTTCATGCGGGGAATCTTCGGCCTGGAGGCCGGCCTCAATCCGGACGGCACGCCGCGGGTCAGCCCGGCCGGTGCGATCGGTATCGGGCAGCTCATGCCGGGGACGGCGGGACGCTATCACGCGAACCCATTCGACACGGCGCAGAACATCGACGGCAGCGCCCGATATCTGCACTTCCTGCTGAACATGTTCCACGGCGATCAGCTCGCCGCGGCCGCTGCCTACAATGCGGGCGAGGGTAACGCGGGCGTGCAGAAGTTTTTCGCCAGCGGCGACACCGACATGTCGGGACTGCCGAACGAGACGCAGAAATATGTGTCGAACCTGATCAAGAGGTACGGCATCTCGGCGCATCCAGCGGAGCAAGAGACGCCGCGTCCGGATCTGATCGGGCGCGGGGCGGCACCGGGCGGCGCCATGGACAAGCTAGCCGAGGCGATCGACCGTCTACGCCGCAGTAGTCCACCGCAGGGCGGCGGCCGTACTGCGGTGGTGGTGCAGAACCAGACGGGCGGCTCGGTAGTGGTGAACACGGCGCAGTTGGCTCATTGATACGCCGTCTTTGTCTGATCTGGCGCAAAAAGACCATCCGGGCCATTGACCTGCACCCGCCACCATAATGCCGTGCAGGATAGAAATGCCGGAACATCTGGATTTCGCGTCTTAACAGCATACTCGATGAATGGCGCACCAACAATCGATAACGCGGTAGGGGATATACCACCTGGCGGCGGCGGTGAAGCTGCTATGATTGCGGTCGCCACAGCTTCGCATGAACTATTCGACTTCTCGACGATCATTGGCGCTGCGAGACCCACGGCGGCAAGTCCCAGCAATAAGTAAACACCGGTCATCCCTGATCTCTCTCTGGTCCATTCCGAAACGCAAACGGTAACGTGATCGGTCGGAAACGCAAGTCATGAGCACGACCTTATCCTCCATCGTCTCGACGGCCTGGGAATTGGGGTTCGAGGGGAGCCCCATCCTGTTCTCAGGCGGCATCGCGCAGAATATCCCGGGCCAACTCCTGCCGATCATCGCTATCACGGAAAGCATCAGTCTCGTCGGTGGCCTTCTGAACGGCTCGTTGCCGAGCATGGACAACCTATTCGCCAAGTACCGGCCCTTGCCGGGCTCCAACCTGGCGAAGTTCGATCTCGGCCGATACGCCTATGCCGGCCAGGCCATTGCGGCCAACGCCATCATCAGCCAGCCCTTGCGCGTCTCGATGCTGATGATGTGCCCGGCGAATCAGGCCGGCGGCCTGGTGACGAAGCTGGCGGTGATGATGGCCTTGAAAGCGGTCATCTCACAGCATGCCAGCCTGGGCGGTCTTTACGTCGTCGCCACCCCGGCGATCATCTACGACAACCTGGCGCTGCTGGAGGTGACCGACGTGACACCGGGCGACAGCAAGCAGGCTCAGGCAGCCTATCAGTGGGACTTCGAGCAACTGCTGATCACCGGACAGGCCGCCGGCACGGTCCTCAACACGATGCTGTCCAAGGTCGCGGGTGGCGTGCCGACCGATGGCAGTCTGAGCGGCGCTGCGGCCGTGGGAAGCGCGCAGAGTGGCGCAGGGGCGCTGCCCGGCCTGGTGGGCAGCTCGATCCAGACTTCGGACGCGGTGCAGCCCTGGGTCTCGGCCGCGCCGGTCCCGGTGCAGTCTTCGCCGCTATGACCACCTACGTTACGTTTACGCCATCGCAGCAGGGCGCGCCGCAGTTCCAGGCGACGTTCGACGGCGATCTCTATACCGTGATCGTGAGAGCAAACCTGTTCGGCCAGCGCTTCTACGTCGACGTTTATGCCCAGGATGGCTCGCTCGTGTTGGCACGGTCACTCGTCGGATCGCCGCCCGCGCCGGCTGCCGGGCTCAATCTGATCGGCGGCTACTTCACGACATCGACGCTGGTGTTCCGCCAGGCCACGCAGCAGTTCGAGATTTCGCCGTGAGATTCTACGACATCAAGATCACGAACAGCGATGGCTCGCTGGTCAAGATGCCGAGCGGCCGCGCGGCCTGGTTCACCTCCTACGTGAATGGTCAGACCGATCTGAACGCGCTCGATATCGAGGTCGACGTATCGGTGACACCGTTCGATGCGCCGATCGGCAATCCCTACATCCGCATCTATGGCGCGGCGCTACAGGACATCGGCCAGGCCAACAACCTGAACGGCAAGTCGATCGCAATGTCGGCCGGCATGAAGAAGGGCCTCCCGCTTGCAAACCCGGCGCAGGCCGGCCCCATCTTCTCCGGGGGCATTTTCTTTGCCTTCGGCAACTGGCAGGGCACGACGCAAAGCATCGATCTGATCCTGAATGCGGTGCAACCAGCAGCGACGGACCAGGCACCGAACAACATCGTATTCGCCTGGAAAGCCGGGACCCCGCTGTCGCAGGCTCTGGATACGACGCTGGCGACCGCCTTTCCGGTCATGAAGCGCAACATCGCGATCAGCCAAAACCTCACATTGGCGACCGACGAGACCGGGTTTCACTACGACGTGCAGCAGTTCGCGGATTATGTCCGCAGCCTGAGTATGCACATCCTAGGCGGAACGAAGAACTACCAGGGCGTGACGATCGCGGTCGTAAACGGCGCCATTCAGGTGTTCGACGGCACTGGGCCGCAGAGCACGCCGAAGCAGATCGCGCTCACCGACATGATCGGACAGCCGACATGGGTAGGGCCGAATCAGCTTTCTGCCACGTTCGTGATGCGCGGAGATCTGTCGGTGGGCACCTTCGTGAAGCTTCCGGCTGGGACACCCACATTGGCCGCGGTGACGACGGCCGCGTCGCTGCCGCAGTTCCGTCAGCAGAGCGCCTTCCAGGGCACATTCCAGATCGCCTCCCTGCGCCACGTGGGGCGGTTCAGACAGGCGGACGGATCGGCGTGGGCTACGGTGGCGGTCTGCAACCTCCAGCCCCCTCCGGGCTCCGCCAGCGGCAATAGCTGACATGTCCATCAACTACCTCAAGACGCCGCTGGGCCGGTCTCTCGACCAATTCGCACATCGTAAGGTGCTGCACGGCATTCGCTCGCTGGGTCAGGCGCTCCCGTGTGAGATCGTCACGGTCAACGGCGCGCTGGTCGAAGTGAAATTCGAGGTGCAGAGCGGCTTCACGCTGCCCAATATCGTCGTCCCGACGAGCAACTCCCGCTACATTCGCCAGCCATTCCAGCCTGGCGATCAGGGCGTCGTGTTTCCAGCCGATGCGCGGGTCAGCGGCATTACGGGGCAGGGCGGTGGAACGGCCGATCTATCTCAGCCTGGCAATCTCACGGCGCTGACATTCTTTCCGATCAGCAACACCGCCAATCCGCCGCCCGATCCGAATGCGCTCTTCTTGGCCGGCCCGGGCGGCGTCACCGCGCAGGACCTGGGCGGCGCCTGCGTCTGGAAGCTGACGTCGAGCGGCATCACCGCGACGATCGGAGGTGTCACAGTGACGATTGATTCGAATGGCCTGAGCGTGACCGGAGGTGATGTGAAGGCCGACACGATCAGCCTCAAGACGCACCTGACCAGCGCGGTACAATCGGGTGGAGGCACGTCCGGGCCGCCGGTGGCAGGCTGACATGCGCACCTTTGGTCGCGTGACCGACGAGTTCGGCAACAAGACGTGGGTGGTCGTGACTACCGATGCGAATGGCTTCGACGATGCGGTCTACCTGACCACGCTGTGCCAGGTCTGCAAGGGCGCGCCGAACGCATCGCCGTTCTTCTCGAACTATGGCATCCCCGCGCAGCAATCGGTGGTGACGCAAGTGCTACCGGACTTCTACGTCAATCGCACCCAGCAGCAGTTCGCGCAGTACTTTGCGAGCCTGACCGTGCAGCGGGTCAGCGCCAGCCCGCCGACCTACAACATCAATCCGACTGCCAACGCTGGCGCGATCCTGCTCTCTCCCGTTCCGCAATAGGAGGCCGCTTTGGCCAATCCGATCCTCCCTCGGACGCCCCTGGCGCCCGGGCCTGCGACTCATGCCTTCGCCATCACGCCAGGCGCTGAGGTCTTCACCACGGCCACCCGGTACCTATGGGTGGGCTCGGCCGGCGATGTGACCGCGATGCTGACCGGCGACGCCGCTGCCGTCACATTCGCCGCAGTGCCGGCCGGCACGACGTTGGAAATCAGCGTCAAGCAGGTGACGGCGTTCTCGGGCGACGCCGGCACGCTCATCGGTCTGTACTGAGCGGCTTACCAGCATGAGCGGCAGCACCACGACCGTCCCCGCCGTCGTTGTGACCGCGGCGGGCGCCCAGCCTCAGGACCCGACCGCAATACGCGATCAGCTCGTCCAGATGGTCGCGAACGAGCGACCGGATTTCACCGCCAACCTGCCGCTCTCGCTGATCGAGGATGTGACTTCGACCTGCACGCTGGCGCTCGTGGAGCTTGATGCGGCCCGGGTCGAGACCGTCAACTCGCTGACGCCGAATGGCTCGAATCCCTGGCTCACCACGCAACTCGGCCAGGTCTATGGCGTCCCGCAGGGCCTCGGTTCGAACGGCTCGGTCTATGCCGTCTTCACCGGGCCACCCGGTTTTCCGATCGCCCAAGGCTTCACCATCTCAGACGGCACGCGACAGTACGTGGTGCAGGATGGTGGCATCATCGGCTCCGCCACGGGCGGCGGCAGCACAGGCGAGTCGGCACCGCTATTCACCATCTCCACGACGCCTGGGATCTTCGCAATCCCAGCCAACACCGTGACGCAACTCGTCACCTCCGTGCCCAGCCCGGTTGCTCTGTCGGTCACCAATCCGACAACCGGCACGCCTGCAACAGCGGTGCAGACCACGGAGGACTACCAATCGCAGGTGCTGGCCGCAGGCCTCTCGCCGGGCCAGGGGATGCCCTCCAGGCTTCGGAAGGAGCTTGCCAATGTCACGGGCGTGCAGCCGCGCCTGATCTCGATCCAGGCGGCCACGGGCGGCGGTTGGAAAGTTATCTGCGGCGGCGGCGATCCCTATCAAATCGCGAACGCGATCTTTCGCGCCATGCTGGACATTACCGGCCTCAAGGGCTCGGTCATGGAAGCCGCGAGCATCACCCAGGCGAACCCCGGCGTCGTCACCACCACGCTGCGCCACGGGTTTTCCTCGGGCCAGGTCATCCAGATCAACGGCATCGTCGGCATGACGGAGCTGAATGGCGAGAGCCTGACGATCACGGTCATCTCGCCGACATCTTTCTCGATCGGCGTGGATACGAGTGGCTACACAGCCTATGCGGGGAGTGGCGTCGTCACGCCGAACCTGCGGAATATCACGGCTTCGATCGCGGATTATCCCGACAGCTACAACATCATCTTCGTCAATCCGCCGCAGCAGACCGTAGCGATCAACCTGACATGGAACACCTCACTGCCCAACTTCGTGTCGCAGAGCGCGGTGGCGCAACTCGGCACGCCCGCATTGATCAACTACGTGAACAGCTTGCCGGTGGGCCAGCCGATGAACCTGTTCGAATTGCAGGCCGCTTTTCAGCAGGCGATTGCTTCCGTGATCCCGACGCAATTCCTGACCCGCATGGTGTTCGCGGTGCAGATCGATGGCGCCACCATCTCGCCAGAGACAGGTACCGGTACCATCGCGGGCGATCCGGAGAGCTACTTCGAGACAGGGACCGCCAACATCGTGATGGCGCAGGGGTAGAGGGAGATGGCAGCGGTCACATTCCCTCCGGCCGGTCCGACCGGCATGACGCGGGTCATTCCGGCCTATCTCTACGATCAATATTCGGACGATGCTGATCTTCAGGCCTTCATCGACGCCTACAATGCCTTGGCTCAGCAGTATGTGGACTGGTTCAACAACATCAACCTGCCAATCTACACCGGCCCCTTAATCGCTGGAGGGTTGCTCGATTGGGTGGCGACGAATCTGTATGGGCTCCCGCGGCCGGTTCTATCGATCGGTCGCCGTTCGGGGACAGGCCCATTTAACACCGCTCAGTTCAACACCCTGCAATTCAACGGCTACACGCGGTCATCATCTGGCACGTTCTATACCGTCAGCGATGACATCTATAAGCGCATCCTGACCTGGCACTTCTACAAGGGCGACGGGCCCGTCGCGTCGATCCGCTGGCTGAAGCGCCGCGTGGCACGGTTCCTGGCGGGTGCCAATGGCACAGATGCGCCTGCTGCCACTGCCGCAACCTACGAGATCAGCATCACCATTTCCGCCGGCGCGATGACCATCACGCTCTCAGGTGCAGCGGCGAGCAATGCCGCGGCGACGATGCTTCAGGCCGCCATGGCGACCGGCGTGCTGGAGATGCCGTTTCAAGTCACCGCCGCCGTCGTGATCTCCTCTTAATAGGGACTTCCTCATGGCTACTCTGCGAGCTGCCAACAACGCGAGCACCACGCTCGCGAGTGCGATCACGGCTTCCGCGACCACGCTCACAGTCGCCCCAGGCACAGGCGCGGAGTTTGTGTCCCTGGCCGCAGGTGAGTACTTCGTCATTACCGTAACTTCGGCCGGGTCAGGCCTGACCAATGAGATCATGCAGGTGACCGCCGTCAGCGGCGATACCTTCACGGTCACTCGCGCGCAGGAGGGCAGCGCAGCGCAGGCATGGAGCGCGGCGGACATCATCCAGAATCTGATGACGGCAGGCCAACTTGACACGATCGAAGATCAAATCAATACCATTGATGGCCAGATAGCGACACTCAACAATGAAGTTGCAACACTTCAGGCGGAGCTACCCCCGAAGTGGACACGTAGTCTCCTATTCACTGCGTCAGTAGGTACACATACCGGAACGTTTCCCAGCGATTGCACCTATGTGTGGATTCAATGCTCTGGTGGCGGAGGGGGCGGCGCATCTGGATTTGGTGGCGACCCTTCCGTCACACCTGTGTCGGGTGCTGGAGGTGGTGCGGGCGGTTACGGGCGGTTTTACATCAATGTAACTCCGGGATCGTCATGGACCGTAACCGTAGGTGATGGAGGTGCTGGCGGCAGCGCCAATGCACAACAGTCAGGCGGCAATGGATTCACCACTTCCGTCTCATGGTCTACCGGTGGGGTACAGCTTACGGGCGGCCAGGGCGGAATTTGGAACTCGTCCGTATCATCTTCTGGCGGGCAAGGTGGTGGTACTACCATCAATCCTGGCAGCACGGGCGGCCCATTGGGCATCCTGAACGCTGGTGGCTGGGGCACAGACGGCCAGTTGGGGACATACGTGTTTACCGGTAATGGTGGCGCGGGGCTATTCCCAACAGGGGGCCGTGCTGGTGCTGGGCATGGAGAAGATGCCGGCACCAATGGATGCGGGGGTGGTGGCGGGTACAGCGGTATTACCGGGCAGGCGGCAGCAGGCGGTAATGGCGCCCCCGGGTTCTGCGAGATGTGGTACTGATGCGCTCGCCTGGCGGTGACCGTTACCTGATCCTTCCAGCGGAAGGGCAGCTTGCGGGACACAATCCCGAATTTCCGATCCTCCCAACCTATCCACCAAAAGACCCGAACGACGCAGATAACTACGTTGTCGACTGGGGATTGATCGGCAACCGGACATCCATCCAGAGTTTCGCAGCCCCTGTCATAAGTCCGACTGGTGGCGTGATGATCGGCACCATTACCACCAGCGGCTGGACGCTGACGATGCCGATCAGCGGGGGCACGGCGGGGACTTACGTGACAATCGGCCTGACCGTCACGATGGCCGACGGCCAGGTCTATTCCCGGGCTGTGATTCTTCCGATCGCAGCGCTGGGGGGCGGTGGTGGCGGCGTGACACCGCCTCCGCCTCCATCGGACAGCAACATCGAACTTGAAGACGGGTCGGGCTTCTTCCTGCTGGAAGACGCCAGCGGCTACATCATTCTGGAGAGCTGAGGTATGGCCGACCGGAAAATATCGTCGTTCACGACGGTTCAGACCCCGACCGGGAACATGTTCGTGCCCGCGGTGGACCTGACGCGTGCGACCGGCGACCAGAACATCAAGCTGCCCGCGCTATCTCTGGCCGGGTCCGGCGGCGGGGGTACGCCTGGCAGCGGCGTTACGCCCACCACGAATCATATATTCAACATCTCGACGCCGGTGGCGGCAACGACGGACACAGAGATCTATACACCGGCGCTGACCACGACGGACATTGAGATCCTCTCGCTGACGATAAGCTCGCCAGCTCTCGGCGCGCCCGTTTATAATTTCGAACTTTGGGCCGGCGATCCGAGCAGCGCGAATAGCACCAACCTCTACGATAACCAGGATGCGACAGGTGTCCTAGTCGGAGCAGATGGGGAATGGACAGCGTCCCTGACGCGCACGCTCTATGTACCCGCAGCGGTGGGCAGCAACGCGATCTATCTGCGCGTCATCAACCAGGACGTGAACCCGGCAGTCGTCAACGCGCAGATCGTGGTCATCGAATGGCCAGGGCATGGTGTGGCCATGCCGGTGTACGTGACACCGCCGCCCTACGTCGGCGCCCTATTGAATGATGTTTTTGTCGGGCCGACGCGAACGCTGACGAATCCTGACGGAACGGTCATCCCGATCACGGAGCCGCGCTACGGCCTCTGCGCGCTGGCCGATGGCGGCACGATGCACGTCGATCCGGGCATGTACTATCTGCCATTCGGTGTCAGCGGCAATCCCGCGAACAACGCCCATATCAATGCCCAGGATAATTTCCCCGATTACGGATACAATCCGAACCGGAATCAGAGTGTCGGCAACTTCGTAGCCGGTATCACGATCGTCGGCTCGGGCACCTACACCTCCACGCCGACGATCTTCAATGGCCGCGGAGGATACGGCCTTCAGGCGACGCATCCGTTCCGCCTGATCCAAGGCAAAGGCTACCTCTATATAAACTCTCCGATCACGATCTCTGGCGTCCGCTTTTACTATTGCGGTGGCAACGACCAGAATTCGGACGGCGAGGCGGGAATTTACGCCGAATTGTTCCCGACCGCAGGCCAGGTGCATATCCACCACTGCGGATTCGACATGAACGAGAACGGCATCTTCACGCCGCATTGGCAATCGAGTTCTTCGGAGGCTTCGCCTGCGCAGGGCACCGGCCCTGGCAACAATATCACGATGCTAATCGAGGACTGCGACTTCGGCTACCTGCTCCCCAACGGTTATGGCGGGGATGGCTACAGCCACGACCACTACCTCGAGAATCCGTTCGTCACCGTTAACAACTGCAACTTTTACGGCGATCTTTCTCCCTGGCCGTCAGGCACGCAAATGCGTGTGGCGAACACCGTAGTGAGCGGAGAGGCGGGGAGCATAGTCAATCCACCGACATCAGGGAACTGCCTCAAGCTGCGCGTCTGGCAGGCGACGGTGAATAACTGCTGGGTTCGTAACCAGTCTGGAAAGTTGGTGGACATGCCCGATGGTGGCTCGTTCACTTACACTGACTGCACGTTTTCCACATTAAGCGGCTCGGCATCCCTGGCGTTGGGTTACGGCACTGAGATGGTCTACTCCAACGAGCAGATGGTCAGTCCGAAATTCGTAGGCTGCAAGTGGTATCTCAGCCGTCCCTCTGCGGTTTGGTGGATGAACGTAGCAGGCTGCGCGTTCGACCTTACCGATGCGGGAAACGAGATATTCTGGACGAATAGTTCCGCGTCTCTTGTCGTCAACCGAACCAATGCAGGGTTCGGATCCGATGGAACAGCAATATCCCTGAATGGGACGATTACGTTCGCGACCGATGCGCTGGGGAATTACACGGCTCCTGCCGGCACAACCTTCGTCCCGAACCCGGCCGCACCACCGCCCGCCTCCCTCCTGAGCGGACAGACCGCCTCCCAACCCCCGTTGAATCCATAAGGACACGCCTATGAGCAACACGAAAATCAGTCAGATGGCGGTGACCGGCTACAAGGGTACGCTGCAGATCCCGGCCGTGGATGAGTCGCTGCCGGCCGGGCAGCAGAACGTGCGCGTGAACGCGGCGGCGCTCGGTGCCGCTGCCCCGGCGGCAGACGGCACCACGATCCAGTTGGAAGGCGGCACGTTGACGATCGCGAGCGTGCCGCTCACGGCGATCTCGACGACCGGGGCCGCATCCGGTGACGTGCTGACCTACAACGGCGAGGACGTGACCTGGGCGGCTTCCGCCGCGGGCGGCCTGACCGCGCCGGTGGCGGGTAACACCGTCGCGACGATCGCCACGACGGACGATCTCGTCGTTTGGACCGGCGGTGCCCAGAAATACATTACCGCCGCCAACCTCCTGACCGGCCTCGGTGAAACGATCAGCCAGGGCACCCCGGCGGCAGCCATCACCGGCACGAACAAGTTCTGGATCGGCCAGGGCGGCAGTTCGGACGTGGTTGCCACGATGGCGCAGGTGCTGACCTACGTCCAGGCCAACCTGCCCGCGGCGCAGCCGGTGACCAAGGCGGTCTCGGCCGACTACACGCTGACGGCGGCGGACAACGGGCTCGACCTGGTCTGCACGGCCGCGGTGACGATCTCGCCGCCGGCCAGCTTCTCGACGCTCGGCGATGGCTGGAAGGCCCGGGTCATCAATGGCACGGCCTCGGGCGTCGTGACGTTGGCCGCAGGCATCCAGTCGGCGGCGGGCAGCACGATCAGCGCTGGGGCCTATGCCAGCCTTCTGGCCACCGCGGCGCCGAACGAGGCGGGCGTGGTCCTCGCGCTGGTGGATGGCCTGATCCTCCTGCCGCCCGGCATTCCGACAGCGCTGGCGGCCGGTACGCCCACCTTCAACAGCATCCCGGTCACCTGGGATGCCCCGACCGGCAGCGGCGGTTCGCCGAGCAGTTACACCCTCCAGTACCGCACCGATCCGTCAGGGGCTTGGCAGCAGATCACCGGCATCACCACGCTCGCCCACACGATCACTGGCCTGGCCGCGTCGACCGAGTACGATATCGAGGTGGCGGCCGTGAACGCCGCTGGCAGTTCGGCCTTCACGGCGCAGGTCACGGCCACCACTGTTGCCGCGCCGGTGGCGCCGAGCGCGCCCACCGCCCTCGCCGGAGTCGCGACCCAGACCGATATGACGCTGTCCTGGACGGCGCCGACGACCGGCACGGCGCCCTTCACCTACACCGTGCAGTCCGCGGTTCATGGCGGCACGCTGACGACAGTCCAGGGCGGCATCGGCGGTACGAGCTTCGACGTGACGGGGCTCCTGCCGGGCACGAGCTACGATTTCGCGGTGTTCGCCACAGGCCCCGGCGGGCCAGGCACGGCGGCGACACTGACCAAGTCCACCACGGCGCTGACGCTGCTGCTGGATCAGATCTCGGGCACTTCGACCGCAGCGTACTCGTTCCGCAAGCTGCGGGGGGCTTATAGCGGCCCGGCAATCCAGCTCTCGGCTGGGGCGGGGCCGACTCTGGGCGACATCGGCTTCGATGCGCAGGGGAATCTCGATACGGCCGCGGCCATCGCGTTCGCCAACGCGAATGGTGGCGGTACGGCGACCGTGAATGGCATCTATGACCAATCTGGGAATGGCTTCCACGCCTACAGTAGCGGCAATCCGTTCGCGCTTGTCAGCGGCGGCGCCGCGATACCGGTCGGGCCGAACAGCAGGTTCGGATTGATCTTTAGCAACGGCGGTGCCCATACCTACCAGTCCAGCTTCTCCTCGACGTCCATCACGAGTGCAGCAGCCGCTTGCGTATTTGGTACCGACGGCGCGACCGCCAGTTCTATTGACGCATTCGTATTTAGCCAGGAGACCAACGGCGGAGCGGTGAACCTGTTCGCGGAGTTCCGGTCGGCGACTCTCAACGATATCGACGCGGTTTACGGCGGATCGCCCGTTCAGCCGATCATCAACGGAACGGCCGGCAATACGCTGCATGCCTCCAGTCTTAACAGCGTGTACTCGACGGGGGCACCTGGTTCCACCAGCGGCACTACGACCTTCCACATCGGATACATTGGGGAATTCTGTAACATCTGCGAGTGCATCGCTTTCGAAGCAGCCTTGTCTACGGGTGACCAGACGACGGTCTACAATAGTCAGAAAACCTACTTCGGGACGCCCTAAGGAGCCACCCCTATGACATCTTCGACACTGGCTCTGATTTCGGCTACCAAGATGCAACTCGTGGGGCCTAGCGCCCTGCGAGTTCTCGGTGCCGCCGAAACTGTCGCACCATCAATCGTTTCCGTTACGCTGAACCCGAGCACGGGGACGGCCGATTCAGCGATCGGAACCGTGGTCGGAGCGCTCAGCTTCGTCATGTCCGACGGTAGCGCGCCGGCAGGCATATTCGCACTTGGCAATACCGTCACCGGGTTCGAGTTGGTGAGCGGCGACCATGTGGCCTTTGCTTCTGCGACGATCGCCGCCGGTCCCTACGCTATCGACGGCTTGCTGACCGTCAGTGGCGCGGCGAACAGTCCCTTTTCGTGGAACGCGTCGATCACGGTTAACGCAGCCACAGGGACGGCTCCGGTCAATACTGCCGATCCGACGATCAGCGGCAGTCTGGTGGTGGGCCAGGTCCTCGCGGCGGTGACGGGGACATGGACGGGTTCGCCGACATCTTATGCCTACCAATGGCTACGCAATGGGCTGCCGATCACAGGGGCCACGGCGTCTACATACGCGCTCCTGGTGGCTGACGTCGCAGCGGTGATCTCGGTGCAGGTGACGGCCGTCAACTCGATCGGTTCCGCGATGGCCACGTCAGCGTCTGTCGGGCCGATCACGTCGGGTGCCTCGGGGTTGACCGGCACTGTCACGGTCACGATGCACAATATGTCCGTAGGAATCCTTCCGTCCGCCAATGCGTCGGCGGGCGACAGGGTCTCGCTGACGCTGACGGGATCAGGGCCCTTGTCGTCGGGTCTCAATTTGGGGACGTATACGGTTACGGCGAACGATGCAGCTATTGCCGGCAATAACCCCACCACCAATGGCGCCGGCTACAACGCCGCCGTGCTCTTCGCGACGGCCATCAACGGCAATAGCGATTGCACGACTGCCGGGATCACCGCAGTTGCAACGGATGCCTACTCTGGCGAGGCCCAGTGGAGTTATGGGCTTATAACGATCGCCCTCCCTGCCAACACCACAATTTCGGTAATGTCGAGCACGACCGGGAATAGCTATAGCGTAACTAAGACCAACGGCGGCAGCGTCTCCACGGTTCCCGTCACCTATGATCTGGCCGCTGCTACCGAACTGGGAGAGTTTACCTCTCCCGCTGGATACACGCAGCTAAACTACGCACTGCCGATCAACGCCGCACTGCCGAACCTGCAGATCTTCTACCGCCCGGATTCGGCGGGCAGCAGGCAGGAGCTGGTGTTCGAGCAGTCGAACGCGACCACCCAGTCTCCGATGGCGGACCTTGGGGCTTACACTGCGGAATCCTCGATCGCTGGGGCGACACTCAGCGGCAGCGTGCCGGTGCACTACTGCGGGGCCCGTTGGCGAATGCAGACGGCGCCCAGGACTCCCTACACCACCATCGCGGCGCTCGTGGCGGCCGGCATCGTGCCGTCCTATCAGGCGGATGGGGCCCCCATCTATGGCAGCGTCCAGGCCTACACCCCCATGGGGTTCGCCGGGGTTACCCCGTTCTTCCCGCAGACCGGCGAGCGCGATGACCTCGGCGTACTGCCGGCGTGGACCACCTCCTACATCGCGACGGGCAACGCGGTCATGGGGGAGCAGATGTTCGCCAACGCCGAGGCTTCGGCGTCCGTCAACTGGCACTGGCGGGACGAGACGGGCCAGGTCTTCAGTATTGACCGCCATCCCGACTGGGCTCAGTCCTCAAATGCCTACCCTGTCGGGAAGCAGATCGCCTACGCGGAGCCGTACCAACTGTCGCCGGGCGTGGCGGACGACGCGCATCAGCCGTCCCTCGCCTTCGTCCCATACCTGTTGACCGGAGACCTCTACTACCTGGAGGAATGCCAGTTCGCCGGCAATAATATTCTCTGGGCGGCTGGAAGCCACAATGGGACGGGGATGACCATCGTCCTCAACACGCAGATCCGCGGCATGGCGTGGTCACTTCGGCAGCTCGCCTTCGCCACGGCGGCCACGCCGGCCAGCGTGCCGTCATGGATCTTGGATCAGGACTACTTTTCCCGGAAGCTGGAGAACCTCCGAAAGCTCTTCTTCGCCACGGGCGTCGAAGGGGCGAACCCGGTCGCTGCCCGCTTCCAGTTCCCGCAGTTCGCGCAGGGATTGGCGAGCGCCAGGGGCTCGGCGATCATGCCGACCTGGCAGAACGACTATTGCACGGCCGTCTTCGGCCAGATGGTTCGGATGGGCTTCGAGAACTGGCGGGGGGCCTTCGAGTGGACCCTCCAGGCGATCCGAGCGCGTACGAACGGAACGAGTGGCTGGCCGCGTAGCGTCCCGTACTGGTACTACGTCGATTACATGGACCTGACTGGGTCGCCCCTGGAGGCGTTCGAAAACTACGCTGACCTACTGGCCTACAACACCACGGTGTCGGATCTGAGCCAGCCCGCCAATATCGTCGTGCCGCCGACGGATACCTACACGACGACGGATATCAACTACTTCGGCGATATCACACAGGTCATGCGCCACGCGATATCGCTCGGGTACAGCGATATCACGCCACTCCTGGCGTGGTACGAAGGGCAGTCCACCTTGCCGCCGCAGAAGTATCTGGTGGCGAAGGCCTTGGCTCCCACCGCTGTGGCCATGCCGACGTCGGCGGGCGACCCCCAGTATACCGTCCCCACCCAGACGCTAACGGGATCGAACGCGACCTTGGCGGATGGGGCGCTCTACATCACGGGGACAGGCGTTGAGACGCTGACGTGGCCCGGGACGTTGCTGATCAACGTGTCTGGCCAGACCATCATCGTTGACGACACGGTCAGCCCGAAGTCCATCCTCGTGCAATCAATGCACGACGGCTCCTCCGTCTGCGTCAAGAACATCGCTCACCTGCAGATCAATGACGCGATACTCGACTGCGCGACCGCGACTTGGTCTTAATTACCGGAGATATCGGAATGCCGCTCGATTTCAACGATCCAGCGCTGCGCACTGCCATCAAAGAGGCGTTGCGCGAATGGCTCGATCAGCAGTTCGCGACATTCGGCCGGTGGACGATGGCGGGACTTATGTCGGCCGCCCTGCTTGGCGTGGTCTACCTCGCGCTGACCGGCATGGGCTGGAAGAAGTAGAGCGCCGACTTTCCAAAATAGGAGCACCCTTGTGAGTGGATCGGCCCTTTGGGACCGCGTCTCTATGCCTATCGGGGCGGCGGAACTGATCGAAGCCATGGAGGCATGTTGCCTGCATGCCTATCACGACGGCGGTGGCGTGCCGACGATCGGCTACGGCACGACGATTTGGCCCAACGGCCGCAAGGTGCGGATGGGCGATGTCATGACGCAGCCGCAAGCATTGATGGCGTTGGTGCTGGACATGGAGGCCAACCGATTGCCGGCCCTGGCCGCCGCGATCAGCGTACCGCTGTCGTATGGCATGGCCACAGCGCTGACTTCGTGGCTCTACAACGAGGGCGTGCACGCGCTGTCGGGTTCGGCATTGGCGGCGATGCTCAACAGCGGCTTGGTGGCGCGGGCGGCGCGGCAGTTCAACCAGTGGGTGAGGGCGGCCGGCAAGATCGACCTCGGCTTGATGCGCCGCCGCGAGCTGGAGCGACGCATGTTCCTCGGCGCGCAGCTGAACCCGACCCGGGCTGAGGTGTGGACGCTGGGCGCGGCGCAGCTCCAGCCGCTCTGCGACGCAGCACAGTCGGATGAGGCGCGGTGGCGTGTGGCGCCAAACCCGGCGGCAGACCCGAATACGGCCGTGCTGGCGGCGATCACTGCGGCATCAGACGGCGGCGCTGGTGCTGGGATTATGGCAGCCGCCCAGGGAGCATCCTCATGACCGGACTTGAGATCATCGACCAGGCAGTCGGCCTGGCGGCGGCAGGCATCGTTTCGGCTTGCGGCGTCGCCGGCGCGGCCTGGATACGCGCGCACGTCAAAAATCAGGCCGCGGCCCAGGCGGCAGCGGACGCGGTGACGTTGGCGGCGGGCGTGGCGCATGATGCCCTGACCGCGGCGGTCGCCAATGGGGCGCCTGATTGGGCCGCGGCCAAGCAGACCGCGATCACCGCAGGGATCGCGGCGGCCAAGCAGGAATTGGCCACCGACGTGACGCCCACCGCCGTCGTGGCGGCCCTGGCGCCTCTGTTGGCAGGGCAGGGGGCGACGGCGCCCAGCACGCCCGCCAGCGCCGCGGCAGGGCTGACCACGGCCGTGCAGACCATCACCGCAGTGCAGGCGGCGCTGAACACCCTGGTGTCTCCCAACGCGCCGCCGCCAGCCGCCCCCGTCGTCCCCGCCGCACCCTGACCCTCTAGCCCTCGCGGCGCCACGGCGCCGGCCCGCGAGCCTTCCTCCGCGCCACCCCACCATCATCATCGAGGTCATCATGAATCGTCGCCAGATCCTGGCCGGCGCGCCGCTGCTTGCGGTTGCCGGCTGTGCCGCCACGGCTGCCTCCATCACCAGCGGTGCCAACACCGCGGCCACCGCCGTCACCACTGCTGGTCAACTCGCTGTCACTTCCGTCGCCCAGGCCACCGACTTCTGGGACACCGTGAAGGGCATCGCGAATGTCGCGATCGCCGGCGTGTCCATCGCCAATCCGGCACTTGCCGCGATGCTGACCGCAGCCGTCTCGGTCGGGGATGAACTGGCAGCCGCGCTGCCGTCCGCCGCGGCCGATGCCGACGCGCTGGCCAGCGGCATCGGTCAGCTCGTGCAGCATGGCGCGGCGCTGATCACGCAGGCCGGTACCAACATCGAGGCCGCGTTCAACGGCATCACCCTTTAAGGGCGGCTTGGGCGGTGCGGGCGGTCGGAGTGCGATTCGCATCAACTGACCGTCCGCACCGGCGCGCAATACCCAGCCGATTCCGTGGTGTCGCCCGAGTTCACAATCGCGTGATATGCTATCGGGACCCAGCAGAACCTGGTGCGCGTATACTCGATGGCACCACGTATCGGTGACGTCCTAAGGGGCCGACTCGACTCCCCATGGACCAAGGTAGGCTCCGCACGGGAACGGGATCAGCGACATGGCGACGATAATGCATCGCGAATGGAAGATAGTTATTTTGCCGCATGGCCCTGGGTGGCGGGCTATGATCTACCGGCCCAGTTCTGCGCTCGGCGAAAGTGAAATCCTAACAACCCCTGACCTGGATGGAGAGAAAGCTCTTATCGAGTCCGCAAAGGGAAAGATCGACTCCTTGATCCGGGGCGTCGCCCGGCCTCTTTAGCGGGTGGGGCGGCAGAGCACTCGCATCTGACACCGCGAGTTGATAACCGGCGACGGGAGACGGAACAGAAACTCCCGTCGCCGGGCTGGCCGCTTTTTGGTGCCCGAATGACGGCCAGCATAGAGAGAACGCGGGGCCGGTGGCGCGGTTTGCTATCATAGCGGATCAGGCGCCGTGGAGGTCATAGACCGCGGCTAGGTGCTCAGGGATCTGCTTCCGCTAGCCTCCGCGAACGCTACCGCCGGATGGAGGGTGCGGGAAGGGGGGGGATCACTGATCGGTCGGTTCGGAATCCGCGTCGAGTTCGCTGGGATTGTGTTCCTCGTCTAGATACTCAAGGCGCCTACGGACATAGCGTTCGAAAGTAGCCATATCGGCGGCGGCATCGTCTCCCAAGTCATCTAAACCATGCTTCAAGGCACCGGCGATGGTTAACGTGGCGACTGCCGACAGTGCATTGTTTATAGCCGCCTCGACCTGTGGATCTAAGGCCTTGGTCGGAATATCGATTCTGAAGCTTGTCTTGTTTCCAACGCGATCACTGCTGACTAATCCACTCGGAACCCTGAGAAACGACGCTTCCAGACGATAGACGATCTCGGAATTCACGCTGCGGTTGTTCATCCGAGCAGCCTCCTCAGTCCGCGACTTGAGGTCAGCAGGTAGGCGCAGTTTCAGTTGGGGGTCTTCGCGTGCCATTTGGTCATTATGGATCACGGTGGTGTTGACATCAATGCACCACAGTGGTTACGGTCCTCGCCTATGGAACCACGGTGGTTCCATAGGCGGAGGGATGCTATTGTGGCTGTGAGAGACGATCCGAGATTGCTGATCCGGTTGCCGGTACAAGTGAAGGCGTGGCTTGCGGCCACAGCCACATTGAACCGGCGTTCGATGAGCAGGGAAATCGAGCATCGATTGGTATCTGCCATGGCGGCCGAGAAGGTCGATGCATCGGAGCCAGCGGTGGTGAAAGAGCCGTAGGAAGCGACATCACCACCGCCTGGACTTATCCGACCTAACCTCGTTGGAGCGAGGCGACGGTCACGATCACCAACCGTGAAGGGCACGGAAAATGACTGACGCAGAAATACGCGCACTAACTGCGGGGTGCAAGAAGCCTACACCCTCTCGTCGCCGGATGCTCGGTCTGATGACCGCGGGCGCGGCCATGATCCCAATGAGCGCCATTGCCCTGCCGGCGCGGCACCCGGATGCGGCGCTGATCGCGGTCTGCGGTGCCTTCCGGGATTGGAATGATCGGTTTCGCCGCGCCGCCGCGACCAGCGGCCACGATCTGACGCCGGCCAACTACGACTTCGCGCGAGCGGAGGAACTGCTCGACGAGATGTTCCGCCTGCAGGCGGTGACCGCAGAGGGCGTCCTGGCCCGGCTACATGCCTTCATATCGTCCGCTCCGGACTTCTCCGCAGAATGCGAGGGTGGATGGGATGGGCAGCAACTCAAGGCGCTGTTCAGGGATGCCACTGCCTTCGACCCGGCACTGACCTCCATGGCCAAGGAGGCCTGAGCGATGGCACTCACAACAGTCGACTTTCATGGCACCACCATTTTGGTGCAGCAAGGCGATACGCCCGAGGCCACGCTCGTCGCGATGAAGCCAGTTGTCGAGGGTATGGGGCTGGACTGGGGTGGGCAGCACAAGAAACTGCTGTCTCACCCGGTTTTGGCTAAAGGTATCTCCGTTATGGAGATTCCTTCCGATGGTGGAGGGCAAACCGCGACGGCTCTTCCGCTGACGCGGCTGAACTTCTGGATGGCCACGATCAACCCGAACCGCATCAAGGAATTCGCCATCCGCACAAAGGTCATCGAGTACCAGACTGAGTGCGCCGACGCGCTGTTCGCCCACTTCTTCGGGCAGGCAACCAAGAAGGGTGAGGCCTACATCTACCCCAAGCCGTTCGACGAATGGACGCTGGAGGAGATCCGGACGCAGCTCGCTGTCGCGAACGGCTACCGGCACACGCTGAACAACGCATCGGCAGCCTGGTATCTGATGCGCGCTGGCTTCCCGAAGCCGCCAGATAGACTGTTGCCGACATGGTGGCAGGCTGAGTTCGATCTGCGACAGCCAGCGCAGAACAGCCTGACGGTGATCTTTCCGGAGAGCCGGGAGAAACATTGAGGGGCCGATATAGTCGGACCTCCGAAGCCTTCATAGCGCGCCCGCTCTGGCCTCATGGCTGGGGCGGGCGCTTTGTATTCCGAGTCAATCTTCTAAGGCTTCACACGCCTCACGGAGCACCCGCATCACTGTAGCCGCATTCGAAACATCCCCACCGTCTCGACGCAACATAGCAATGCACTCGAAGCTTTCCGGGGGCAATTCAACAGTCTTCATCTTGCGCTTAGTGCGCGACACGCGGCTGTAATCAGTCGATGTCATGTCGTGGTCATAGATCCGGGGGCGACCATTCGCTCTTTCACCCATGCTTAGAATCCTTTCGAATCATGCGGCTAGGCTAGCGCGCACGGGAGATGTGTCGTGCTTTCGTGAGACAACGAATAGCGACGTCAAGATTGCAAGATCAGTATGCGCATAATCCTTGAATCGATCAGCAAGCGGCAATGTTAGGAGATCTTGCATGCACTTCTGGTCGGGCTGCCCGTCACTGACGGTAACAGAGAATCCGAACTCCGAAAACATCTTCTCGTAATCGCTATGTCGAAGCCGATTCTGGACACCCATATTGACTATCTTCCAGTACAGCCCATCGGAGTACCGCAAGAAGTTCATCCGACTCAGCGATCTGTCGGTGTGCTGCCAATGATCACTATTATCCACGATGTGGCACATTGATCCGCCTGTTCTAAGGATACGGTGGAACTCCGACAGAAACACGCGCAGGTTGCTAACTGGCACATGCTCAAACACCGCTCTCGATATGATAAGATCGACACTGCCTGTCGGGTGGCTCTGCAGATCCCACGGGGCCAGGTAGATAAACCCGGCGTACTCGCGCAATTGCCGCAGAAGCTCGTCCGCGGGTTTGCCGATTACGGCCGCTACTTCGGCGATACGCTCTTCTATAACCGCCTTCGCCATGGCAATGGTGTGGTCGTCCATTAGCCGCTCAATGTCGGTCAACGTAATGGAGCGCGCCCCGGATAGATGAAATAGGAGCGGTATTATCGGCATCCATCCGGAGCCAAATTCCAGAACGTCTCCCGTTAGGTCAACCCCGGCAGAGCGTAGGGCTTCTATCTGCTCTAACCCCTGTTCGAAGCAATAGTTACTATTTTCGCGGTTGTCCGCATAGGGGAATACCGACCTTTTGGCGCGGCGTATTTGATGTTTGAACGGAATCAATGACTGCGCGATATTCTTTGCAATCTGGACTTGGTTCAATTTGACGTTCCTTCCGAATCAGCAATAGCTGTTTTCTACCGTGGGACAAAAGCAGGTGCAAGCGGAGAAGTTACGCGCGTGGTCCAATGCGCGGTCGAACCCATCGAAACGCTCGCGGCAACAGGGGCGGGCGCTTTTTCGTTCCAGGGGCCACTTCTGATATGGTTCGGCTTGAACCACTACGGGGTCGTACTCCGCGGTTTCCTTGGAGTATTACGTGCGAGCGCGTAGCGTAGAGTTGTGCCATGTGATTGATTGCGTTCAGTAGACTTTCACCTCTCACGGCGGTAACAGGGGTTCGAATCCCCTACGGGACGCCAAGGGTTTCAATGGGTTGGCGGTGGGCTGAGGCGTTCTTCCCGGGAGTGGGGAGAATGGTGGGAAGAATCCCGTGTTCAGACTCGGTGAGTATCGTGCCAACTGTTCAGTGCCGCGGCCCAGATAAGATTCAGTCTCGTGTGCTTGTGCGGTCGCGCCTAAAGCAGGGCCGCTAGCGGCTGCACAACCTACTACAAGTTCGCATTGGTTGCCTGGATGCCATGGCTGGGGCTTCCGGCTGAGTCCCGACAGCCCGAGTTCTCTTGACGCTCAGCTTCGGCGATAGGCGCAAAGTCGGCGGCCGAAGGGCGGAGACTCCTGCACTTCCCGGTCGTCTACCGATGGTCCAGGAAGCCGGGATTACCTCAGTCGGGAGGGCGTTGACGCAAGCCTTCGTCAGTGCAACAATTCCGATATCGGTACTCTCTGGAACCGAATCGTTCCCTGGGGATCGCGCGGTATTGCGTTTCGTTCTGAAGACGTCACTTGCGAATCGTGTACCGTTGTCGATCGGCGACCGACTGGTCCTCGATTGTTACGCACAGTTGCGAGACACCGTCGCGGCTTGGGCCGGAACAGAGGCCGCGCGGCTTTTTGCCGAGCCGGTCCTTACGCCCGGACGCGCAGGCGCGCCGGGCAGCATCTCATGGTACACCGATGCCGAGGATGAAGCGCGCGCCTTGCGCGATCTTCCGCCTGATGAGCGTGTGCCGCTGGAGCGTGCGCTTGGGAAAATCTTAGCACGATTGCTGCCGCGGTGTAGCGATCCAGAGCATGGTCCGCTGATTACCAGCGCCCTGGCGCTGGCAGATCCGGCCGGAGTACTGGCAGTGGGCGGCCGGGTCGTGCTGGTGGAATGGGGCATGTTGCCGGCGGGCGTGTCGGCAGAAGCAAACGGCATTGCCAACCAATTCGCAGCCACTCTTGGCCGCTATATCGAGCCCGTGCCCGCCGCCGCTCCAGCACGCGTCGCGGCGGAGCGACCCTCCGCACAGGCCCCGGCGCCGTTGATCACATCCTCCCCGGTGATGCCCGCGCGATCGGAGGCGAGCGCTTATAACCGCTGGCTGATCCCCGCAGCCATCGTCGTGGCCGCGGCGTTTCTGGGTCTCGGGACCTGGCTCGGGGCGCGTGCGATCGAGCGGCAGTTTGCGGCGCGCGCCGGCACGGCAAGCATCGCCGATGCCGATGCCATCCGCGATGCGGTGGCACGGCGTCAGGCCGAGAATGCCGCGCTCGAGGCGCAAATCGAGGCGACCCGGCGCAGCCTTGCCGGAAATGTCTGTGTGGTCGATGCGGGGCGTCTGCCCGCCAGTGTCCCGCCCGACACGCCGATCGTACCGGCCATGAGGCCGCCCGCCCCGCCGGGGACGGCACAATTCCAGGGCACGCTGATCGATTTGCTGCGTCAGGCGACGGTCCTGATCCTGGTGCCGCACGAACATGGGCTGGTACTCGGGTCGGGCTTCTTCATCGGGCCGCAGACGGTGGTGACCAATCGCCATGTCGTGCAGGAGGCGGGATCGGACGGCATCCTGGTGGTCAACAAGCTGCTCGGCCGGCCGATGCGCGCCACCGTGCGCACGATGACGCCGAACGCTGATATCTACCAGCCCGACATCGCCGTCCTGAGCGTGGCCGACGCACCGGCCGTGCAACCACTCAGCTTTACCCGCACGGCAGGGCAACTCGATACCGTGATCGCGGCTGGCTTCCCGGGCGTGCTGCTCGACGCTGATACCGCTTTCTCCCATCTGCTGCATGGTGACCTGTCCGCCATGCCGTCAGTCATCCTGACGGATGGGCGCATCAACGCCGTACAAACGGCGCCGAGCGGCTTGCCGATCCTGCCGCACAGCGCGCAGATCTCGGCCGGGAATTCGGGCGGCCCACTGGTCGATGCCTGCGGGCGCGTCGTCGGGATTAACACCTTCATCAATGTCGCGGCCGATCAGGCCGTGCATATCAACTACGCCGAGAAAGCGGACGCCGTGCTCGATTTCTTGCACGCGAGCCGGGTCGATGCAACGGAACAGACGGCGCCCTGCCAGCCCGGCGTGCCGGCGCAGTCACCGTCGGCCGCGGCGCAGCCTGCCCCGACGGCACCGACCTCGCCGCCGCCAACTGCTGTCTCTCCCTGACCGGCATCGGCGCTGATGACCGCAACGCTCATCGCGACGACCTCCACGCGGGACTTGCAGCCGCTCGGCACCGGTGGACGGCTCGCCATCGACGCGGCGGAGCCGCTGATGGCGCTGCTGCGGCATCGGCTGTCGGCGGAGCATGCTGCGCTGTTCGCCGAGCCGCATGTCAATGCCAGCCGAGGCGAGGTGGATTGGTATGCCGAAGGTACGGGACCCGCCGTACCGCTTCCCGACCTGTCGCCGGAGCAGGCCGCGCCGGTCAGGGCGCAACTCGACCGGCTGTCGCAGGATATTCTTGGCGAGATTGCGCGGCTGCGCGCGGCACCGGGGGAAAGTGATCATTTTCTTGCCGAAATGCTTGAATTCGCGTTGCGCCTCCCGGACAAGACCGCGATTCGCGTGCGGGATGGGCGGGCCGTGCTCGTTGGATGGGGGCATGCGCGGGCCGGCGAAAAAGGCGAGGCGGTGGGTGTGCTCGGCCATGTACGCGCGTCGCGACTCCCGATGGAGATCCTACCGCCGCCCGTCCTGCCGCAGCCGGCCGGCTGGCGTCTCTGGCCCTGGGCTGTCTCGCTTTGCTGCGCTCTCCTGCTGCTCGGAGGTGCGGGATGGTACGGGATGCGTGTCACCGGCACCGTGCCGGCGGCATGCCGGGTCGATCCCGCCGGGCTCGACGCTCTCGCGGCCTGGCGCGCCGCCGATGCGCGTAACGCGGCATTGCATGGCCAGCTCGCTGCGCTCTTGCACGATGCCGGCCAACGACGGCTGCAATGCCCGCCGGCGGCGGCATCCGTCGCACCTGCGCCGCCCGCGATGCGAGACGAACAACGCGCGCAGCAGCGGGGCGGCCGTTCCGGGCGGTTGCAAATCATCCTGGCATGGGACGACACCAACGATCTGGATCTCCATGTCTTCTGCCCGGACAACGAACAGCTGTGGTTCCAGAATCCCAGCGCCTGCGGTGGTGTGCTGGACGTGGACGCGAATGCCGAGCGGCAGAGCGCGAGTAACACGCCGGTCGAGAACATGCGCTGGGCTGACCCGCCTGCCGGAACCTACAAGGTGGCCGTTGATCCGTTCGAGATGCGTGATACGCGACAATCCCGTTTCCGGATCACCGTGCGGCAGGAGGGGCAACCGGATCGCGTCCAGGAAGGTGTTGCTATGGCAGGCCGGCGCCTGGCAGACGTGCTGGAGGTGACGGTGTCCGGCGGAGCATCGCCATGATCGTGCTCGCCGCGACGGCTAACGGCTCGATCCGCTCCCTGTTGCCCGATGGCCGTGACGCCCTGTTCTGGCACGGCTCCCTCGTTGCCGAGATGACGGCCCATCTCTCGCCCGCGCATGCCGCGATCCTGGCCATTCCCGTCCGGGGCGGGAGTGAGATCGTCTGGCAAGCCTCCGCGACGGCCAGCCGCCGCTATGCCGAGCTTTCGACCGATGAGCGTGCGGCGCTGATGCGGGCGGTTGGCGTGATCCTGTCCGATATCCGTCGCCTGGCGGAGAGCGGCGTGGCGCCGGCAGTGGCACGCTGCTGGCCGGCGCTGCGGGAAATTCCCGATCTCGGCATGATGTATGCCGCCGATGGCCGGCCGGTGCTGGTCGCCTGGGGAGCCGTACCGGCCATCGCCCGGATGGCGCGCGGTGTCCTGGCGGATGCGGATGACCGGCGGCCGTTCCGGGCGTCGCCGCGCTCACCCTGGGGTGTCTATGCACTAGCGTTGGCCAGCCTGGCGGTGCTGGCGCTTGCAGCCGAGTTGCTGCTGCCACTGCTCGGCTGGCCGCGGACGGCGGTTGCGGCCTGTGTTGCGGATCCGGCCGATCTGGCGGCGCTGAACGCGCAGGCACGCGAGGATGGCCGCCACAGCGCCCTGATGGCAGAACTGGCCCGGCTGGTCGGGCAGGAAGGGACACGGCGGCTGGAATGCCCGATCCCGCCCGGCCTGGGCACACCACCGGCGCGCTCCGGCGCGATTGCCCCGCCTGCCTTGCCGCAGGATGCCTGGAACCGGCGCGATCTCGCCATGCTGTCCGGTTGCTGGACCAAGATCAGCAACCTGCACGTCGTGCGGGAAAGCACCGGGCAAGTACGCGACGTAGCGAACTGGAAGCTCTGCTTCGACGCGCATGGCGGCGGTACGCAGACCCTGGTGTTGAGCGATGGGGCACCTGCGCCGGCGCTCTCGATGCGACATTTCAAGACGATCAGCTGATGATCCATACGGAGCGCTGTACCGGGCCGAGCTTCGGAGGCCCGCTAGTGCCATCACAGCAGACATGTACCCGCGCGTCGGATAACGAGGCGGTCTGCATCGGCCGTGATCTTGCCGGCAGCGCTCAGAACGTCCCCTTAGAAAGCCGTTTCCGCCGATGATGTGCCGTAACCACGGGACAGCGCCGTCCGACTATGCAATCCTGCCTGCCATCATACCGGATGTCCTGACCCGATGCGCCCGCTGATTACGCTCGTACCCAACAGTGCCGTGCAGTTCTGGGACACGGTGCTGGATGTGGGCCGGCTGCCGGGTCAGCGCCGCAATTTCTGGGAGGAGCGGATTTCGGAGATACCGGATGCCTCCGGTAGTTTTCCTGTGCAGCTCCATGCGCTGGTCGAGGATGAGGCGACGCGCGAACTGATCGAGCCCGCGACCGGTCGCATGCCGCCGCCGGAAGACATCTATGCGATCGGTACCAACCAGGCGATAGAGCCATTTCTCAACCAATGGGTGCCGGTCCCGTTCTTCCTGTTGCGGGGAAACCAGCCGGACGGCAGCGATGATTTCGCGCCCGGCCCAACCAACTGGGTGCGGCTGCGCATCGCGCCGTTGCCCAATCCCCAGCCCGGACGTACCCACCAGCTCACGCTCTGTTTTGACACTGCGCTGATGCCCGAGGGGCGGGACTATTTGGCGCCGTATCCCGGCAATGCCGAGCGACAGGAAGAGTTCGGTCTTGTATCGAACGTGGAGCAGATCGGCTTTCTGCTGAACCAGCCCTGGCTCGGCGAGTGGCTCGTGCGCCTGCTGCGTGCGGCAGAGCAGGCGCGGCGCGGCGGCCGCGCGCCGCTCGAACCGGCTCCCGGCAGAGGCTGTGAGCATCTCGCCCGTTACACGGTGTTGCTCGAGATGCTCGACGCGGCAGCGTTGCTGCCGCGTGTGCGCCTGCTCGACAACGTGTCCGGCAAGGTTGGCTATGCGCCGGTCTCAGTCGATCTCGTGCTGGACATAGGCAATGCTCGCACCTGCGGGTTGCTGGTTGAGGAGCATCCCGGCGAGGGTATGAACCTGACCGACAGCTTCCCCCTCGCGCTGCGCGACCTTGAGCAGCCAGAACGGGTATACAACCGTCCTTTCGACAGCCGGGTCGAGTTCGCTCGGGCGGGCTTTGGCTGGGACGACCTGTCCCGCAGATCCGGGCGTTCCGGCGCGTTCGCCTGGGCGAGCCCTCTGCGCGTCGGGCCGGAGGCGGTGCGGCTCGCCGCGCGGCGCCAGGGCAACAAGGGCACTACGGGCCTGTCATCACCGAAGCGGTACCTATGGGACGAGCGGCCGCTCACCCAGGGCTGGCATTTCAACGGCACGGGCACCGACGGCGCCACGCTCGAGCCGCCGGTGGGCGGCCCGTTCATGCAGTTCGTCGCCGAGGATGGGACGGTGCTGCGTGGGCGCGGCGGGCCCCCCGCTTTGCGGGCACGCTTCTCGCGCAGCTCGGTATTCACCTTCATGCTGGCAGAGGTGCTGATGCAAGCGCTCTGCCAGATCAACGGCCCGGATACCCGTGCCGCTCGCAGAGACGCTGACAAGCCGCGCCGTCTGCGCCGGCTCGTGCTGACGCTGCCACCGGGCATGCCGGTCTTCGAGCAGCAGATCCTGCGCAGCCGGGCGCTCGGCGCGGTAAGGCTGGTATGGGATATGCTAGGCTGGAGCGCCAAGCCCGACGCTATGCGCGAGCCGCAGGTGATCACCAATCTGGACGAAGCCACGGCGACGCAGATTGTCTGGTTGCACAATGAGGTGGCGGAGCGTTTCGCCGGCGATGCGGGTGCGCTTTTTGCGCTGCTCGGCCGGCCGCGCCCGCAATACGGGCTGGAGCCGTCGCTCCGGATCGCGAGCATCGATATTGGCGGCGGGACCTCCGATCTGATGATCTCGACCTTCACCCGGCCGCAGGGCGAACTCATCCTGCCGCATCAGGAATTCCGTGAGAGCTTCAAGATCGCTGGGGATGATGTGCTCGAACGCGTCATCGTTACCATCGTGCTGCCCGCGCTCGAGCGCGGGCTGCAGCAGGCCGGTGTTGCGTCGCCGCACGACTTGCTGGTGCGCGCACTGGCGCAGGATCTGAGCGGGCAGTCCGAGCAAGAGCGGCAGGACCGACGAGTTTTCGTGAGCCAGGTGTTGGAACCGATCGGCATCGCTGTGCTCGCCGCCTATGAGCGTGTGGAGCCGCACAGCGTGGACGAGGTGTTCCGCGGCGTGGTCGGCGCTATCCTCGCCGCCGTCCCCGAACATGCCGGCGTCTCCGCCCATCGGCTCACTCGCCATCTGGACGAGGCAGCGCGCCGCACCGGCGCCTCGGATGGATTCAGTACCGCTGCGGTCGAGATCGTCGCCGATGCGCGCCAGATCGATATGGCCGTGCATGCCGTGCTCGGACGCGTCCTCGCCGATCTCTGCGAGGTGACATGGCAGTACGATTGCGACGTGCTGCTGCTCTCCGGCCGGCCTTCGAGGATGCGCGCGGTGGCGGACATTGTGCTGGCCAAGGTGCCGGTGGCGCCACACCGGATCATCGGCATGCACCGCTACCGTGTCGGCGAGCGTTACCCATTTCGCGACGCAGCCAACCGAATCGACGATCCGAAGACGACCGCCGTCGTCGGGGCTATGCTGTGCATCCTCGCGGAGGGCCGCCTGCGCAATTTCATGCTTCGATCCAGCCAGTTTGCCATGCGTTCGACTGCACGATTCATCGGCCGGATGGACAATGACGGCCAGATTCGCGATGCGAACGTGTTGCTGCGCAATGCCGATTTCGATGCGAAGGACGATGGGGTGGCGACGGCTGAGGATGGATTCTCCATCGGCTTCCAGGCGCTGACACAGATAGGGTTTCGCCAACTGCCGATCGAGCGCTGGACGGCCACTCCGCTCTATGTGATGGAATTCACCAATCCCGACACGGTCAGCCGGCTGTCATTGCCGTTGCGCGTCCAGGTGGGCCGTCGCACGGAGGATCCTGACTCTGCCCGCTTCGAGGCGGCGCGCGAGCATTTCGTTGTCGAGGAGGTCGAGGACGCCACGGGCACGCGCCTTTCCAACCGGGACGTGACGCTGCGCCTGCAGACGAGCGACGACCAGGAAGGCTACTGGCGCGACACCGGTCGCGTGGCCATGAGCTGACGGTGTAGAGGGGCAAGAGGGATGAGCGCCACCACAGACATCGTCGATCACATCGTGCTCCGCTCCGGCCAAATAGCCGAGGCGACCGAGACAGCGGCGCAATGGGTCGAGCAGCACGGGGCGGCGCTCCGGCAGGATGGCGAAGCACTCGCGCGTGAGTTACGGCGGCATGGGCGCCGCGCTCTCCGGTTGCATCAGGCCGCCAGGCGGCCGATGTGCGTCGCCGTCTTTGGCGCTTCGCAGGCCGGTAAATCCTACCTCGTCTCGCGCCTCGCCGTCGCACCCGGCGGCCGGCTGGCCGGTCGTTTCGGTGACGCCACATTTGACTTTCTCATGGACATCAACCCGCCTGGCGGCCAGGAGGCTACCGGCCTGGTCACCCGCTTCACCACTCATCCACCAGCCGCCCCAATCAGCACGCCCGTGACGCTGCGCCTGCTGTCGCAACTCGATCTCGTGAAGATCCTCGCGAATACCTATCTTGAGGATTTCGACATCGAGATCGTGCCGCCTGACGCCGTTGCGCTTGAGCGCCTGTTCGCGACGGCCACGGCCGCGGCCCGGCCAGCGCCGGTTGACGCGTTCACGACCGGCGATGTCGAGGATCTCGGCGAGTATTTCGAGCGGCATTTTCGTCATCACACCCTACTGGCGCAGCTCAACTCGGTCGGCTACTGGCCGCGCGTCGCCGAACTCGCACCGCGCCTCACCGTTGCCGACCGCGCCGCGCTCTTCGCCCCACTCTGGGGCGGAACGCCACGCTTCACAGCGCTGTTCCGTCAGCTGGCTGATGCGCTGGCGACGCTCGGCTTCTCTGAGATTGCGTATTGCGGCACGGACGCGCTGGTCCCGCGTGAGACCAGCATCATCGATGTGCGTCAGCTGTTCGGCATCGGCGATGAGAAGGCGGTATCGGTCAGCGTCGTGACGCCGTCCGGGGGCCGGGCGGTGCTCGATCGTGCGGTGCTGGCGGCGCTGGTTGCCGAACTGACCTTCCCTCTGGCCGAGCAGCCCTGGCCGTTCTTCGACACCACCGACCTGCTGGATTTCCCCGGCGCCCGCACCCGCGAGACGATTACTGACATCGATCGGTTCCTTGCCCAGCCGGAGAAGCTCGGCCGCGCCTTCCTGCGCGGCAAGGTCGCCTACCTATTCCAGCGCTATAATGCGGAGCAGGAGATCACTGGCATGCTGCTCTGTGTCGGTCCGAGCAATCAGGAGGTGCAGACCCTACCCCGCATGGTGCAAGACTGGATCCAACTCACGCTGGGCGACACGCCAGCCAAGCGTGAGGCGCAGCGCAACAGCCTGTTTCTTGTCCTGACGAAATTCGATGCCGAGTTCGAAGACAAAGCGGGCGAGGAGCCATCCACGGGCCAGCGCTGGACTGCGCGGCTGCAGGCAAGCCTGCTCGACTTCTTCGGCAAGGCCTATGACTGGCCGACCGAGTGGCTGCCGGGGCGGCCGTTCGACAATCTGTTCTGGCTACGCAATCCGGCCATTAGCTTCGGGGCGGTGTTCGATTATGGGCCGCCCCTCGCCCCAGGCGTGCCGGCACCGGAAATCGGCGTCGCGCCGCGGGCCAGCGCCGCAGTCGCGGTCAAACGGTCTGCCTATCTCGCCAATTCGTTGGTCCGCCGCCACATTGCCGAGCCGGAAGCGGCCTGGGACTGTGCGCTTACGCCCAATGACGGAGGCATCACCCGGCTTGCGGGGGCGCTCGGGCCGGTCTGCGATCCCGCGTTG
>DASWON010000013.1:0-3564 GCA_036398735.1 Rhodopila sp.
AGGTCCCAATGTACGACCAGTCCAAGCAATCCGAATTGATCCGGTTCGCACGAGTCGAGGCAGGCTCCACCGTCATCGACGTTTACCCAGGCGACGGCGACTGGACCCGTCTCTTTTCCGACATCGTGGGACCCAAGGGACGGGTCTACAGCTTCGTGCCGACCGAAATCGTCCACATCAAGAAAGATTCGTTCGACGACGCGAAGGCCCTCGCGGGGGAGCCCGGCCGAGAGAATATCGAAGCCGTCTTGGCGGATCTCGTGGCGATGCCGGAGGTCACGCAGCCTGCGGATGTCCTTTGGCTGCACCTGTTCTACCACGATCTCCACACCGATCTCATGCAGGCTAAGGGCGCTACAGCGGCGGACTTCAATCGCGCCGTCTACGAGCGGCTCAAGCCCGGCGGGTGCTACGTCATCATCGACCACGCCGCCGCCGCAGGGTCGGGCACGAGCGACACCCGGTCGCTGCATCGGATCGATCCCGCGTCCGTCCGCGAGGAGGTCGAGGCGGCCGGCTTCGTGCTGGACGCGGCCAGCACCATGCTCGCGAACGAGAACGATAACCACTCGATCAAAGTGTTCGATGCCTCGATCAAGGGTGAGACCGATCGCTTCGCCTATCGGTTCGTGAAGCCCTGACGGATCCCGGCGCCCACCCCAAGTGACGTTTCAGAAGGTCGACTGCCGGACAGCGGCGCGCCGGCGCCATCTCCTGGTGAGATTTTTGCGCAGCCTGTCCCGCAACGCCCCCCGCAAAGGTGCTCCCTGGTAAGCACGAATGCGCAAATCGCCAGCCAGTGCCAGTGCGATGGTCGGCACCGGGCTCCCGAATTCGCGCTGACCCACAGCACTGCAGGCTCAGTCGATGGCGAGGGTCGGTTTCGCCAGCGCACTTGTCCAGACGAACCTGGCTGCTACTCGCCCGTCAGCCCGCTTTTCGCTGAACCTCGGCCAGATCGGCCGGGTCGCCCGCAGGTCAACGCCAGCCCCGTTTTCGCGGCGGTCGGCAAGCCGCGAACGCATCAGTCAGGACGGCCGCCGCGTTGCCTTGGCCGGCCGGACATCCGCCGTTTCATCCGCTCCCTGCGCCGGTGGCGTCCAGCCGCCCCCGAAAGCGCGGAACACCGCCACCGCCGATCGCGCACTGCCAGCCCGCTCGGTGTCGAGGACGTCGCGCGCGACCAGCAGTTGCTGGTCGGCGTTGATGACATCGGTCAGCGGGATCGAACCTGCCTGGTACGACTGTTCGGCAAGATCGCGGGCTTTCGTCAGCGCCTTGACCTGCGCCTGGACTTCGCCCACGCGCTCCTGGGTCTGCGATAGCGTCATGAGCGCATTCTCGACGTCCTCGGCCGCGTGCAGCACGATCTGCCGGTAGGCGGCGAGTGCCTCCGCGTTGGCCCCGCGTGCCTGCTTCACGTGCGCATCGATTTTGCCGAAGTCGAACAAGCGCCAGCGTATCAGCCCGCCGGCGGTTGCGGCGAATGCGTCGCTGCTGAAGACATGACTGGTACTGATACTGTCGAACCCAAGAGCACCCGAGAGCGAGATCTTCGGATAATAGTCTGAGAGCGCGACTCCGATTTGCTCGCTGGACGCTGCCAGCCGCCGCTCTGCGGCAATGATGTCCGGGCGGCGGCGCAGCATGTCGGTCGGTTGTGCGTCGTTCGGAATCGGGGGGATGCCTGGTATCGCCCCAACCGCTCCGAGCTCCCGCGCGTAAGTGCCCGGTTGCGAACCCATCAGCACGTCGAGGCGATTGAACTGCGCCTCGAGACCGGTCCTAAGGACTGGCACGCTGGCCCGGGCCTGCTGGAGCAGCGCCTCGGCTTCGGCAATCTCCTGACCGTTGCCGGCACCCGCCGCATGGCGGTCGCGGACCAGCTTCAGGAGATGTTGGTCATTGGCGACCTGGTCCAAGGCGACAGAAAGCCGCGCCTGATAGCCGCGGATCTGGAGATAGGCATCAGCCGCGTCCGCCGCGACAGTGATCCTCGTGCCGACACGATCCGCCTCGGCCGCCGCCTCTTCGTCGCCTGCGGCCCGGGCGCCGCGGCGCAGGCCACCGAAAAGATCGAGTTCCCAGCTGGCGCTGGGCCCAACCGAATAATCCTCATAATTGCGTTTGAAGCCGGGCAATCCGCTCAACAGGCCGCCAGTCGGGCTGCGCAAACTTGCCTTGTCGGCCGTGATCGATGCGTCGAGGTCGGCTGTCGGCCAAAGCTGCGCGCGGGCTCCACCGGCCGCCGCACGGGCCTGCTGCACGCGGGCATAGGCGGCGGCGAGATCCAGATTCTGATCGAGTGCCCGCTGGACGACAGTGACCAACATCGGATCGTTGAAACCCGTCCACCAGGTGTCCAGGGTCAACGGAGAAGCGGCAACCCGCAGCGCCGGGACCTTGTTATGGAACGGCGCGAGCCTGGTTTCGGGCTTGACATAATCCGGCCCGACCGTGCACGCGGCGAGGATGATGGGGAGAAGCAGCGCGGTGCTCCCCGGCACCCGTGGGACGTGCGTCACCATCACGTCGAACTCCTGCTGAGCTGACTGCTGCGCGCCGGAACCGGATCGGTTTTGCCCCCCAGGTTCCGCACGAAGGTGTAGAAGGCAGGGGTAAAGGTCAGGCCGAACACGGTCACGCCGATCATGCCCGCGAACACCGCGGTTCCCATGGCCTGACGCATCTCCGAACCCGCGCCCGAGGCAATGGCCAGCGGGAACACGCCGGCGATGAACGCCACCGACGTCATCAGGATCGGACGCAGCCGCTGTCGTGCCGCGAGCACCGCAGCCTCTTCCGCCGAAACACCCTCATGATCCTGGTGATGCCTGGCGAATTCCACGATCAGGATCGCGTTTTTCGCCGCCAGCCCAAGGAGCACGACGAACCCGATCTGGGCAAGGATGTCGATCGGCATCATCCGCAGATGCAGGCCGGTCGACGATGCCAGAAGGCACATCGGGATGATCATCAGGATCGCCATCGGGATCTTCCAGCTCTCATACTGCGCGGCGAGTACAAGGAAGACGAACAATGCGGACGCCGCGAAGATGAATACGGGCGAGATGGTCTGCGACCGCTGCTGGTGGGCCAGATCCGTCCATTCGTAGCCGATGCCGCTCGGAAGCGTTTGATCGGCGAGCTGTTCCATCCGCGTGATCGCGGTGCCCGACGCGACACCGGGAGCGGCGGTGCCGATGATCTCGGATGCCGGATAAAGATTATAGCGAGGCACGCGATAAGGTCTGGTCTCGCTCCTGAACGTCGTAACCGAACTGATCGGCACCATGAAGCCAGCTGCGTTGCGCACCTTGAGCTCACCAATATCGGCGGTCGTTGAGCGGAAGCGCTTTTCGGCCTGGACGTAGACTGGGTACGTACGGCCGTAGAAGTTGAAATCGTTCACGTATTGAGAGCCTAGCCCGCATTTCTCACGGACCTGCGGATCGCGGTTCTCTCGTTATGATATCTCATCATAACGAGGCACGTTGGCATGTCCCGGCCCGGCGTGGGCAAGCCCGAGACATGGCTTCCCCGCCGCGGCGTCTGAACCGAGTC
>DASWON010000014.1:0-4891 GCA_036398735.1 Rhodopila sp.
GCCGGCAAGCTCATCCCGGCGGAGCCCGCGGCCCGCATGCGCGCGCTGCAATGGGTGGAGGCGGCGCTTAATTCCGTTGAGCCCTTTGTCATGGCGGTCGCGGTCAATGACATTTTCGAGGCGGATCGGGAATGGTCCAAGGCGCGCCACGTCAAGGTGGTCGACGACCTGAGGACGCGGCTTGGCGATCTCGAAACGGTGCTTGGCGATAATCCCTGGCTGGACGGGGACGGGTTCACGGTCGGCGATCTGATGATGATCTCGGTGCTGGGTGGGTTGCGCGGCAGCGCTGTGCTTGCCGAGTTCCCCCGGCTCGCCGCCTACATCGCACGCGGGGAAGACCGGCCGGCGCACAGAAAGGCCATGGCCGACCACATGGCGACGTTCAACGCGCCGGTCTCCGCCTGATTTCGGCCGGCGCGCATTCTGCAGGGAGAGAAACGATGACGTATTTCCAGGGCTTCGTAATTCCTGTGAAGACAGGGAAACGACAGGCATATCTCGACATGGCAACGAAAGTGGCACCGATCTTCGCGGAATATGGGGCGTTGCGAACCGTCGAATGCTGGGGCAACGACGTGCCGGATGGCAAGGTCACCGACTTCCGGAAGGCTGTACAGGCGAAGGATGATGAGACGGTGGTGTTTGCCTGGGTCTGGTGGCGTGACAAGGCGACGTGCGAGGCGGCGGCCGGGAAGATGATGGCCGATGAACGCATGAAGCCTGATGGTGAGCTGCCGTTCGACGGGCAGCGGCTGATCTACGGCGGCTTCGAAGTGAGTTTCGACACGGGTGCGGGCGGTCGGCTCGGCTATGTCGACGGCGTGGTCGCCAGTTTCTCTGACGCCAACCGCCAGGCGGTCGTCGACCGCGCACCAAAGATCGCCAGGTTGTTTCAGGAAAACGGCGCGCTGCGGGTTGTCAACGGCGCGGGTGTCGACGTACCCCTCGGCAAGGTTACGGACCTGCGGCGCGCCGTGCAGGCGAAGGAGGCCGAGACCGTCATCTTCGGCTGGATCGAATGGCCCGACAAGGCGACCCGCGACGCGGGCGTAAGCGCGATGATGCGGGATCCGCGGATGCGTGAGATGCCGCCGGCCTGGAACGGCCCGCTGGCGATTTTTGGCGGCTTCACGCCGATCCTCGACACCGGCGCCGCCTGAGATGTTTCGGGGTGAACGCCGCCGGGCGGTTGGCCTCTGTGTCATCACCGGGGCCCCGCCGGGCGACCCGCGACTTGCACCTGGGAAGTCTGCCACCTGGGAAGTCTGCCACCTGGGAGGTCTGCAAGTCGCGGATGACCGCGCAAGCCGTTGCTCGCGAGCCCGTTCGCCCGACCAGGCCACAAGAGACCAGCAACATGATTCCGGTTACTTTGAACAGCGCCAGGAAGGACTGACATGATCCAGACCAAGATTGCGACCTGCCTGTGGTTCGACCACGGCCGGGCGTACGAAGCGGCCAAATTCTATGCCGCGACATTTCCCGACAGCCATGTGGATGCCCGCCATGCTGCGCCGTCCGATTACCCGGCGGGTAAACAGGGTGACGAACTCACCGTCGAATTCACGGTGCTGGGCATGCCATTTATTGGTCTTAACGGCGGCCCGCATTTCCAATTCAACGAGGCGATCAGTTTTCAGGTCTACACCGACACCCAGGAGGAGACCGACCGTTACTGGAATGCGATCGTTGGCAACGGCGGTCAGGAGTCGCAGTGTGGCTGGTGCAAGGACAAGTTCGGCCTGTCGTGGCAGATCACGCCCCGAGCGCTGATGAACGCCATGGCCGATCCGGACAGGGCGGCGGCGAAGCGTGCCATGGAAGCCATGATGGGCATGAGGAAGATCGACATCGCGGCGATCGAGCGGGCGCGGGCCGGGGGGACGACCGGATGACCCTGCAGCTTTTCGGCCACCCGTTCTCATCCTACACGATGAAGGCCTTGATTGCGCTGTACGAGAACGAGACGCCGTTTGACTTCCGGGTACTTGGTCCTGATCAACCGGAGAATACCGCGGAACTGGCCCGGCGGTGGCCGGTGGCCAGGTTTCCCCTGCTTGTCGACGGCGCGACGACGGTGTTTGAAACCAGCGCGATCATCGAGCATCTCACCGTGTTCCACGCCGGCCCGGTGGCGCTGATCCCGGCCGATGCGAAAGCCGCGGTTCCTGTCCGGATGCTTGATCGCGTGTTCGACAACCATGTGATGAGCCCGGTGCAGACTATTGTGTTCAATGCTCGCCGGCCTGAGGAAGCGCGCGATCCCTATGGTGTCTCGCAGGCCCGAACCGCACTCGATACGATCTACCGGTGGCTCGATCATGCTCTGGCGGGACGTCGGTGGGCTGCCGGAGACGCTTTCACGCTGGCCGACGCCGCGGCTGCGCCGGCGCTGTTCTACGCCGACTGGGTGCAGCCCATCGGTGAGGATCGCACCGTCCTGAAGGCCTATCGGGCACGTTTGCTCGCGCGTCCGTCATTTGCCCGGTGCGTCGACGACGCCCGACCCTATCGGCCCTTCTTCCCGCTCGGCGCGCCCGATCGGGACTGATACCAGGAGCACAGACATGACCAGCGAAGACCTTGAGCTTTCCGTCACGCGCCTGATCGATGCCCCCGTCGAGACGGTCTGGAAGATCGCCACCGAACGCCTGGCGGAATGGTGGTGCCCCAGACCCTGGACGGTCGAGATCATCGAGCAGGACTGGCGCGCCGGTGGGCGTTCGGCGGTGGTGATGCGCGGGCCGAACGGGGAGGAGATGCCGCATGAAGGTGTGTTCCTTGAGGTATCGCCTGGCGAGCGCTTCGTCTTCACTGACGCGTTCGCCACGGGCTGGCGTCCGCAGGCTCCGTTTATGGTCGGTACGATGGCGTTCGCCGATGAGGGCGGGAAGACCCGCTACACCGGCAGCGCACGTCACTGGACCCGGGAAGCCTATGACCAGCACAAGGCAATGGGCTTCGAGCAGGGCTGGGCCGCCGTCGCGGAGCAGCTTGCCGCGTTGGCGGAAGCCGAGCCCAAGGTCGCGGGCCATTGAGGCGCACAACCGTCCGGGGTGTCACGTTCCGGAACGCGTGCGTCAGCCACACGCGGAAGTGGCGAACGTAGCGAAGACCTGCCCTAAGAAGACGTGCCCTATCGAAGATCCGCCCTGCCGAAGACCTGCCCTAGGCAAGCCGCGTCCTGTGGCTGCTGTGGCCTCACGCCGGACCGATATGGGGCTGCCCAGGGCACCTTCACGGTGACCGGGCGCAGCGGCAGGGCGCCGGCCCGTTGAGATCAAGCCGCGGGTCATCCAGGCGGTGGCTCGGTCCGGTAACCCATGCCTTGCAATTCGCCGCGCGTGGTCGTGGCGGATCTCCGGGCGCGCCTATGGTCGGGTCCGAGAGCCCCGGCCGTGGGACTACGGGCGGGCAACAGGGTTCCTCGCCATCATGAGGGTGCCGCTGGTCCGATCCCGCGCTCCTTCCGCCGCCGGGTGAGCGGGGCCACGCCAATCAAAGACGGGTGCGCAAGTCCGACGGTTCGTTCCGTCGAATTCGACCACCGGAGCCAGGAGACACGCGAGGTTTCGGCGTTCTTCCGCCTGCTGTTAAGGTCGAATCCCCGGGCCGGGCGACGAGGCGGTGTCCGCCGGATGGATCCGACGTATCGTGGATGTGCGTTTCGCAAAGCAAGGAAGGATGGCGAACATGGGAAGGCTCGACGGCAAGATCGCAGCGGTGACGGGCGGGGCATCGGGGATCGGCGAGGCGACGGTCAGGCGTTTCGTCGCCGAGGGCGCAAGCGTGGCATTCTGTGACCGGGACGGTGAGCGCGGCCAGCGCGTGGCCGCCGAACTGGAGGCCGCCGGCGCCAAGGTCGCCTTTACCCAGGCTGATGTTGGCACTGAGGCCGCATGCCTTGGCTTCGTCAACGGGGCCGCTCAGACGTTCGGGCGCCTCGACATCCTGGTGAACAATGCCGGCATCCGCAAATACGAGAAGGTCGACGAAGCGAGTGCTGCAAGCTGGAACGAGATCCTGCAGGTCAACCTGATGAGCTATGCCTTCTGTGCCAAGGCGGCGGTTCCGTTGATGCGCCTTGGGAAGGGCGGCGCTCCCGGGGGAGCTATCGTCAATGTCGCCTCCGTCCGGTCCGTGGTCGCGGGTGGCGGGAACCTGCTGTACGACACCACCAAGGCCGCGATCGCGGGCTTCACGCGGGGGCTCGCCGCCGACCATTCGGCCGAGGGCATTCGTGTGAACGCCGTCGGCCCTGGCCCGATCTTCACGCCGTTCCATGCGCGCCGCATCGCGGCGGCCGGCGAGACCGTCGAGCAGTACAACGCCAAGGCCGCCCAAGGCACCATGATGAAGCGGCCGGGCCGCGCCGAGGAGGTCGCCGCCGCGATCCTGTTTCTGGCATCCGATGATGCCTCCTACGTCACCGGCGCTCTGCTGTTCGTGGACGGCGGCATGACGGCGCTGTGAGGGCTGCTGGGGCGGGGCTGGCGGGGTCCATAGCGACCTTCGGCACGCCCCGCCTTGAGATCAGGCGCATCGGCCTGGGCCAGTAAAACATTGCCGGATTCTGGGTATTCTTTAGGGATTTGCGGTTCCATTTCCGCGCGGGACGAACGATCCGCCGTCCGTTCTCAGTCTTCTGCGAGCGTTGACGGATCGGCAAGGTTGTGCCGGCAGTAAGCAAGGTGAATGGAACCGCAAAACACGCCGAACACGCAGATGGAGACAGGCGCGGACTGGGCTAACCCGCATTTCTCACGGACCTGCGGATCGCGGTTCTTTCGTTATGATATCTCATCATAACGAGGCACGTTGGCATGTCCCGGCCCGGCGTGGGCAAGCCCGAGACATGGCTTCCCCGCCGCGGCGTCTGAACCGAGTC
>DASWON010000015.1:0-11460 GCA_036398735.1 Rhodopila sp.
CCCGGCAACGGCAACGGTGAAACCTCGGCGCTGCAGCACCGTCGCTGCCTCGTTCAAAGCTGTGAGGTTCTTGTGTGCGACACGGCTGCCCACCACGACGGCATACTGCCGCGGGCGCAGTTGATGGCGATCCAGCACACTCGGGTCCGGTGCCACACGCAGCATATGGTCCGCACCCTCATTCACCACCGTGATGCTGGCTGGGTCCAGCCCCAGCCTGGCGGCAATCCGCTCCCCCGAGAAATTGGATACCGTCACGATATGGGCGCCGGCCCGGACCAATATACGCTGCAGCGCCTTGTACCACGCGCGAAATCGCAGTGAATAGGACTCTGGCGTATCGAATACGCCCGCATCATGAATGACGACGATCTGCCGGCATCCCGCCAGCATCGGCGCGGTGTTTCCCAGGTTCACAAGTATTCCGCTGCGCGCTGCGGCCGGAAGCTCGATTTGCTCCCACAAATGACCGCGGGTTCGTCCGGTCTCCTTCAATTTCAGGCGCAGGTAGTCGCCGGGTGGGCGGCCGTTGCCTGAAAAGCCGGAACGCGGGGCGAGAACGACCGTCTCCGGCCATTCTCCGGCTGCCACCAGCTGGTCGATCGCGGTCGTTATTTCTGATGAAAAACGCTGGACCCCCGTCAGGGCCTGCGTCAGAAAGCGACCGTTCAGAAAGACAGCCGGCCTCATCGTCCTCCCGTCGGCATCGGCCATCATGTTCTTGCAACGTAATGGCCGTCATAGCGGCTGAACGCATAGGAGATCCGGCCTCCTGACATAGCCGCGGTACGGCGGTCGATCCGGGTCATGACGGCGCCCATGATCCGCGCGCGACTGCCCCGCAGCAGCCGCACTGCGTCCTGCGCCGCCCCCCTGCTTGTCTTTTCCCATCGCACCACCAGCAGGGTGGTGTCGACCTGTTGGGCAAGAACGAGCGCGTCGGCGACGGGGAGCACGGGTGGCGTATCCAGCAGTACGAGATCGTAATCTCGCCGCAGGCTCGCCAGGAGCGCCTTCAGGCGTTCGGACGCAAGCATCTCCTGTGAGTTGGCTTTACTGTGCCCGGCGGTGATCAGGTGCAGTCGTGGTTCAGGCTCGCTGATCACGTCGCGATCGTCACCGAGCATGGCGCCGGTGAGGACGTCGGAAAGGCCCGCGGTCTGCTTGATACGAAACTGTGCCGCGAGGCTTGGGCAGCCGAAGTCGCACTCGATCAACAAGACCCGCCACCCCGCCGCCGCGGCATTGCGCGCCAGTGCTGCCGCGAACACCGACTTGCCCTCCCGAGGCAACGCCGAGGTGACCATGACGATCTTCGGACGCACGTCGCCCAGCACGCGCATTTGTCCGCGGAGCCTGTCCAGCGCTGCCGTAAGAGCCACGCCCGCGCTCCCCTTGGTCGGCGACCGCAGCGTCCTTCGCGCCACCTGAGGCAACAGACCGATGAGCGGAAGCCCAAGCGTCGCCTCCACCTCCTCAGGCAGGCTGAAGCCGCCGCGCAGACGCTCCACGATGCACGCGATAGCCACGCCGAGCACCAGCGAGAGGCCGGCCGCGACGATCAGTATCCGAGACACCTGCGGCGCCGATGGGCCCAGCGGCGATCGCGCCGCCGATACCAGCGATGCATCCTGCTCCTGGATGCCGGCGACATTCGCGAGCTGTGTCGCCCGTGTGAGAAAGCTCTCGTAGATACCGCGTGTGGCGCGCGCCTTGGTTTGCAGCGCCCGCAGGCCGACCTGTGCGGAGTTCTCGACGCTGACCGCCGCACGCAGCTGCTCCAGACGGTTCTGCAACGCCTTTTCCTGCAGACGGGCGACGTTCACCTGCGTGCTGAGACTGTTCGCCACGTTCGCCATTTCACGATCAAGGTTGAGTTGCAACTTGCGCTGCTGCGCCTGCGTGGCGACCAGTTCGGGGTTGTTTGATCCCTGCGACGTGGCCAGCTGCGCCTCGCGGCCCTCGACAGCAGCCATCTGGTTCTGCAGCTGCGCGATCATCGGCGAGACCAGCACCTCCGGCAGCGTCCCAACCGCCACCTTGCCGCGCAGCGCCAGCTGGGCCTGCTCCAACTGGCCTTCCTTCAAGGCACGATCCCGCGACACCCCCACCAGTTCCCGGCTGATCGCTTCGAGCTGCTGGCGATTGATCGTCGGCACCCGGGTACCCAGATCGCCGTCATTCGGTGACTCCTCATCCAACCGGTGCTCCTGGCGATAGTGCTCGACATCCAGCTCCGCCGCTCGCAGCTGCTCGGACAGGATCCCCATCTGCTCCTGGAACCAGTCATGGGCGCGCTGCATAGCCGTAAATTTCGCCTGCCGTTTGAAGTCGAGGAACTGCCGAGCAATTTCATTCGCTATGCTGGCACTTAATTCGGGGTCCTGGGTGGTCACATCGACGCGAAGCACTCCGGAGTGTGCTTCGTTCAAAAAGCCAACCTTGGTGCTGAGCAGCCCCGCCGCAATGTCGAGCATGTCATCGTCGGTCGGCTGGCGTGTCGGCGCGCTTTCTTTCAAGCCGAGCTTCTGTCGCAGCGCCGTGATCTTCGACATCAGGCCGCCCGAACTTGGCCTGAATTCAGAGTTGGCGGTCAAATCGAGCGCCTTCACGACATTCACGGCGAGGGCGGGCGATCGCAGAATGTCGATCTGAGTGCGCACGACGGTACCGATGTCCCCGGCGTCGGCGGAGATCGCCTGCAGATCGCTCACCTGGGTCCGCTGCGGTTCGACCAGGATCGATGCTTCGGCGGTATAGCGTTTGGCCATACCTTTCACCACGAACGCCGTGAGGCTTACGCCCGCCAGAAACACCGCTATGACAACCCACAGGCGGCGGCGCAGGATCAATGTCACCCTGCCGACGGGAACCGCCAACGGTTCCAGGCGATGGACGGGATCCTCGATCGAGGGCCATCCCAGAGGCGGGGTCGCTGATTGATTAGCTGAAGTCTCGCCGCGCTTCCATATCTCGCTCTGCATGCTAATACTGCCTTTGACGAACAATGCCGCTCGGAGTAGCGCTATTATATTCCGAAGTGGAAAGAGTGTACATTGTGGGCGGACGACTGATATTTGATCTGTGACACGGCTTCTTATGTTGCACACTGATCTGGAGGTCGCGCCGCGACCATTCAGGCCCTGGGGATAGATGAAAATGCGCTGCAAGATAACGGTCGGGATTCCAACGGTCGGTCGCGCCGCGATCCTGCGAGAGACATTGCGCGAGCTTGCACGGCAAACACGTCCGGCCGACAGCGTGATCGTATGTGGAACGAAACCGGCGGACGTCGACGGGGTGGCCGGTATCGTCGCGGATACCGAGATTCTGCTGCATTCGCCGGGACTGCCGCGTCAGCGCAACGCGGTGATGGCGGCCGCGGCCGACGCAGATATTCTTGTCTTCTTCGATGACGACTTCCTGCCCGATGAAGGATACCTCGCGGCCGTGGAAGAACACATGATGCGCGACGCCAGCATTGTTGTCGCGACCGGGCTGGTGATCGCCGACGGCATCGGCGGGCCAGGCTTCACCGCCCAGGAAGGCCGTGCACTTCTGCAACGTCCGGTGGACGCCGACACGAGCCCCTTGTCGGTATTCTCGGGATATGGTTGCAACATGGCGGTTCGGCTTGCACCCATGCGGGAGCACCGGCTGGCGTTCGATGAGCGTCTGCCGCTTTATGGGTGGCAGGAAGACGTCGACCTGTCCCGACGCCTGGCGGCCTTCGGTACGGTCGTGCGCCTCGGCGACGCCCGTGGGGTACACCTTGGCGTCAAGCTGGGCCGTGGCTCCGGTGTCCGGCTTGGCTATTCGCAGATCGCCAATCCGCTTTATCTTGCGCGCAAGCGCGCCGGATATCCGCTTGGCCGCGCGGTCGAGCATCTGGCGCGGAACCTGGCGATGAACGTCGTACGGTCGACCTGGCCCGAGCCGTTCGTGGACCGGCGAGGACGCCTGCGCGGGAATATCCTGGCGCTCCGCGACCTGATAGGCGGCCGTATGGCTCCCGAACGCATCCTGGAGCTGTAATGCAGCGCAACCGTTCACGCGAGCGCCTCCAGCCGCTCTCCAGCGGCCCTCTCGGGCAGCGTGAAAGGGAACCGTGGAATGCTGCTGCTGACGCGACGATGCGCCGCTGCGGCCAGTCGGACGTATTCATCGGGGTCAGCCGCCAGGTCACGCAGAGCTCTCGCCGCCGATAGCAGATCCGGATCAGCCCAAACGCCCTGGCGGTAGACCGCATAGGCATCATCAACCGGTATCAGGTCGTACGGTACCAGACGGCTGTTCGACGGATCCATGAACTCAAGATTTCCCGACCATCCAGTTGCAATCACCGGGATGCCACGCGCCATCGCCTCCAGCATCGGCAAGCCGAAACCTTCAGCGCGATGCAGCGACAGAAGAACATCGGTGTCGTCGTAAAGTGCTGCGAGGTCGGCTGGACTTAGAAAATCCCGCACAACCTCGATGTTGGCGCCCGTGATAGCACCCAACGATGCCTGAAGTTGACTGATCTGCCGGTCGTTGCCGGTGAGCTTAAGCACCAGGCGGGCGGATCTGGACGCCCCGAACGCCATGCGGAATGCCTCAAGCGCCCCGGCGGGATTCTTGCGGGAAAAGCTCGAACGGCCGTCAGCCATCGCCAGAACCGTGAAGGGAGAGCGCTCTCGTCGCCGGCGTATCGGCAGTGCGGCAACGGCATGCGGGACGACATGGATCGGCTTGCGGACGATCTTGCACAGGCTCGCGCGCGCATAGGCGCTGGGCGTCCAGACCTCGGACACGTTGCGGTCACAGCGGCTCCAGTCGCCGGGCGGATCGGGCAACTCCCACGCCCAGTACGCGATGCGGTAGGCCAGCGCGGCGTGTGGCATCACGCTGCGGATCAGACATGCCGTCTGGGGACCTGCGGAATGAAAGATGTAGGCGGAACCGGGCCGATGCGGGATCCGTAGCCGCGGGTCGCGCAACGCCGCAGCGGCGTCAAGCAGATCGGCGTCGACGCCCAGTCGGCGCAGCGCGTCCCACTGCAGGCGCGCGCCGCTGGCGATACCGTTATCCCGACCCAGCGCCGCAACGATCACGACCCGACCGAAGTCCCGCGCGCCCGAGCGACCCCGCAGCATGCGATATGTCAGTTCCGCCAATCCCGAGAGGTACGTGTTGACCAGCAACTGCCGCATGCGGCGTCCGCCACCAGACATCGACCTCCTCCAGTCTAGTAGGCGCCCGCGCTCATCATGTTCGCCATCCCGCCGTTGCCCCAGAGCTTCTGCGCTTTGAATGCGGCTTCGGTACGATTGGTCGCCCCGGTCTTGCGCATGATGTTACGTACATGCACCTTCACCGTACTCTCGCTCATCCCCAGTTCATGAGCGATGATCTTGTTGGCCTTGCCTTGCTGCAGATGGTTGAGGACAGCCAGCTGCCGCGGCGTCAGCCTGCTCTGATGCGCCGTCTCGATCACCCGATCCGAGCGTTTCGTGAGCAGCAGATCCAGCGGTGCGAATACGCCGCCGGCGACGATGAAGCGAATAGCCGCGAAGGTGATCGGAATGCCCGTGGTTCTTGTTGGAATGAAGCCCTGGGCACCGTTCTTCAGGGCGCTGCGGATCGTGTTGGGATGTTCTGCATCCTCGGCATCGGAGAGCACGATGACAGGAGCCGTCTTGAAAACCTGGCGGATCAGCGTGACATCGCCAACGATAGTCCGTTCCGCGGAGTCGTTCGAATGACTATAGTATACGATCAGGTCAAGACCAATTCCTGCCTCGGTATTACTTTCCGGTATGGTCTCGAATGGGACAATTACTGGACGCGGTTCAAGTCCTTCGAACGCCTTGATCAGACATTCCTGACTGAGCTTGTGGCAATCAATCAGACCGATATTCAGGGCACGGGCGCCGACTACTTCGAGCGTCGAGGTATCCAGCTCGGCCTCCGCGGCTCGGATGACCTCCTCGTCCGGGTGCCTGAGGATTTGAATTAAGTGAGAAGCATCAGCGGTATTCGAGAGCGCGGTCATCGATTACATCCCGGTTTTCATCGTCTTGTGGGGTGAGTGTGGTTGAGTTCACCATTGCGAGAACTAAGACCATACCCTGCATGAAAAGGGCAGTCTAAAGCAAAGATTACACGCCAAGTTTACTTCTATGTGCGTTATAGTTCGCACTCGGCGTTATTACTGCGTACGGAATGAAATACTTCTGCTACCGGAAGTGGCATATCAGACCGACCCTTCGCCGCCGCCGTTAAAAAACTGACGCAGCAACACGGACGGAGAAGCAAAAACATATTGAATACCCGTATTTAGGCGGCTTAAGGCACGCGGCAAGCAACGAAACACCTTACGTGATTCTAATGGGTTGTCCTGAACAGGTAATCTCTCGCATGAGAAACAAGAGCTCATCCCACCAATCGAAGTGTTTGGTCCGGCCCGATGCAACCCTGAGCAACAGACTGCCCGACCGACAGAACCTGTTGGTCAAAAGAGGTAAAGCGGCACCCGGAAGGTGTACGCCGTCGCCACCGGACTAACTCTTTCAGTCATTGATGGGTCTCGGGCGGTTAACGATGTCATCGTGCGCACTGCGTCATCGTGTGCACTGCGTCATCGTGTGCACTGCGTCATTCGGTGACATCGCGCGAGCAAAGCAGAATTCATCGACGCAAGCATCAGGTCCAGGCACCGCGATCCGGCCGACGCACCTGCCTCACGCCAGGCTGTCGCAGCATGATCTCGTGCGCGGACGGCACTTTAGGCTCCAGGCGGCCTGCACACGCCGTGTCCATCAGACATGGCCCTCTGACCAGGTTGTTCAGGGTATTGCCCTGTACAAAGACCGAAGGACGACCAATATCACTCGGCGGCGTCGCCTGCGAATGCAGTATAGCAGGCGACAGGCACAACCGCCAGGGGGTGCTTCTATGATCGAGACGGCTCGGCGCACGAGTCGACGCCGTTGAAGCTCGACCAAGGGATGGTGGCAGCCATTGCTTCGCCGGACAGCGATCCCCCGAGAGCGGCCACGCATCCCGCGCTGGATGCGGCGACCGATCGCGATGATCCACAGACAATGTGCTGGCATCATAAGAATGCCCTGGCCGCTGCAGTGCGCCCCTGCTCCCGCTCTGCGCGGCGAACGGACAGGTCGCTCCACACGCCCCTCCATCGAGGCGACCGACGAGCCCAGCCGCGGGTAGAGCCGCAGGCCGCCTCGCTCCGCAGCGGGTGAGCCCCGGCCGTGCTACACCCGGGCCTGGGCGGACGCACGCGCTATCTGTCAAGCTCGGATGATCGGTATCGGAGCGGCACCGAACCGTTGATCCAAAATACGCGGGCGGTCACCACGCTATCGCGGCCGACCCACGGCATGGCTCCTGAGACCCCGTGCCGCCGGCGGCACCGCCATGAAGCGATCGGGGCCGGCCGTGATGCCGGCACGCGAGTGGCCCCGGGACAAGCCGAATAGCCGCACTCGATCGCCAGTGGGCCGCATGCAGCCACGGCCGCCGCGCTTTCGCCAGCCACCACGGCCGCAGCCGCCTCGGAGAGTGTAACGTTCAGCCGACGCGATCAGATATCGGGGTCGACCGCGGACATGCGCGATGCCCGGACCCGCCACCCCGCTGAACCGCCGGCTGCCGCCATGCCGCCATCGGCGGTAACGCGTACAACCCCAATTAGGCGTATAGCCCCGGTGGTGTCCGATCAGGTGGCCAAGTCCCCGGTCCCGCCATTCGGGCGCCCCTACCTGAAGAGATGACAGGCATTGTTGGCATAAGGCATGCAGTATCGCACAGTCATTCTAACAAAAGAGTTCACGCCCATGTATCGTTGCCACTTCACACAATGTGGTCGTATCGTGTTCGGAGAGAATATCGATGAGTCCTCGCTGCCGGAGGCCGTGATGACCGGCTATCGGCTGCTGGACACCATGGCGCGCTCGCGGAAGCTGGACGGGTTCGAGATCTGGCAGGATGAAAGGCTGCTTTATGCATCAGCCGGACATACGCCACGTCAGTGAAGCAGGGCAGCGGGCCGCATTGGGACGGACAGCCGCGGACAATCGTCAGGTCTTCTTCATCGGGCGCATCATGATATCGGTTACTTCAACCGTCTTAGGTAACTGCAGCAGATACTTCACGGTCTGGGCAACGTCGGTCGGCTGGATCAGCCTGTCCGGAGGATACGAGCGCCCTTCCAGTTCGAAGATCCGCCGCTGTCGCTCACCGGCCGTTCGGCCGAGGTAGAGCGTCACGACGCGGACGCCCCGTTCATTCACCTCGTCGCGCAGGCTGTCGGCAACCGCCTTGGCGGCATGCATCGTCGCGGCGTACTGCCCGACAGTTGCGCCGGCTCGCAGCGCCTGGCTCGAGTTGACAAAGATGATCTGCCCCTGAGATTGCAGCAGCACCGGGAGCAATGCCTGGAGCAACGCATAGGGACCCAGAACGTTGGCCTCCATTTGTTGACGGAACATTTCGGGGCTGTCGGACCGCTCATAGATCCCGGAACTGAGAATCAAGGCATCGAGCCGCCCTCGTTGGGCCAACCGCCGTGCGACCGTGGCGATCGCGTCGGCGTCGGTCAGATCCGCCTCGAGCAATTCACCCCGATGACCGTCCGCAACCGCGGCCTGGAGCCTCGCCCTGCTGCGGCCGAGCAGAATGACCTCGGCGCCGGCCGACGACAGTTCGGCGACGACAGCCTGCCCGACGCCGCCTGAAGCGCCCGTGACCAGTACAACGTTGCCCTGCATGTCCTATCCCCCTGATGATGCGTGTTGGCCGCCGCGCGGGATCCCGCCGCGTTGACCGGACCGGGCCCGTACCGGTGCCGGCCCTCCCGCCCGGCCCTGACGAGCGGTGTGGTCGGGCAGGTCGCGGGCGCCGTCGCGGATAGTGATCCTCATGACGCCGGTTGGTATCCGGGCAGGGCGGCGGATGCAGGATCGATGCGCGCCCCGCGGCGCGACCGGACGCATGAGCGCGGGACCGGTTCGGCATTTCAGTTGTCGCTGAGAAACAGGATCCAGTCCGTATCCCCCGCCCGGTTCCGGCCCGGTGGCGTGAAGTCGCGGGAGTCGGAGTTCGCCACTGATCGGTAAGACGCAGGTCGATAACTGCCATCGGTCGGGTCGAACCACTGGGCCGTCAGGCCGCCGGCGAGCCTTTTCATGTCGACGGTGATCGTCCGACCCGCGGGCAGATACGCGATCAGCAGGTGCCCATCAGCCGTCCGCGCGGCGGTCACATACTCGATACGCTCAAGATGTCGCTTTCGATAAAACCTGCCATATCCGGCTGTGACGGTGGCGTGATCCTGATCCGGCACAAGGTCGAACCATCTGCGGGCACCGAAGAACCGAGCCATGTACTGCAGTTGCTGAACGCCCGGCGTGTCCAATTTGGTTTTCCAGTCCGCCGGAAAGCGCCAGGTGTATCTGTTGCCGTAGAGCTGGCCGGTCGCGCCGCACAGCATTGTCCAATACTCCTGACGCCTGAGGTTCGAGACGCTGGCGCCGTCCGTGCCATAGTTCTTCTCGAACTCGTAATTCGCTTCGATCAGGAACGTGGGCAGGATCTGCGGGCGGTTATATCCGGCAAGCACCTGCACGTAGGTTGGCATATATGTATAAGCCGCCTCGAGGTCGATGAGCGGGGCCCAACCGGGATCGTCCAACGATCCGCTGGCAAGATAGTTCAGTTCCACCGTGTGCAGATGGACATGGTCCACGCTGCGAATTCCTTCTGCGACCGCTTTGACCACCGCATCGTCGAACGGTATGCGCCAGGTCTGGAAGTCGTTGCCGTGCAGCCAGATGATGTTCGGGAACGATCGATAGCGGCTTCCCAGGTACTCACCGTACGCCCGGGCCTTGGCCACGCCATTCGCCCTCAGGACCGACAGCCACCCGGCGGTCTCGATCGGGTCGAGCAACACCACCATTCCATTGGCTGCCGCCAGCCTGATCACCGCGTCGGCACGATCGAAATAGACCGTGTTTGGCGTTGACAGGTCACCTGGGGTCGTGAACGGCGCTACGCCGTCATAGGTCGTCCCGGACCCGCTGCACGCCGTCCCGCTGTTGCACACCAGATTAATCCACAGCGTATTGATGCTGTATTTGGCACGGTTTTCGATGTATTCCTTGGAGTCTGCCAACGAAACGTTGCCGATCAGCGCCTGCGGCGAATCGCCGACCATCATGAAGGGCACGTTATGCTGGTCCACGAGATAGCGGCGGTTCTCGCTCACCTTGAGCGGAAAGGCGGGCGGCGGCTGCGAAATCCCAGTGCCGATCGTTGCACTCTGTGATGCGACCGGCGCCGCCCCGCCCGTCGCCGTCAGCAGGCATGCCGCGGCCATCGCCGCAAGCAGCACCCGGCTGCTCACCGGCGCGACCCGATCGGTCGGATCTCCGAAAGCTCCTGCATCACGAGCCCGCGGGTTCAATCCCGCCAAGCATCGCTTTACGTATGACAAAGGCCTCTGCGTAGGCATCCGGTGCGCGACACTCCATCCCGCGCAGCCGCGCGAGCCCGCGAAACACATCGGCATCGAACCAGTCCTTCGCGCGCTGAGTGCCGAACGCCGCGTGCAGGAGCTGCAGTTTGCGGTCGAGCACGGTCCTGCTCAGCGGCCAGTAGAAATTCGGCTGGCCCAGATCGCCGTCCCATTTCGGAATCTCATATTCGAGGATGAGGTGATCACGGAAACTGTTCGACGTGAGCCGAGCAATCTCCCGGTGATCCTGGTGCGCATCCTCTCGGCGATGGGTGAATATGACATCCGGTCTCACTCGGCGCTTGACGTCCTCCATCCGTTCCTTGACCTCGCTGCCCTGATAGGGAAAGAAGCCGTCCCTGAAGGCCATCAGCTCGATCTCGGCCGATGCCGCGCCGGCGAGGAGCGCCGCCGCGGACGTTTCTGCCTCGGCGGCGCGTGGCCCGGACGCGCTGAACACGCACCAGTGGACGTGCAGCCTCACGCCCATGGCAATCCAGCTCAGGATTGTCCCGCCGGCGCCGATCTCGATGTCGTCCGAGTGAGCGCCAAGGCACAGGACCGAAACGGTCTCACCTGGCGCCACGAGCCTCAGAGGGCGCATTCGAACCTCATCACGCAGCGCCTGTAATGCGCCGCTGGCCGGCGATGCGCCACGGCATGTTGCCCCGCTCGACCATATCCTCAAGCGCCTGGCGATCCCGCAGCGTATCCATCGCCCGCCAGAAACCTGTGTACTTGTACGCAAGAAGCTGATCCGCCTCGATCAGCCGGCGGAACGGCTCGACGACCAGTTCATCACCCTCCTCCATGTAGTCGAAGATCTCCGGCCGCATAAGGAAATAGCCACCGTTGATCCATATGTCGGCACTGTCGGAATTGCGCAGCCCGCGAACCCGCCCGGTCTCATCGATGTCCGCGAGATGGAACGTAAGTGGCGG
>DASWON010000016.1:0-26279 GCA_036398735.1 Rhodopila sp.
TCATGATGTCCGGGCGATGGTTGCGGATCGCCCCGGAACACAGTTCGATACCGTTGCATACGATATCATACTGGTACGCCTTGATGGTCAGCGGATCCTGGGAATTCAGTGCCTCCAGTTCACCCTGCGGCATGCTGAACGGGTTGTGGCTGAAGTCGATCTGCCCGGTCTCCTCGTTCAGCTCGAACATCGGGAAGTCGGTGACCCAGCAGAAGCGGAACGAGCCCTTTTCCGTCAGCCCAAGTTCCTCGGCGAGGCGGGTGCGCACGGTGCCGGCGAATTTCGGCGCGGTGTCCTTCTTGCCGCCGACGAAGAACACCGCATCGCCGGGCTGCAGACCGCAGGCCGTCCGGATGGCCTCGGCGCGGGCGGGTTCCAGGTTGCGGGCGATCGGGCCCTTGGGCCCTTCGGCGTCATAGGTGATGTAACCGAGACCGCCCTGGCCCTCGGCCTTGGCCCAGTCGTTCAGCTTGTCGAAGAAGCTGCGCGGCTGCGATCCCGCACCCGGCGCGGGGATTGCCCGGATCACCCCGCCCGAGGCCGCGATGCGGGCGAACAGGCCAAACCCGGAACCGGCATAGTGTTCGGTGACGTCGGCGATGCGGATCGGGTTGCGCAGGTCCGGCTTGTCGGATCCGAATTCCAGCAGCGCCTGGTCGTAGGGGATGCGCAGGAACGGCGGCTTGGTCACGCCGCGGCCGTCCGCGAACTCCTCGAACACGCCGGCGATCACCGGCTCGATGGTGTTGAAGACGTCTTCCTGGGTGACGTAGCTCATCTCGAAATCGAGCTGGTAGAACTCCCCGGGCGAGCGATCGGCGCGGGCGGCCTCATCGCGGAAGCACGGCGCGATCTGGAAATAGCGGTCGAAGCCGGCCACCATCAGCAACTGCTTGAACTGCTGCGGCGCCTGCGGCAGCGCATAGAACTTGCCGGGATGCAGACGTGCGGGCACCAGGAAGTCGCGCGCCCCTTCAGGCGAGGACGCGGTCAGCAGCGGCGTCTGGTATTCCAGAAACCCCTGCTCGATCATGCGGCGGCGGATCGAGGTGATGACCTGGCTGCGCAGCACCATGTTCCGGTGCAGCTTGTCCCGGCGCAGGTCGATGAAGCGGTATTTGAGGCGGATGTCCTCGGGGAACCGCTCATCGCCGGCGACCTGCATCGGCAGCACCTCGGCCGCGGACTGCACGGTCAGATCGGCGACGCGCAGTTCGATCTCCCCGGTCGGCAGCTTCGGGTTGACCGTGCCGGACTCCCGCAGGACGACCGCGCCGGTGACGGTGATCACGCTCTCGGGGCGGATATCGTCTGCCGCGGCGAATGCGGGGGAGCCGGCGGCGAACACGCACTGGGTGATGCCGTAGTGGTCGCGCAGGTCGATGAACAGCAGGCCGCCGTGGTCGCGCTTGGCGTGCACCCAGCCCGAGAGGCGGGCATCCTTGCCGGCATCGGCCGAACGGAGGGCGCCACAGGTATGAGTACGATAGGCGTGCATGGTCTGGTAATCCTGCCGAGAGCGAAAGCCGCGGTGCCGGCATGGGCGGCGGCAACCGTATCAGGGGCGGCACACAAGCCCGGCCCGGTTCGTCAAGTCAAGCGCCCGATCCGTTTGCGGCGGCCATTGGCGCGGAACGGCGCGGTATCACGCCCTCTGTCGCCGCCGTCGCCGGGCCCGCGTCGCGCCGGAGCCCGAAGCCGCCGCCGCCTGGGAGCCGGGTTCGGCGGGGCACGGGCGGGGAATGTCGCAGGGCATGCGCCGCGGGTCCGGGCGGACATCGTGGGGGTGTCGCGTGGATGCGTGGCCGCGGTCCTGTCCGCGGCGTGGGGCCTGGTCTTGCTTAATCCGCTCCAGGCGCTATCCATCGGCCGAACCCAGTGGAGGAGATGATCATGCGCGCATGGGCCGTGGTTGAAAACGGGCAGCCTTTGAAGGAAATCGAGCTTCCCACCCCGGAGCCGAAGGGCACCGAGGTACTTCTCGAGGTAACCTACTGCGGCGTCTGCCATTCCGATCTGCATATCTGGGAAGGTTACTACGACCTTGGCGGCGGCCAGAAGATGTCGCTGGTGGATCGTGGCGTCACGCTGCCGCTCGCCATGGGTCATGAGATCATCGGCCGGGTGGTGAAGCTGGGTCCGGACGCAAAGGGCGTGAAGGTCGGCGATGTGCGCATCGTCTATCCGTGGCTGGGCTGCGGCAAGTGCGAGAAGTGCCTGGCCGAAGAGGACAATATGTGTTCGGTCGCGGCGCGCAGCCTGGGCGTCTACCAGAACGGCGGCTACGGCACGCACGTCGTGGCGCCCGATGCGCGTCATCTGGTCGATCTCGGCAAGCTCGATCCCGCGGTGGCTGCGACCTACGCATGCTCCGGCATCACGGTCTATTCGGCCATCAAGAAGGCGATGCCGTTCACTCCGACGCAGCCGGTCGTGCTGGTGGGGGCCGGTGGTCTCGGCCTGAACGCGATCGCCATTCTGAAGGCACTGAAGCATCAGAACATCATCAGCGTCGACGTCAGCGCCGAGAAGCGTGAGGCGGCTCTGAAGGCCGGTGCGACAAAGGTGGTGGATGGCAGCGGCGACGGCCCGACGGTGACCAAGCGCATCATCGAAGCCGCCGGCGGAGCGGTCCCGGCGGTGATCGACCTGGTGAACGGCACGGCGACGGCGCGGTTTGCCTTCGGCGCCCTGGCCAAGGGTGGCAAGCTGATCCAGGTCGGCCTGTTCGGCGGCGAACTCATGCTGCCGCTGCCGATCATGGCGATCCGGGCGCTGACGGTTCAGGGCAGCTACGTCGGGAATCCGAAGGAACTGCGCGAACTAGTGAAGCTGGCGCAGGACGGTGAACTGCTGGCACTGCCGGTTGCCACGGTGCCGCAGAGCCACGCCTATGAGGCGCTGATGCGTCTGCGCGACGGCAAGGTCACCGGCCGTCTGGTCCTGAAAGCCGAGGCCGCATAATGAGCGGCACCGGTCTCCGCCGTTCGGTCGTGCTGAAAAGGCGACCGCGCGGCGAGCCTGTTCCCGATGATTTCGGCATCGTGGAAGACGCCATCCCTGCACCGGGTCCCAACGAGGTGGTCACCCGCACCATCTGGCTGTCGATCGATCCGTACATGCGTGGCCGGCTGCGCGAGGAACAGACTTACGCGGTGGCGACCCAGATCGGCGAGGTGATGACCGGCGAAACCGTTGGTCGGGTCGTCGCGTCCACGCATGCCGGCTTCGTGCCGGGCGACATCGTGGTTGGCTCGCGCGGCTGGCAGACCTACTCGGTGACCCAGGCGGACAAGCTGGTCAAGATTCCGAAGGGTGGGGCGCCGCTTTCCGCCTATCTCGGCATCCTCGGCATGCCCGGGGCGACCGCGTACGCGGGCGTGACGGAGATCTGCAAGCCCAAGGCGGGAGAGACGTTCGTCGTGTCCGCCGCATCCGGCGCGGTCGGGTCGGTCGCCGGGCAGATCGCCAAGCGGGCGGGCGCGCGGGTGGTCGGCATCGCCGGCGGGCCGGACAAGTGTCTGTGGGTCCAGGACAGCCTGGGGTTCGACGACTGCGTGGATCATCGCTCCCTGGACCTGCGGCGGGAGCTTGAGGCGTCGTGCCCGAACGGCATCGACTGCTATTTCGAGAACGTCGGAGGTGCCGTGCAGGCTGCCGTCTTCGACCAGCTGAACGCGTTCGCGCGGGTCGCGATGTGCGGCATGGTCTCCCAGTACAATGAGCAGACGATGCCGCCTGGCCCCAACCTGGGCTTCGTCGTTGGCAAGCGCGTGCTGCTCCAGGGCTTCATCGTGTCCGACCGGCCGGAGCGGCTGACGGAATGGCGCGCGATGGCGGAGCCGTTGGTGGCCGACGGCAGCCTGGTGTACCGCGAGGACGTCATCGACGGGCTGGAGAATGCCCCCGAAGCGCTGACCGGCATTCTGACCGGGCGCAATTTCGGCAAGCTGCTGGTGCGGGTGTCGCCCGACCATCCGTAGCCGGCGGGACGACGTCAGGACGTCGGGGGCCAGCCGGCTCGACGGTGCTGCGTGGAGAACCCGCGGCGAGCACGGGCGATGGCTGGTACGCCCGTGACGCTGGTGCCACGGGGTCGTCAGCCCTTGGGGGGCGCGGCGATGAATGCCCCCGCCGCTGCCCGGCGGAGCGGTGAGAGCTCGACCAATCTCCGAGCGGGCCTGCGAGCAGGCGTGCGGGCCTGACGAACCTGTCGGGTTCTGCGCCGGTCCGGAGATCGAGGCAGGCCGTGCCGCGGCGTCGGCAGGCCACGGCTCGGCCCGGCGGAGCGGTGACCGATCGATCAGGCGCAGCATGTCGGCCGGGGCGACGGTTACGAACCGGCCCGGCGTTGCGCGTCGGCATGATCCCTTCCACTCTGCGGCAACTGGTTCGGCAAATTCCGGGAGTGACAGCATGCAATTCGGCGCATCGATGTTTTTCACCGACTACTCCATGACCCCCGCGGCGCTCGGACGAGCGCTGGAGGAGCGCGGATTCGACATCCTATGGGCGCCGGAACATTCGCATATTCCGCTCAGCCGGAAGACGCCGTTCCCGCTGGGGCCCGAACTGCCCAAGCGGTACTACGACGTGATGGACCCGTTCGTCACTCTGACTGCGGCGGCGATGGTGACGACAAAGCTGAAGCTGGGGACGGGGGTGTGCCTGATCGCGCAGCGCGATCCGATCCAGACGGCGAAGCTGGTGGCGTCGATCGATCAGGTTTCCGGCGGGCGCTTCGTCTTCGGGATCGGCAATGGCTGGAACCAGGACGAGATGGAAAATCACGGCACCGACTTTGCGCAGCGCCACAAGCTGGCGCGGGAGCGGGTCGAGGCGATGAAGGCGATCTGGACCCAGGATGCGGCGGAGTATCATGGGGAGTTCGTGGATTTCGGCCCGATGGCGACCTGGCCGAAGCCGGTCCAGAAGCCGCATCCTCCGATCCTGATCGGCGGCGCTTTCCCCTACAGCGCCCGGCGCGCGGTGCGCTACGGCGACGGCTGGATGCCCCAGGCGACGGCGGGTAATCCGACGCCGTTGACCGAACTGATCCCGCGGTTTCGCCAGATGGCGGCCGAGGCGGGGCGCGATCCCGCGGCGATGCAGATCGTGATGGGGGCACAGCCGCCGGATGCCGCCTTGATCGGTCGGTATCAGGCGCTCGATGTAGACATCGTCTATCCCAGCCTGCCGTCGGAGAAGGAGGACACGATCCTGCCGATCCTGGACCAATGGGCGGAGGTGAAGCGGCAGGTGAACGGCTGACCGGGGTCGTTTCTGTTACGGACGGATGGTGCGGGATCGCTGCTCGCATGTCACGGCGCCGGGACAATGGAGCCATGAGCCGGGGACCTGCGAGCCAGATGCGCCGGCCGCATGCCGTGGCTGCCACGCCGCTGAGCGCCTTCGTCGTGACCGGTAATAGTTCTTATTATGTCACGATATGGCCTGGCCCGGCGATCGACGGTTGGCGGAATCGGGCAGCAGGTACCGCCGGCGACAGGCGGCGCCTCCGATCCACCAGGCGGCCCGGACCGCGCAAGTGGCACTGGCCGCGAAAGTGCCACAGGCCGCGAACGTGGCGTTGACCGCGACCCTTGCACTGGCCACGAAAGTGGCACTGGCCGCGAACGTGGCACTGGCCGCGACGGGCGGCACCGACCACGAAAGTGGCATTGACCGCGACAGTTGCACCGACCATGAAAGTAGCACGGGCCCCGAGAGTGGCACTGGCCGCGACGGGCGGCCTGGACACCTGTCGGGCCCGGAGGCGGGGATGCGTCGGTGCCGTCGGTCTGAGGCGCCGTGATGACCGTTCAGGGTGCGAAGAAGTTCGCGGACATCGACGATCGCGCGATCAGTTCCCGCAGGGCCGGGTTGTCCTCGCTGTTTTCTTCGGCAAGCGTTTCCATGGGTATGAAGAACTCATGCGCGTGCGGAAGCTGGTGGCGCGCAAATCCCTTGTAGTGATCATTCTTGAGGCCATAGAGCACACGCATCTCGCGCACCGGAATGACGACGTCGGTGAACGGCTCGTGTGGGATGACGCCGGTGGTTTTCCAGCGTGGCGACGGATCGGGCGGGGCGATTGGTGCCAGCAGCCATTCAATCGGGCAGAGGCACATCATCGAGTGGGTGCTGGGTGCGAAGCGGGACCGCTTGTCGAGCAGGTTCTGGATTGTGCTGCAGGCCTCGATCGCCAGAATATCCACGAAAGGTTCGGAATAGGACCCGCCGAAGTTGAGCCACAGGCCGTCGGGCAGGGTGCGCAACCGGCTGCTGCCGGGAAGCTTGAGGAACGGGCTGCTGATTCGGGTTTCATCCTCGGATGGCCGTCCGCGGAGCCACGATTCCTTGCCGCGCCGTGGCTTCACCCCTGGCGGTCGCTGGCCCCATCGTCTGAGCCGGCTTTTGACAAGAAGATCCAACGAAATCTCGGTCCGCATGTGTGTCTTCCTGACTTATCCACAACCTATGCGTGTATTAACAAATTCAGTTTCGCATGAAAGGACTCTTGTAACTAAATTGTGACTCATTTGCCTTGTCGAATTCTTGGAATTGATCTTGACAGATGCGACTCAGCTTAAACTGGCGTCGTGTCAGTGGTGATCGGCCATGTGGGGCGCTATATATTTACTGTCCCGGTATGAAACGGGCGGCAAGTCGAACAAATGGCCGCCACTTTTGGTGGATGATTACCCGAACGCATTCGGGCCGAAATCCAATGGTTTTCAGAGGAATGCCGGCCAGCGGTGGCACCGGCCGGTGCGTGAGCAGGGTGGGCGTGGCAGCTGCACATGAAATCAATGAGATACCACGAATCATCCATTTGCGGGGAGTGAACAACCTGACTGGCTAATAGAACGTAATTTCACTGTGCGAAATTACGGATTTGAAAAACTGTCCAAATGCGCCCAAAAAGGGCGGTCTCACGAGGTGCCGGTCGATTCTTGTGACACGGCGTCCGTCGTTGCCCGTGCTTTGACGGGGCTTCGGGAGCGAGCAGACTACCGCATTCTGGCGCGGAACGCCGCCTCGAGCCCGGCGCGGACGGTGCTCCACCGGCCCGGGCGTCGGACCTGGAGCGGTCTGCCCCCCGGTCGGGATCGTGTTGCTCATGCCTTGGGTCATCACCGGCGCCGAGGCAGTGGACCGGTCACCTGCCGTGACCAGACGCTGAAAGCGCTCTCGTCCAGGAACCAGAGGGCCTGCCCCACCAGGGCCTTGGCCCGGCGGGGCTTTGACCCCAGTGGGCTTTGTCCCCAGTGGGCTTTAACCCCAGTGGGCTTTAACCCCAGTGGGCTTTAACCCCAGTGGGCTTTAACCCCGGTGGGCTGTATCCCCGGTGGGCTTTACCGGCCGGACTAACTCCGCTGGGCGGCCGGCACGTAGTCGCGCCGCGGCGCACCGGTGTACAGCTGCCGCGGGCGGCCGATGCGCTGCTGCGGGTCCTCCATCATCTCTTTCCACTGGCTGACCCAGCCGACCGTGCGAGACACCGCGAACAGAGCGGTGAACATGCTGGTCGGGAAGCCCATCGCCTTCAGGATGATGCCCGAGTAGAAATCGACGTTCGGGTAGAGCTTGCGATCGACGAAGTATGGATCGCTGAGCGCGATCTTCTCCAGTTCCATCGCGAGATCCAGCAGCGGGTCGTCCTTGATCCCGAGCTCACTCAGCACGTCGTGGCAGGCCTTCTGGATGATCTTCGCCCGGGGGTCGTAGTTCTTGTACACCCGGTGGCCGAAGCCCATCAGCTTGGTGTGGTTGTCCTTGTCCTTCACGTCGGCCAGGAACTGCTTGATGTTCCGTGTGTGCCCGATCTCGGCCAGCATCTTCAGCACCGCCTCGTTGGCGCCGCCATGCGACGGACCCCACAGGCTGGCGATGCCGGCTGCAATACAGGCGAACGGATTGGCGCCGGTGGAGCCGGCCAGGCGGACCGTGCTGGTGGATGCGTTCTGCTCATGGTCTGCATGCAGCATCATGATCAGGTCCATGGCGCGCGAGAGGATCGGATTGACCTTGTATTCCTCGGCCGGCACGGCGTGGAACATGTAGAGGAAGTTCTCGGCGTACGACAGATCGTTACGCGGATACATGAACGGCTGGCCGACGGCGTATTTGTGCGCCCACGCGGCGATTGTCGGCACCTTGGCGATCAGCCGGAATGCGCTGATGCGGCGGCTTTCCGGATCGTGCACGTCCAGGCTGTCATGATAAAAGGCAGACAGCGCGCCGACGACGCCGCACATCACCGCCATCGGATGAGCGTCGCGGCGGAAGCCGTTGTAGAACGTCCGAAGCTGTTCATGCAGCATCGTATGCCGCATCACTCCGTCCTCGAACTCCTTCGACTCGCCGGGTGTCGGAAGTTCGCCGTTCAGCAGCAGGTAGCAGACCTCGAGGAAGTTGGACTTCTCGGCGAGTTGCTCGATGGGATACCCGCGATACAGCAGAATCCCTTCATCGCCGTCGATGTAGGTGATCTTGCTCTCACAGGAGGCGGTCGCCCCGTAGCCGGGATCGTATGTAAATACGCCCAGATCGCCATACAGCTTTCGAATATCAAATACGTCCGGGCCGACGCTCCCAGACAACAGCGGCAGACTGGTCGACTTGTTGGAGCCGTCCAGGGTTATCGAGACAGACCGTTTGGCTGGGGCGCTCATGCGCGATGTCCTTAATTTGTAGGTGCGATAGGCACACCACCGTCCGGCAGACATAGCGTCATGCCGGCCCGGTGGTTCAGGACAAAATTATGGCGCTATGAGCCGCGGCGCAATCCTTCGCACTCGCAGCAGACTCGAGCGTCGAGAATTTCCTTGCCGAATCGCGGCTAATGTAACACCAGATGACGACGTGGACGCAGTGCCGGCACGGGGCGGGCCTGCTCCGCCTGGCATGCCCGGATCGCTTTGCGCAGGGCGAGCAAGGTGCGGGGTAAATTCAGATTTACCGCCTCCTCGGCCAGCATGGTGAGGCATTGAAGTACGTTGGCGGCAGTCGCATGCGTTCCCGCTGCGGGCAGATCGTCGTCGATCATGGCTGGCGTATTCTCTGGAGGCTGTCTCACCCGAGCGTGAGATTGAAGCCGAGCCTCTATGCGGAAAAATCGTCGGCTGTGGCAAGAAGAGAGTGGGGTTGACGTAACGTGTAATGAAAAAGCAGGCAGAAATGCCACGCCGGCTCGGGATCATCGCCGGCGGCGGGTTACTTCCGGTCAAAGTCGCCGCGGCGGCGCGTGCGGCGGGCCGTGACGTGTTTATCGTCGGCCTGGACGGGTTCGCTGATCGAGCTGTTCTCGCCCCCTGGCCGCACGAGATGCTGCGCCTTGGTGCAGCCGCTCGCATCATAGCTGCATTGCGCGAACATCGATGTCAGGACCTGGTGATGATCGGTCCGGTGCGCCGGCCGTCGCTGCTCGACCTGCGGCCGGATGCCGAGGGGGCCAAGCTGCTGGCGCGGATCGGTCGCGCGGCATTCGCCGGCGACGACGGGTTGCTCGCCGCGGTCATCCGCGTGCTGACCGAAGAGGGATTTCGCGTCATCGGCGCACAGGAGATCATGCGCGAAGGCCTCGCTCCGGCCGGGGTGCTGACGCGGGTGCAGCCCGACGCCCAGGCCATGACGGACATCAACCGCGGCGTGCAGGTCGCGCGGCTGTTGGGTTCGGCCGACGTCGGCCAGGGCTGTGTCGTGCAGCAGGGACTGGTGCTGGCGGTCGAAGCGATCGAGGGCACCGATGCGATGCTGGTCCGAGCGGGGGCCCTGCGGCGCGATGGCGTCGGGGGCGTGCTGGTGAAGCTGGTAAAGCCTGGACAGGACCGGCGCGCGGATCTGCCGACGATCGGCCCGGACACCGTGCGCAACGCCGCGGCTGCCGGTCTGAGGGGGGTTGCGTTTGAAGCGAACGCCACCATTCTGGCGGACCGCGAGGCCTGCCTTGCCGCGGCGGAAACGGCTGGGCTGTTTCTTCTGGGCCTTGCTCCTGAGAGCTTATCCTGAGGGAGGATTTCAATGAGCCGCTTCCTGCACACCATGCTGCGCGTCGGCGACCTGCAGCGCAGCATCGACTTCTACACCGAGGGCTTCGGCATGACGGAAATCCGGCGCAACGATGTACCCGATGGCAAGTACACGCTGGCCTTCGTCGGCTACGGGCCGGAAGAAAGCAACACAGTCATTGAACTGACGTACAACTACGGCACCGAGAAGTATGACCTTGGGACGGCGTTCGGGCATCTGGCCATTGGTGTGCCCGACGTCGCGGCCACGACGGAGAAGCTGCGGGCGTTCGGCGCCAAGGTGACGCGCGAACCGGGCCCGGTGAAGTTCGGCACGACCATCATTGCCTTCGTCGAGGATCCCGACGGCTACAAGATCGAACTCATCCAGCGCGACTAAGGCGACGCCGAAAGCCGGGCGGAGCAGCGGGGCCGACGCTGCCGCAGCGCAGGGCCGGACGGGCGCTCAGAGGCCGTGGTTTTTCGTCCTCCGAACGGCTGTCCGCGCGGCCGGGCCGGGCGCGTGCATCTTCGGCTCGTTCGGCGCTTCAGGGTCGGGATGGTGCCTCCGGGCGCGCCCGCATTCGCTTGCGGGCCGCTCGACAACAAGCCGCGGGATGCCTCCGAAACGCCGGCGGCATCGCCCCTTGGGCGCCCTGTGCGCCCCCTTGGCATGTCTCCTGGCACGCCCCGCAAAACCCGTTGGCACGCGGCTTGGCCGCCCCCGTGGCACACGCGCTGGAACACCCCCCTGGAACACCCCCCTGGGACATCCCGCAAAACCCGTTAGCACCGCCCTTGGGCTCTTGTTTCGCGGTGGATGCGTGCGTTTGGCGGCCGGGTTGCGATACCATCCGCCGCGGCGCTGCTGATGTTCCGCTTTTGGCCCGGCCAATGGTTGCACCGCCCATCGTTCAAGCGTTAACTCCGGCGATCAAAAACAACGGGAAAGAAGCGAACCATGGGACCATTGGCGGGGATCAAGATCGTCGAATTCAGCGGCATCGGACCAGCGCCGATGGCCTCGATGCTGCTCGCGGACATGGGGGCGACCGTGCTGCGGATCGATCGCGTCGTAGCCTCCGACCTTGGGACCCCGATCGCCGAGGAATATGACTTCACCCGCCGCAGCCGAGCGGTGGTGAACCTCGATCTGAAGCAGCCGGAGGCGATCGCGCTGGCGCTGCGGCTGATCGAGGGGGCCGATGCCCTGATCGAGGGGTTCCGGCCCGGCGTAATGGAGCGTCTGGGCCTCGGCCCTGATGTCTGCCTCGCGCGCAACCCGAAGTTGGCATACGGGCGCGTGACCGGGTGGGGGCAGGAGGGGCCCATGGCGCAGGCGGCCGGCCATGACCTGAACTACATCGCCCTCACCGGCGCGCTGCACGCCATCGGGCGCGCGGGGCAGAAGCCGACCCCGCCGCTGAACCTGGTCGGTGACTACGGTGGCGGTGCGCTGTACCTCGTCACCGGATTGCTCGCCGCGATCCTGTCCGCCCGCACCACCGGCGTGGGGCAGGTGGTTGATGCCGCGATGGTCGACGGCGCGCTGTCGCTGATGACCCCGGCGTATGCCATGCGGGCGAGCGGCCGGATGAACGCACCACGCGGTGAGAACCAGCTCGATTCCGGCGCGTATTACTACGAGGTCTATGAGTGTGCCGACGGGCAGTTCATCTCCATCGCACCGATCGAGGCGAAATTTCATGCCGAACTGCTGCGCCTGCTGGAGATCGACCCATCGGGGATGCCGGCGCAGCGTGACCCCGCCGGATGGGCGCAATGGAAGGCGCTGCTGAGCGAGCGGTTCCTGACCCGGACGCGGGACGACTGGTGCCGTATCCTGGAGGGTTCGGATGCCTGCTTTGCGCCGGTGCTGTCGATGGCGGAGGCCCATACGCACCCGCACAACCAGGCGCGCGGAGCTTTCATCGAGGTCGGCGGCCAGCGTCAGCCGGCGCCGGCGCCCCGCTTCGGCACGACCCAGCTGGCGACGCCTCGGCCGCCGGGATCGGTCAGCGCGGCGGAGGCGCTGGCGGCGTGGAACCTGTCGCCACGTGAGCTTGAGAGCGTTCTGAAGACATAGCCGAAACGGTTGCAGGCGGTTGGTCGCGACTGCGTTAATCTATGCTTTCACGCAGTCGTCATCTGCTTGCTCCTACAGTCTGCCTCTTTGAATGAAGATATGTGGCCGGCTATTGCCGCATTGTTTCGTCATGGCAAGAGAGGAATGTAAATGTTGACACGAGCGAGATTTTTGGGCGCTGCCGCGGCGCTGCTGACCACGACGGCGCTCGCCGCGCCCATGGCCCAGGCACAGACCAGCCAGCAGGTTACCGTGGACGGGGCGCGCAAAGTGCTGGCCGACCTGCGGCACGACAAGGCGTTCGGCAACGCCGCGCAGCTGGTCCGCCAGGCCAAGGCGGTGTTCATCGTGCCGAAGCTGATCAAGGGCGGCTTCATCGTCGGCGGTGAGGGTGGCAACGGCGTATTGCTGGTGCAGCGCCGCGGCGGGTGGAGCGCGCCGGCGTTCTTTGCCATCGGCGCCGGTTCGTTCGGGCTGCAGGCCGGGCTGGAGCAGTCTGAGCTGATCATGCTGATCATGACGCAGAAGGGGCTGGACGGTGTGCTGCGCGACAATTTCAAGATCGGCGCGCAGGCCGGGATCTCGGTGGTCACCCTGGGTTCGGGCGTCGAGGGCGCGATCGGCGGGGCGTCGCTGCCGGACGTGGTCGTGTGGTCCTCATCCACGGGGCTGTATGGCGGGCTGACGGTCGACGGGTCGGTGATCCGCGCCGAACCGAACCAGGACAGCGCCTTTTACGGGCGGCCGGTGACAACGCGGGACGTGTTGTTCGGGCAGGTGGACAGTTCACGCGCGGCGCCGTTGCAGCGGGAGCTGCGCGCCATCGGATGACCTCCGGGGCGGGAACTTCACGCGTCGGATGGCGTGTCGAGGCGGGAGTTTCCGCTCCCTTCGGATAAGGCGTTGCGGCGGCGGGGCGGGCGTGTTATTGCGCCGGCCCGCGCTTGGTGGGGGATAGTTTAGCGGTAAAACTCCCGGCTCTGACCCGGGCATCCTTGGTTCGAATCCAGGTCCCCCAGCCAGCTTCAGTCCTTCAACTGCGTCCTGCATTGCGTCCCGCCCACAGGACTTCGGTCCACAGACCAACTGCCGGCAGGCGCGAACGACAACGAAATCACTCGACCCGCGTTGCGCGGCACCGCATCCGCGTGCTGCCGGCGCATGCCGGATCCGTCGACCGAACGGATCGGCCGCAAGCAGATTGTCCGGTCTCCGAGACGTCGTCCAGCGCCCAGGCCGCTCTTCGGGTGCGCCGTTTGGTCGGCGACGGAGCGAATCTTCACCTGGACGCGAAACGACAAGTCGTTCCAGCGGCCGCAGATCGCCGAGATCCCATGCAAGCCGGTCCCGGAGCCGTTCAGCACTCTCCGGTATAGGGGGAAGCGCCTCAGGACTTCCGCGCCGGACCGCCTGAACAAGCCCGACCCGACGCTCGGCAGCGGTTCCGCGACGAGGCACGAAACCTCATCCTGGAGTGTCCCGAGGCGCAGCGGGTGGTCATCGTCCACCATCAGCCCCGCCTGCTGGACCTCGCCTCGGCCGTAACCCGTCAAGGACTTGCAACCACCGGGGACGTGCTATCCAACCCCAACATGTGCCGGTGCGCAGGCGCTCAGGGCGGACGATCTGCGGCTCACGCCAAAGGTCGCGATCCGAGGCCAGGCTTTTCGCTTTGCGAACGCGCAGGGAGCGCACGCTGCTGGCACCGGCGACCGCCCCAACCCGAGACCCCCCAACCGGTGACTGCACCAACCCCGTGACCGCCCCAACCCGGCGACCGCCCCAACCGGTGACCGCCCCAACCGGCGACCGCCCCAACCCGGCGACCGCCCCGCCGCGTGCTGTGGTTGCGTTCTGCATCTGCCAGGCAGGCGTACCTGGACAGCCGACCCCACGCGAAAGAACCCCGGTATTCCGCAGCTTGACCTGAGCCGCCTTGAGCGCCAAGCAGTAATGTCTGGTCGAAAATAACGTGTCCATCAATTGTCGCAACATCCCAGCGCGCAACATCTCCGGCAGTTCTGCCGCAGCTTCGGCCTGACCACAGGACGGAAGCCTCTGCGCAGGGACTTGTCGTATATTCTGACAAAGAAACGTTATAGGATTGCCGCCAATGGCACGCCGGCAGAATGGATATCGCCCGCCAACGCCGCACAGGCCGCTCGCGATCGGCTGCTGCCATCCCGTCAGAGCGGCCCGGAAGATAGACAAGGTCGGCATTCGTCACATGTTTGTATACACCGATAAATATACGTCTCCTGCTGAGAAACGCGATGATGGGCTAGGCAACTTCGCCACTGTCCGGCTTGAGCCTGTCATGGACAATGGCCAGGGGGGACCCGACTCTATTCTTTGATGTAACTAACAAAATCCTTTGGATTAGGTCGCCGTCGAGCTTCCGCCGGACGAGGAGTTCCAGGATGTGCTGCCCGGCGATGCGACCGTCCGAAACATTCCCGCGGCGGCCCTGGTGAGGCGATCGGCCAATCGCACCAAATTCGACGTCAGCGGCTTCGCATGGCCGGCGGCGCAGTCCGGAACGGGGACCCGCCACGCGTTCGCCGGACAGCGGACCCTGCTATGCCAGGCGCGGGCACCTTCGCAGGAGGAGCAGAGCACCGGACCAGCAAGTAGACACCAGCAGCGCGATACCGAGGGCCGTTGCCGTCCCACATGGCCGGATCGCCAGATGCAACGTCAGCAGCATCATCCCGAACCCCAACATCGAACGCAGAGCATTGGCGGCGAGCACGGACGACGCATGGGCGCCGAGCCGCGGGCGCATAATGACAATCAGGCTGATGAGGCTGACGGGAAAGACGACGGCGATCCCCGTCGCAGCGGGACCGAGGATCGAACTGACCGCGACAATGAGCGCGACGAACGCGGCCACCGCCGCGGCCCGAGCGGGAAGCTCCAGCCGCTGCCGTCGAGCGGGAGGAGGCATCGTCTGGGAACCTTCGCCGCGGACGGCGTTCAGCATGACGAATCCGCAACCATAGACCGCCAGGTTCAGCATGAGCGCGGTGGACGGGGTCCAGGTGACCTCCTGCATCGCCAGGCTTGCCGCAAGCCATGCCAGCACGGCGGCACCGAGGCCTCGCCATGGCGACGTGACTTCGGCCAGGGCGCCGTAAGCGATCAGGAACAATCCTGTTGCCGCGTTTGCCGCGAAGCTGCTGAGGGCGCTTGCAGCGACAAAATCCGTCCCGTGCTGCAGGGACAGAAACACATATGCGGGTCCCGCCGATACCGGCAGGCTGGCGATCAACGCCCCCCAGAACGGGCCAAGCGCTTCGGCGACGGCCGAGGCGGACATCACCAGCAGACCTGTCGCCAGCGCTCTGACGAGCGGCGGGAACCATATTGTGGCAGTCATTGGATACGACGCTCCGCCTGCCGGGCGGATCACCCAGGCCGCCCTTCGACAGGACTCGGTGGCCGGGATGTCGGCCGAGGCGCATTGCTGCAAGCCTCGCCTGGGCCCCTGATGGCGGAGCGGCAACGAACTGTCAAGCGAGCGAAGGCGACGATCTGGCGACCCGTCGGACCTGATCGCCGGGCACCAACAAATCAGAGTCGTTTCAAGACTCTATCATTGAGTCCAACACAAGAATACGCGCATGGCCGTTGGTGACATAGTCTGCCGCGGGATCTCTGTCTCCGACGGGTGCGAGGACGCACCGACGAGGCCAAGGTCTATCGACCGAACCAGACCGCGCCGGGGCAGCCGGTTGCCGCAAATCGAGGCGAGCCGTTGCTGATCCTTTGTCGGTGTCTGAAGCGCCCTTCCGGCGCGCCCGCACCGGGCAACGCCCGAAGCGCCCTCGCACCGGGCAATGCCCGAAGCACCCCTGCACGGTGGCAATGCCCGAAGCGCCCCCGCACGGGGGGAACCGCCTGATCCGCCCCCCACGGGGCCATGCCTGAAGATGCCTGCGGGAGCAGCGACACGATCCGCGGCCGGGTCGCGGCGCGGGGAATCCAGCGGCAAGCGAACGGATCGGAGGCTCCGGTCCGATGCGTCCGAGGTCTCCGCACGTGGGGTTTGTGATCGGGCGACAACGCACGATCCCTCGATCAACTTTGCGGCCAGCGCATAAGTCCAATGCTGCGCTGCAGCATTTTCCTCCTCGGCGCGTATACCTATATCGCCCTGCATCGAAGCCGGACATCTCGCCCGACTGGAGATGGAGAATTCCGATGAAATACGTGATCCGTGCGGCCTTTGCGGCAATCAGCCTGGCGTCCATCGCCCCCGTGGCCAACGCCGCCGTTTTCCACAACGGCAGCACGGTCGACGGTGACGCAGCCGCCACCCAAATGCAGCGCTATGGCCAGCAGTAAGCCGAGCACCAAGAGCCGCATTGCAGAAAGGCCGGGCCAGCCCGGCCTTTCTGCCGTCCGGGGCATCGCATCGTACACTTCAGGTCTGCATGGCAGGGGTTGAGGCGGATCCTCGCCGGGCGCGGGCCGAAATCGAGACCGAGCAGTCAACCGCTAATATACATACGTAAATCAACCATCCGACCGAATACAGTAGCGACATGCGCAACGATCGCCGCCGGGGAAGTACAAGCTTTCGCTCCGCCGCGCATTTGCAGCGGATCTTAATGCCCGCGTGACCGTTAGGTTCACAGGAGTTCCGCTATGGAAGATCCATTGGCGCGGGAGAGCTGCATGGTCCTGACACAGCGACGATCACGCGACGGCAACCTGGAGCCTTCGCACGCCGGCATCGACCGGCCCGGATCGAAGCAGAGAACCATCTTATCTGAGCCGAGCGAGTTCTACGTCATCCAGATCGCCGACTGGGATTGGGCGTTCAGCTTCTCGACCAACAGAACCGGCTTCCTGGCCGGGGCTTATCTCGATGCCCGGCATCTGAACATAACCGGCGACCTCCTGCGGCCAAAATCCCTGAAAGTTCAGTCGGCGAAGCTGACGTTGCTTCCCGATCCCGGCCTTCAGCCCGAGAAGTGGCCGGCGAGACCACCGGCCGAGATCGCGCAGCTCTCCGTGCAAGGTGGCATCCTGGAGGCGTCTATTCATCTCCCCTGGGATGCTCTCAGTCCTCTGCTGGTTGCGATGTGCGCGGGACACCTCAAGTTCGCTATGCTGGATGCCGGCCGCCTGCACCGGCGACAGGCCAGCATCCTGGGTTTCCGTATGGCCCGAAGCTACGCTGAAACCGATCTGCCGCCAGAACAGCCGCAGCCGCGCCGACGCTGAAAGACCATAAGGCGCCGCGCTTTCCGCCGGCACCTTCGGCTCGGCCGCTGTTCGGCTGAACCGCGGCCGAGCCCTGACTTCGGCGGCAGCATCCGGCCATCACATCGCAGCGGCCACCCTATTCGCCGCGCTTGCGGTGAGGACCGGTGCGCATCGAGCCGTCCCGGAGAGCCGCCTGCGGGCGTGTGGGCCCTGGAGCGGGCCCGGTGAGGCGGAGCGCCGGGCCGAATCTCCCCGAGATCCGTCCCCGCCGGGTCCGCCGCCTCGGTGTCCGGCGCAGCCGTGCTACATCCGTAACCCGATTTGCCGCCGCCCGGGGCGACGGCACCAGCAACACCGCATACTTGTTCTATCGACGGCCGGTGAAAGAGGGTGAGATGCGGTTTTCAATCGGAGGGCCAGTTCGTCTGCTGATCTCTTTCCTCGGGAAGATCCGGTGCATCCTCGCAGGCCGGTTTCCCTCACGCGACCGTCCTGCGTTCACGCGGCTGGCCTTGACCTGCCTGGCACTTCTGCCGGTCGCGGCTGCGGCGCCGTCGCAGGAGCCCGCGTCCTGGGTCCCTGACAAGCGCGCGGCCACCGATGCGGAACCGATAACGCCAATCCCCCAGCCGCCCCCGGCCGACAAACTCAAGCTCGCATTGGGCGAACGTCTATTCGAAGACCACCGGCTGTCCCACGATGGCAGCCTCGCCTGCTCGTCCTGCCATGACCTTCATACCAATGGAGCAGACGACGGCCGGCGCAGGAGCGGCGACCCGGGGGCCGAGACGCGGTTCAACATCCCCACCATGTTCAACGCGCCATTGAGCTTTCGACTGAACTGGGAGGGCAATTTTCGCAGCCTGGAGGCCCAGACCCAGTCATCGCTGGAGAATTCGGCGAACATGGCAACCAGTATCGGCGAAGTCGTTGCCAAGCTCCGCGCCGATCCGGAAATCGCGCAGCAGTTTGCGGCGGCCTATGGGCGCCCGCCGGACGGGGCCAGTCTGCTGGATGCAATCGCCGTGTTTGAGCGGTCGCTGCTGACGCCGGACAGCCGCTTCGACAAATGGCTTGGCGGTGACAACAGCGCCCTCACGCCCGAAGAGCGGAACGGATACGCGCTGTTCAAGTCGCTCGGTTGCGTCTCCTGCCATCAAGGGGTGAATGTCGGCGGCAATCTGTACCAGCGACACGGCATCTTTCGCCCGCTCGCAACATCGAAGCCGGAGATCCTGCGCGTGCCCAGCCTGCGAAATGTGGCGACGACGGCACCGTATTTTCATGACGGCAGCGCGCCGACACTTGGCGATGCCGTCCGAAGGATGGCCGCCGCCCAGCTCGACCAATCGCTGTCCGACCAGCAGGTGGAGAGCATTGTCGGCTTTCTTCGGACGCTGACCGGGAACTATCGAGGCGTCCCGGTCGCCGCGAAGCAGCCATGAGGATCTGGCCGACGGCGGTGGCGGTGTCGCTTCTGGTGGTGTTGCTCACCTGGCTGTCGTTCCGGGCGCTGAATACCGAAGCTGAATTGTTCGATCTTGCGCTTGCCGCGCTCGATCGTTTCACGAGGATGGAGAGTTCGCTGCAACGGGACGTGCTCAGCGCCAGGGTAGGGGCGCTGCGTAACTACGACCCGCTGGTGGCGGAGACCAATGACCTTGATGCCACGGTGCTGCAACTGCGCGCAACGGCGGCGGTCGATGCAGTGACCGCCGCAACGGTCGACCGGCTGGCATCCTCGATTGCGAGCCAGGACGAGCTTGTCGAGCAGTTTAAGAGCCGCAACGCATTGCTGCAGAACTCCCTGGCGTATTTCGGAATGTACAGCCGACGGCTGGGGGCGCCGGATCGAGCGGGACCGATCGGCCCCGCCGTCGTCGGGTTGGCCGCCGCGATGCTGCGTCTGACGCTCGATACATCGCCGGCGGCCATCGATGAGGTCAAGAGCTGGCTGAACGACGTTGCGCAGCAGCCGCCCCCACCAGGCGATACCAGTCCGGTTCAGGCACTCCTGGCGCACGCGCGACTGCTCCAGGAGCTTCTTCCGCAGACCGACGGCGTCCTGAAGGCGCTGCTTGCGCAGTCGCAGTATCAGGATCGGGATGCACTGCGCGAGATGCTGCTGACTCGTCAAAGCGACTCCAGAACGACGGCGCGCCACTTCCGGCTGCTGCTCTATCTCGCATCGCTGCTGCTTGTCGCGATCCTGGTTCATCTCGGTTTTCGTCTGCGCGAGCGGGCGCGATCGCTGCTGCGGCGCGCGGCCTTCGAGCACGTCCTGGCGGGGATTTCGACCCGCCTCATCAACGCGCCACCCAGCGCGATCGCCGCACATTTTCAACACGCGCTCGCCGAACTGGCTGAGCGTGTAGACGCCGACCGCGCCTACTTCATGGCAGGTCACCGGGCGGAGCAGCGCCATCTCTGGAGCCGGGCGGGGATCGAATTTCCGGCGGACTGGCCGGATGCCGTGCAAGGACTGGCCGGCCAGTTTCGCAGGTCTGCTGAAGGCATCGTTCACATCCCGCGTGTCGAAAGGCTGCCCGAAGGGCGGGAGAGGGCAACCCTCCTTGCGGCGGGAGTGCGGGCGTGGGTATGCGTCACGGCGCCGTCCGAGGATACGGGCGTGTTCGTTCTCGGTTTCGACGCCTTGCGCGACGGCCCGATCGGGCAACGCAGGGAATTCGGCCTGCTACGGATGGCGCTCGATGCCGTGGCCAACGCGGTCAGGCGCAGCAGTCTTGAACAGGAAACGGCACGTCTGGAGCAGCGCCTGCAGCAAAGCCGCCGGATCGAGGCGATCGGCGCACTCACCAGCAGTGTTGCCCATAACTTCAACAACATCATCGCCGCGATTCTGGGTTATGCCGAAATAGCCGAAGCCCAGGTCGTACCGGGCAGCCGCTCCGCCCAGTATCTTGGCGAAATCCGACGGGCCGGTGAGCGGGCACGGGATCTGATCGACCAGATACTGGTGTTTGGCCGCCGCCGTGACAGCAACCGCCAGCCGGTCTGCCTGCGCGACCTGATTGCCGAGGCGGTTTCGTTGCTTCGCGTGTCATTGCCCGCGAGCATCGAGCTTGCGGTGGACGACACCGCGGAGTCCTGCACGCTCCTAGGTGAGCGCGGGCAGTTGCAGCAGGTGATCCTCAATCTGTGCAACAACGCGGCTCAGGCGATGGATGGATCGGGGCGTGTCGAAATCGCAACAACGATCCACGAGGTCGTCCGGACCCTGCCGCTCAGCCATGGCGATCTGTCGCCCGGCCGTTACGTATGCATTGCCGTGAGCGATTCCGGACGCGGCATCGACGCGGCGATCCTGCGTCGAATCTTCGAGCCGTTTTTCACCACGCGCTCGGCCGGCAACGGCCTTGGCCTCGCGACTGTCCAGGAGATCGTCCGCGAGCATCATGGCCTGATGAACGTACGCAGCGTGCCGGATGCTGGCAGCCGGTTCGAGGCTTGGTTGCCCTGTACCGCTGCCGAGGCACCGGCCTCGGTTCAGGAACTGTCGGCGCTCACGCTTGGAAACGGGGAGGTTGTGCTGCTCGTTGAAGAGGACCGCGAGCAGTTGCTGAGGGCCGAGGAGATTCTGGCGGCGCTTGGCTATGAGCCGGTGGGGTTCGCGCACGCCGATGAGGCGCTGACGAAGTGCCGTGAGGCGCTGGCGTGCTTCGATGCACTGCTCGTGGGCCATCTTGCCTCCAGGCTGTCCGCGCTGGAGTTTTGCGCTGCGCTGCACGGATTCGCCCCGAAACTGCCGATTCTGCTTGCGGCAGCAGGAGCCAAGGACATTGGCGCGGACGCGTTGGCCGCGGCGCACGTCTCGGACGTCGTGCATCGACCGATTATCGCAACCGAAATGGCCGCGGCCCTCGCTGGGTGTCTGATGATGCAGCGGCAGGCGGATGATCCAACCGGCGGTTCGGGGGGCCCAGGTGGAAAACGGTAGCAGGGGGACGCCGGCGGCAACACTCCGGCCACGTCCTGAGCAGGGGGATGCCGCCGACAACACTCCGGCCGCGTCCTGGCATCGACGGCGTGCCGGTCCCGGCGATGCCGGATCTCGGCAGGGGCGGGGGGGCGCGCAGCCGTGACCCGCCGGGTCATCGCCACCCGCGTCTCCCACGCGGGCGCGGTCCATCGGTGAGGGACCGGTGATCGGGCCGGTCACCCGGTCGCTGCTTTATCCATCCCGTCCGGGTCCGGGTTGTCGCCACCCGGTGCCATGACCAGGCCCGACCGTGGCGACGCCGGCCCTCATCGGCAGGACAGATGCACGTACACCCGCCTATACCGGCGCCCGGCCGGTCGCGGAGCCAGCAGCAAACTGGCGGGATCATCGCGGCGGAGCGGCCTATGCCACGGCGCGCTTCGCGGCGACCCGGGACAGCAGCGCGGCGAGAGCAGCCTCCGTCACCCCATCCGCCCGCATCAATAGATGCGTCAGTTCGTCCGGCGGCCACATCCCCTGTCCCAGGCAACGCCGCCTTGCCGGCCGGCTATCGCGCGGAAGGGTGGCGGGAAACAGGACTGTCGCGCCGGCATCTTTATCGTTACTGTTGCTACACATAGTGTTCCATTCGATCGGTTATTGTATATTTCGATCATTTGGGCGGGCGGATTACAAAGTGATGACCGCCCCCAGGCATCGGGTTGCAGCAGCAAAAGGTTCGCACGGCCCCGCAACTGGAAAGTCGCGTTGCCCTCGATTGCCGGCGGTGGGTATTCCGATCAGGTCCGTCAATCCGTCCCCGGGGCTGCCGCGCGTTCCGGGAATTTGCTCACGGCAGTGTGAGTGGGCTTTTGATCGGACAAGACAATCTCACGCTAGCGTGGGCGCTTGAAGTGACCCCCGTATCATCACTTGAAGAAGGTGTGTCAGGCAGCAAGATGAAATCCCGATTACGGCGCAAGCCGCACCCGGATGCCCATTGTCGTACCGCACGGTTCGCGGCGACGCGGGTCGTTACGCCTCTTTCATCGATCGAACCGGACCCCGCCACGTGGAGAAGGGCGGGCCAGCGCGTATCACCAGACGTTTTGCAAGTCGTCATGCCTGAGCCCGCGGCAATGGCTCAGTCCGGACCAAGACCGGAGGGTCGGCTATGAGCGATACCACCTCGGCGCGCATTCTTGTTGTCGATGACGACACGGAACTGCGCCGAATGCTGGTCAATTACCTGGAGGGTCAGAGCATGCGTGTTCTGTCCGCCAATGGTCGTGAAGAAATGCTGCGACATTTCAATGTGCGTGAACCCAACATCATTTTGCTTGATCTTCGACTTGAGAAGGAAGACGGGCTGGATGTACTGAGGGAAATCCGCTCGCGATCGGACGTGCCGGTGATCATCATGACCGGCCATCGCCGCGATGAGATCGACCGCGTCGTCGGACTGGAGCTTGGTGCCGATGATTACATTACAAAACCGTTCGGGCTGCGCGAAATGCTTGCCCGTGTGCGGGCGGTTTTGCGGCGCCACGACGCGGGCCGCGCCGCCTCGGATCGTGAACCCCGCTCGGGCGGCTACAAATTCTCCGGGTGGCAACTCGATCTGCGAGCACGGCGGCTGCTCAATCCTGATCAGGAAGCGGTGCCGCTGACCAAGGGGGAGTACGCCTTGCTGGTGGCTTTTCTCGCGGCCCCGGGGCGACAACTCAGCCGTGAACACCTGCTGCAGGCGACACGCGTCCACGAAGATGTCTTTGACCGCAGCATCGACGTTCAGGTGCTCCGCCTGCGGCGCAAACTCGAGGCAGATCCAAGTACGCCGCGGATGATACAGACGGAGCGTGGCGTCGGCTATTGCTTCGCATCCTCGGTAGAACAATTCCACTAAAAAACGACATTGCGAACCGCAGGAAGTCCGGGCCTGCGGGCAATAATTCATAACTTCAGACTCCAATCGACCGGGTCCGTCCGTTGAGCGGGCCCGCCGTGTCGCCGAGCGATCCCGCGCCGTGCCCCATGCGGCACCGCGATCCGTGCTGTGGCGTGTGTCTGCCCAAGTCGGCTGATGCCCGCGGGCGGTTACGGCGGTAACCCGGTCCTGTGCCACCGCAATCCTTCTGAAGCGCAGATCGCAGAAGTAGAGGCATGAGGCGTGCGACATGGCTCGGGAGCCGTCCGATGCGGTCTCGCGGGACGCCTCCAGATGCGGAAGGATCAAACGATGACGGTTTCGTCGCAACCGGGTCTGCTGCGCCCGCTGGGACACCTGGAGCGGATGTTCTGGCTGAAAAACCAGCATATGCCATATCACTTCGCGATCGCGGCCGAGATCGCCGGTCCGACGACCATCGCCGCCTGGCGCGCCGCGTTCGAGGCGGTTCGACGCCGGCATCCGAATTTCTCCGTCAAGATCGCGTCGGACGAGACGGGAGCGCCCTGCTTCTATCATGTCCCCGGCGTACCGATCCCGCTGCGTATCGTCACCACGGACCAGCGTTGGGAATCCGAAATGGAGAGGGAACTCGCGACGCCTTTCGATGCGACGAAGGCACCACTTGTGCGCGCCGTTCTTCTGGTCCGACCGTCCCGGACGTTCCTCATACTCGCCGCTCACCATTCTATCGCTGATACGAAATCCCTGGTGTTCGCGATACGGGATGCGCTTCAGGCGATGGCCGGGCCCGCGCCTGAACCGCTGCCGCCAATCGGTTCGCTGGACAGCTGGCTTGAACGCTTCAGGACCGCACCCCGGTGCGACGCCTCGGGTCAGGGATCGTTTCCGGCTCCCGCGACACTCGACGTCTATCGCAAGCCCGATGGCACGCTTCCCAGCATCGGAAGTCTGTCCTTGACCTCTTCGTTGACGGGCGCCATTCGACGGCGCAGCCGTGAAGAGGACACGACGGTCCATGGTGCGCTGGTTGCCGCAGCGGCGGCGGCTGCGCGAGAACTCTCGCCCGTACTGAAGCGGGTGCCGATCAGCATCGGGTCCGCGGTCGACTACAGAAACGCCGTTGGCGCCGGTGAGGACGTAGCGCTGCTGTCCGCGGGTGGATCGATTGCCGCGGAGCATCAGATGCGGAACTTCTGGGATCTGGCGCGGTTCGCAAAGCGCAGCATCGAACCGGTGCGCTCTCCTGAGGCAATGTCGGTGATGTCGGCCGGCCTGGGGCGATATTTTTCGGTCGATCGCGATGAACGTGACGTGGGCGCACTGATGGCGGGTTTCCGGTTCGACATAAACATCAGCAATCTTGGGAGCCTGGCCATCGAAACCCGCTTTGGGGAACGGTGCATCGAGCGACTGTGGGGACCGTCTATTCTGGCGGGCTTCGAGGGCGAGCAGGAAATCGGCGCATCGACGCTGAACGGATCGCTCAGTCTGCTGCACACCAGCTACAAGCCGCTGCCGGCCTTTCTGCCCCATATCGAAAAACAGCTAGCCGCTGCCTGTATGTGAGCCTGTCACGGGGACCCGGTCCGCCGCACCCAGCCTCCGCTTCGGCTGAGCGGCTGAGCGGCTGAGCGGCTGAGCGGCCCGGCGGCCGAGGGGCCCGACGGCGGGGCGGCCCGGTGGCGGAGCGGCTAATCGGCGGGGCGGCCCGGCGGCGACCTCGAAGCGTGCTGACACGTGTCAAAGACCGCCGTGTCCTGCGACGGTCATCCTCAGATCACGGGATCTTCCACCATGCGTATCGATCCGGCTTCCCGAACCTTCACGGTGCTGCTGGGAGTGCTTGCGGCTCTGCCGGCCTTTGGCATCGACATGATTCTCCCCGCCCTCCCGGCGACCGGCGCCAGCCTTGGCGTGCCGTCGTCGCAGGTCGGCCTGGCAATGAGCGTGTATCTGCTCAGTCTCGGTGTCGCCCCGCTCATCTGCGGGCCGGTCTCCGATCGATACGGCCGCAGGCCGGTCGTGTTATGCGGGTGCGCCGTCCTGGTCGCGGGAAGCGTTGGTTGCGCGACGGCCGATTCGCTTCCGGCTCTATTGGCCTGGCGTGTGGTCCAGGGCGTCGGCGCCGCGAGCACCGCGCCGGTTATGGCGATCATTCGCGACCTGTTCGAAGGACCGGTGGCGCGGGCCAAGATCTCCTATGTGGTCATTGCCATAAACGTCGTGCCGATGATTGCGCCGACCGTCGGAGCCGAACTGCTTGCGATCGGCGGTTGGCGCTCACTCTATCTGGTCCTGGTGGCCGGAGGGCTCGTTCTGCTCGCAGTATTGTCCTGCGGTTTTCCGGAAAGTGCCAAAATCGAGCGGAGTCGCCGCCTGACAGTGTTTTCCGTCGCCCGCGACTACGTCCGCGTCATGCTGCACCCGGTCTGCCGTGGGTACATCCTGGTCAACGCAGCCGCAACGGGCGCCGTCTTTGCCTACGTCGCGGGATCATCGCTCTTCCTTATCACCGTCAAAGGGATGCGACCCGATCAGTACGGCCTGATCTTCGGCGCCACAGCGATTGCGGTCATGGGAGGCGCGTTTCTCGGCGGCCGAGCCAGCGCTCGGGGAATACCGCCGGGCTATGTGCTGACGACCGGGTTGGCGCTCCTGTCGCTCTGCTCGACGCTGCTGTTGGCCATGACACTGGCGGGCTGGATGCCGATTCCCGTCGTTATCCTGCTGATGATCGGTGCGACGCTGTCTTTCGGGCTGATCGCACCGAACGTCACAAGTGGTGCCATGCAACCCCTGCCGCAGATCGCGGGGGCCGTGGGTGGTGCCGCCGGATTCGCACAGATGATCGCGGCCGCGAGCAGCAGCGGTCTCGTCGCGCTCCTGTTCGATGGTCATTCGGCACTTTCGATGAGCGCAATGATGGCGGTCTTCGCGTGTCTCGCGATGACTTTGTATCTTTGCCTCGTCCGCCCGGCCGAACACGTTGCGTTGTCCGTCTGAACAACGATGCATGCCGGCCTTCCGTCGCGCGGCGGGCCGGCGTCGCGCTTTATCGAGCCGCTGAACCGTCGGATGTCCCTGCCGACCGGATCCTCGCGCAGGCTCCTCGCC
>DASWON010000017.1:0-10253 GCA_036398735.1 Rhodopila sp.
TCGAGCACATCACCGCGAAACTCCGCGCCGGCACAGGCGATGCCTGCGGACCGGGCGGCATCTTTACCCTCGCCGCCTCAGCGATCGACATCGCGCTGTGGGACATCAAGGGCAAGGCGCTCGACCAACCGCTGTGGAAGCTGCTGGGCGGACATCGGGACCGGGTGGCGACGTATGCCTCGGGATCACTGCGTCGCGGGCTGACCGACAACCAGGCCCAACGGGCCGCGCAGATTCTGGTGCAGAAGGGTTTCACCGAAATGAAAACCCAGATGGCGCTGCCCGGCAATCCAACCCCGGCCGAGGAAGTCCGCCGCGTGCGCGTGGTGCGGGAAGCGATCGGGCCGGACATCAAGCTGATGTGCGACATCAACCAGCGCTGGCGGCCGGAACAGGCGATCGACATCGGCAGCCGGGTCGAGGATGTCGGGCTGTTCTGGCTGGAGGACGTCACCGCTGCCGACGACTATGCCGGCCTCGCCCGCGTCACCGCGGCACTGAAGACCCCCATCGCCGGCGGCGAATATGTATGGGGCATCGTGCCATTCCGCCACATGATCGAGGCCCGGTCCGTCGACATCGTCATGGTCGACATCTGCCGGGTCGGCGGCGTTACCCAATGGATGAAGGTGGCCGGCATGGCCGAGGCGTTCAACCTTCCCATCGTCAGTCACGTGATGCCCGAGATTCTGGTGCACGTCGTCGCCGCCTGCCCGAACGGGCTGACCGTCGAATACATGCCGTGGATGCTGTGCCTGTACGAGGAAACCCCGGCGATCGAGAACGGTCAGCTGGTCCTGCCGAACAAGCCTGGCCTGGGCCTGACATTCGACGAGAAGGCGATTGCCGCGTTCAAGGCCTGACCGGGTCACAGGCTGAGCCGGACCCGAACCAGCCGGACGGCAACGCCGTGACGAACGACGGGCCGCCTGAACGTGGGCGAAGGGAAGCACTGTCACGAGACGACCTGCGCGCTGTCGAGGACGGCGGGCGGGCGGCTGGTTCCACGGCTGTCCCGTCCGCGGCTGTACGCGTCTGGGGTCACGGCTGTGACGCCGCGGCCCCAGACGCCGCCCGCGGCGAAGGCCCTTCAGCTCGGATCGGCGGTGAGGCCGGCGGCGGCCAGACCGGCCAGCGCCGCGGCCTCATCATTGTCCGAGGTGTCACCGGTGACCCCGACTGCCCCGATGATGGCCTTGTCGTCGCCGCGGATCAGCACTCCACCGGCGACCGGGATCAGCGATCCGCCCACGGCATGGGTGACGGCGGCGATGAAATGCGGCCGTTCTTCCGCCCGCTTGCCCAAGGTGCGAGATCCCACCCCCATCGCCAGCGCGCCATGCGCCTTGCCAATCGCGATGTCGGCGCGCCGCAATGCGGTTCCGTCCTCGGCGGCGTAGGCCTTTAGCACACCGCGCGCATCGAGCACGGCAACCGCCATCGGCGCGAACGATTTCTCACGCGAAAGCGCCAGCGCGGCCGTGATGATGGTTTGCGCCTTGGCCAGTGTCAGTTGCGTCATGCTGTTTTCCCCACAATCGAACGTCTATAGGAATAGCCCCTCGGGGTCGCCGTTGAACATCACCCGGCCGGCTGCCTCGAAGTGCGAGTCGCGGGCCTGAATCTGCTGCGACAAGGTGTGAATGTCGCGGAAACGGCGTTCGAACGGGCTGCCTGGGAAGATGGCCGAGGTGCCGGCCGCCTTGAACACATAGTCGGCGACCTCGATGGCGGAAGTGATCGCGTGGACGCAGCCGAGCCGCACGCGCACCCGGGCCTTGACGTCGATCGGGGCGACGTCGTCGGCCGCCGCCCACACATCTTTGAGGATCTCCACCAGCCAAGCGCGCGCGGATCCCAGCTGGGCTTCCCGCCGGGCCACGTCGGCCTGCACCATCGGGCTGTCGGCGAGTCGGCGCAGGCCGCGCGGGGCCTTGTCCGCCGCGAGGGCGATGAATGCATCCAGCATCGCGCGGGCGATGCCGAACGCGACCCCGGCCGCGCCCACCGCATAGAGCCCCTGCATCGTGAAGGCATAAAGCGGTCCAGGATCGCGGCGCAGCGCCGGGTCCTCCCGGGTGCCGCTGTACGCCTCGGGAACGAACAGGTCGGTGACGCGGTAGCCCTCGGACGCGGTGCCGCGCATGCCAACGGGGTTCCAGTCATGGACCGGTTCGGCGTGCTCCTTGCGGAACAGCAGGGTGCGTGTCGTCGGGCGGCCGGCAGCATTGAGCCGCAGCGAGCCGTCCGGTTCGCTGACCTGGCAATGGCAGCCCATCCAGGTGGCCTGACGGCTGCCGCTGGCGAACTGCCATGCGCCGCTGACCCGGTAGCCGCCCGGCACGGCCTGCGCCTTGCATTGATTGGGCGGCCCCCAGGCGACCCAGGCACGCGGATCGCCAAAGATCTCCTGCGCGGTCTGCAACGGGATGAACGGGGCGATCAGGTCGGCGCTGTTGGCGACGAACAGATTCCAGCCAACCGACCCGTCATGGCGGCTGATCTCCTCGATCGCGGCGAGATAGGTCCAGGGATCCAGTTGGTCGCCGCCGACTGAAAGCGGCAGCAGCATGCGTGCCAGCCGTGCGTCGTGAATGTGCGTCAGCAGGGGTTCCGGGATCGCCTGGCTGCGTTCGATGTCATCCGCCGCGGCGGCAATTTCCGGCCCCAGACCGCGTGCCCGCGCTACGGGATCGCTACCGATGGAACCAAGGCCGGCACTGTCCATGGGACGCCCCCTGCGTCGTGATCGCGCAATTAGCGGCCTGTCGCGCCGGGATTGTCAATGTTGGCGCCCCGAATCCCGCGCCCTTGACCCCGCCGCCTTCAGGCTCATCGTACCGCGCTAACCGCCCTGGGGTTTCCTGTCCTGGAGTTCCCCTCCCTGAGGTTTGCCACCCTGGGGTCCGGCGTTCTGGGGTCTGCCGCTCTGGGTTCCTCGGCCCTGGGTTCCTCCGCCGGGGGCTCGCCGCCCTGGGGTTTGTCGCCGATTGGCCGCAGGGCATGGGCGCGGGTTCGTCCCGTCGGCGCACGAAAGTGCGAGCCAGCGGCATGAATCGCGCACGGGATGGTTCATTGAACGGAATAGCAGGTTCCGCTACCAATGCTGCGATGCGCCCATTGTCGATCCTGAGTGTCGTGCTGCTGACCGCGGCGACACCTGTCCTCGCACAGGTGACGGTCGATCTGCACGCGCTCGAAGCGCTGCCGGAACAGCCGTCGGCCGCCCGCCAGCCACGAACCGCGCCCTACGCGCCTGCACCGAACCGCTCTGCCGTGGCCACCCGTGAGGTACCCGCCGCTGCCCGGCCGGCCCCGCCGTCGGTCGCGCCGGCAACACCTGCTGCGCCACGGCCTGCGATGCCGGAGAACGTTCCGGACACCGCAACCATTGCGCCGATTGCGCCGCCGACACCCTCGGCCGGCGCCCAGCCTCCGCCACCGCCGGTATCCGACACCGCCAAAACCAGCGCCGAGGCGACTACGCTTGGACTGCGCCTCACGTTTGAACCGGGCGTATCCGACCTGAGCCCCGACAGCAGCGCGTCGATCAAGCAGCTGACGGCAGCAGCGCCGCCAGGCGATGGCACGACCTTCAATGTTCTCGCCTATGCACCAGGCAAGCCGGACGATCCGTCGACCGCGCGGCGCATCTCACTGTCGCGGGCGATGGCCGTTCGCAGCGCCCTGGTCGCGGATGGCGTGCCGTCCGCCCGCATCTTCGTACGCGCCCTGGGCGAGCAATATGGCGATGGCCCACCCGACCGGGTGGACCTCAGCGTGACCGGCGCGAATGCGCCCAGCGACACGGCAACCTCGAGATGACGCGCCCGTCCGGCTACCTGATCCGCATGCTGGTGTTCCTGGTTGCGGTCGCGATCGTTGCTGCGCTGCTGTCGCCGGTGCTGATCACCGCCTTCGACAACAATCCCGTCCTGAACACCTTGATCCTGCTGATCCTGCTGCTGGGAATCATCTGGAACCTGAACCAGGTGTTGCGCCTCCGACCGGAGGTGACCTGGCTGGAAACCTATCAGACCTCACGCAGCCGACTCGCCGCCCTGCCCTCGCCGCGGCTGTTGGCGCCGATGGCCAGCATGCTGGCGATGCGCGAGGGCCGCGGCAACGATTCGAGGCAGTTCACCCTGTCCGCGACCGCCATGCGCAGCCTGCTGGACGGGATCGCCTCACGACTCGACGAAAGCCGGGAACTGTCGCGCTATATGACCGGGCTGCTGATCTTCCTCGGTCTTCTCGGAACTTTCTGGGGCCTGCTGAAGACCGTAACTTCCGTGTCCGACGTCATCGGCGGCATGTCGATGGGCAACGGCGACATGAACCTGATGTTCGAGCAGCTGAAGTCCGGCCTGGCGAGACCGCTCGCCGGCATGGGGACCGCGTTCTCCGCCAGCATGTACGGCCTCGCCGGGGCACTGGTGCTGGGGTTTCTCGATCTGACGGCGGGCCAGGCGCAGAACCGCTTCTTCAACGAGCTGGAGGAATGGCTCGCCGGCCTGACCCGCCTGTCCTCGGGCGTGCTGTCGGAAGGCGAAGGGTCCGTCCCGGTCTATGTCCAGGCGCTGCTGGAGCAGACCGCCGAGAACATGGAAAGCCTGCAGCAGGTTCTGACCCGGGACGAGGAAAACCGCGCCCAGGTCAACCAGGCGGTGGTGACCCTGAATGAGCGTCTCGCCGTCCTCGCCGACACTATGCGCGCCAATCAGCACCTGATGCTGCGGATCGCCGAAAGCCAGGCCTCGCTCGGCCCGGCGCTGCAACGTCTGGCGGAGCTGCAGGGCGGTGACGAAGCCAGCCGCGGTCATCTGCGCAACATCGAGTTGTGTCTCCAGCGTATCCTGACCGAGAGCGAACAGGGCCGCTCCCGCGCCACCGCAGACCTGCGCAACGACCTGCGGCTGCTGACCCGCACGGTCGCGGCCCTCGCCGAACCGCAGCGGTAGCCGGCTATGGCAGCGCGGGTTCGCAGACACGGCGGCAACGGACTGGACGCATGGCCTGGGTACGTGGACGCGCTGTCCACACTGCTCATGGTCATCATCTTCGTCCTGCTGGTCTTTGTGCTGGCCCAGGCATTCCTGACGGTGACGCTGTCCGGGCGCAGTCACGAACTGGACAAGGCGAACCAGCAACTGTCCGCCCTGGCCGATGCGCTGTCGCTGGAACGGGGAAAATCGGCCGAACTGCAGATCTCGGTGTCCCAGCTCGGCAAGGAGCTGTCGGCCCGCGCGGCCGAACGTGACCGGCTCAGTTCGCAGCTGGCGGACGCGAACCTCGCGGTCCAGGCTGCCACGGTCGCCAATGCACGGCTGCAGACCCAGCTGACGGACGCCACCGGGCAGGCCAGCGCCACCAAGGCGCAACTGGCGGACGCGCAAAATCAACTGGCCGCGATGAAGCGGCAGATCGCCGAACTCGATCGCAACGTTGCCGCCGACAAGGAGACATTGCAGGCCAAGCTCTCCGATCTCGCGACGCTGGACAATCAGGCCCGTGCCCTGGCGGCCTTGCGCGATGAGCTGGAAAAGCAGGCCCAGGACGCCGCGGCCCGCGCCATGACCGAGGCACAGCGGCGGCAGGCGGTCGAGGCTCAGCTCGGCGACGAAAAGAAACTCGGCGAGAGCGCCCGGGCGCAGATCTCTCTGCTGAACCAGCAGATCGACCAGTTGAAGAGCCAACTCGCCTCGATCGCCACCAGTCTCGAGCTGACGCAGCAGCAGAGTAAGGACAAGGATGTCCAGATCGCCAATCTCGGCCAGAAGCTGAACGTCGCGCTGGCGGCGAAGGTCGAGGAACTGCAGCAATACCGCAGCGAGTTCTTCGGTAAGCTGCGGTCACTGCTTGCCAACCGGTCCGGCATCACCATCGTCGGCGACCGTTTCGTGTTCCAGAGCGAGGTGCTGTTCCCGGTCGGCAGCGCGGACCTCACGCCGGCCGGGGTCGCGCAGATGACGACCCTCGCGGTCACGATCAAGGATATCGCGTCGGAGATCCCGCGCGACCTGCACTGGGTGCTGCGGGTCGACGGCCATACCGATCCGCAGCCGGTGAAAGGCGGACAGTTCAGCTCCAACTGGGAGTTGTCTGCGGCACGTGCGATTACCGTGGTGAAGCTGCTGATCGCCGACGGGGTGCCGGCGAACCACCTCGCGGCGACCGCGTTTGGCGAGTACCAGCCCTTCGCGGAGGGCGACACGCAGGGCGATTACGCCAAAGACCGCCGTATCGAGCTGCGACTCACCGACCGGTAGGCCGCCCGGTCCAACGTAAACACCTCGCGGCGCGATCGGATCAGCCGAAGCGGATCGGCGGCTTTGGACAGACGAAAAGCCTCGGATACCCGACGGGCCGAACTCCTCAGACAGGCGGAAGAGGCCCCAGACAGACGGAAGGCCCCGGAACGAGTTCCAGGGCCTTCCCATTGTTTGTGAGCGTCCGTTGCCGAACCGGAGAATTCTACGCCGACGGGTTTGCGCCGGCGATCCAGGTCAGGGCGATGGAAGCCACGGAACAATGAGACACTGGATCACCTCCTTTCAGTTGTTGCGACGATCTGCGTAGTCTGCCTCCGATTCGCCGGCCATGGCAAGGAAATCAGAAGCAGGCCTCCTGCGGGGCATCCGGCAGGCCGACGGACGGTTTGGCTTAGGTCATGACTGGCCCCGTACCCCTTGCGGTCTCGACCGCTCCGCTGAGCTTGACCGCTCCGCCCATCTTGCCCGCGTCACAACTGCCATGGCCGTGCCGGCCATTCCGAGATCGACCGGACCTGTCGCATTTCTCTCGCGACCGTCATGCAGCGCGGGCGGACGGAGCCGTGGGGCGCCGGCTATGGCGGAGCCGGATGGTCGCCGTCATCGCCGGCCGGCGCCTCGAAGTAGCGGGCCGTGGATCACCGGGCCGAGCTCGATGATGGCACCGGCGGCGGAGCGCGGTGATGACTCGGAGGGCGCCCCCTCCCTCGCTTGCTTGCTCGCTCGCTCGCCGGTGATGACATGGGAGAGACGGCACGATCGCGGCAACCGACAGCCTCGGGTCGCGCTACCGGCGCTCGGCACAGAGCCCATCACGGAAGATCTGGAAGAAGCATGATGGAGCGGGATACGCGCCGTCATCGCCGGCCACGGTTGCCGCGGGCCGACGCCGCGGCGTGTCAACGCATGCCGTGCGCGCGGGGTTGTTGGACAGGCGCGGTTCTGCTGGACTGCCCAACCGCCCGCATCGTGCTTCGCTGAGGCGCGACCGGTTGATCATAGCCGGGAAACCCGGTCGACTGCGGACCGCGGTTGCGGCGCGACCCGTGCCGCTCGACGAACCGATCTCGGCTGAACGCTGGAGGAACGAGACAAAATGATCCACGGCATCCACCGCTATCCGCCCATGGACCGGGTCACCTACGGCATCCCGCTGGCCCAGGCGCTGGCCGACGAGGTGGCACGGCTCGACGCCCGAGCGGTCTATGTCATGGCCAGCGGCACGCTCAACCGGCAGACTGACGTGGTCGATACCGTCCGCCAGGTACTCGGCAACCGGCTCGCCGGCCTGTGCGCGAAGATCGCCTCTCACACACCACGGATCGATGTTGTCGCCGCGGCCAACGAGGCACGGGCGGCACGAGCCGATCTGATCCTGACGGTCGGTGGCGGGTCGGTGACCGACGCGGCCAAGATGGTGGGACTGTGTCTCGGCAACAACGTGACCGAACCCGAACAGCTTGATCGCTTCCGCGCCGTCATCACGGCGGACGGCAAGACCGAGCGGCCGCCAGTGCAGGCGCCTACGGTGCGCTCGGTCGACGTGCCGACCACGCTGTCGGCGGGTGAGTTCACCGCCATGGCCGGCTGCACCGACACCGTCCGGCACGTGAAAGAGAGCTACGCCCATCCGCTGATGATGCCGCAGTCGGTCATTCTCGATCCCGCGGTGACGATCCACACGCCGGAGTGGCTGTTCCTGTCCACCGGAATCCGAGCGGTCGATCATGCGGTGGAGGATATCTGCTCGATCAACCCGACGCCGTTCTCGGATGGATCATCGCTGCAGGCGCTGCGCCTGCTCGCCGCCGGGCTGCCCGCAGTGAAGGCCGACCCCGCCGACCTGGAAGCTCGGCTGAACTGCCAGCTTGGCGCCTGGATGTCGATCATGGGCTCGCAGAACGGGGTCACCAAGGGCGCCAGTCACGGCATCGGCCATGTGCTGGGGGGCACCGCGGACGTGCCGCACGGCTACACGTCCTGTGTGATGCTGCCACACGTGCTGCGCTTCAACGCACCGGTCAACGCCGAACGGCAGAAATGGGTCAGCGAGGCACTTGGGCGGCCGAACGACCCCGCGGCCGATGTGGTGGCAGCGCTGGTTGCCGACCTCGGATTGCCCGGCACGCTTCGCGATGTGGGGGTGAAGCCGGAGCAGCTGGATGCGATCGCCAAGGGCTCGATGCACGACCGATGGGTGCACACCAACCCGCGCAAGATCGATGGTCCACCGGCGGTTCGGGCCCTGCTGGACGCGGCCTGGTAGTGGCAGCCGCACACGGGATCGTTACGGCGCCAGCGCCGCCATGGCGCAAATACAGGCGCGCCCTGGACCCGGCCGGCGTCCGGGGACTAGCCTTGCCATCGTTACGGACCCGGAGAAGCAGCAGAATGACCCACCTCGGCCCCAACTCGATACAGGCACGCGATATCGCCAGCATCGTCCATCCGCAGACAAACCTGGTTCGCCACATCGAGCAGGGCCCGATGGTCATCGGCTCCGGCCAGGGCTGCTACGTCTATGACGACAACGGCACGCAGTATCTCGACACCGCTGCCGGGCTGTGGTGCGCCTCCCTCGGCTACGCGTCGGAGCGGCTGGCCAAAGTTGCCTACGAACAGATGCGCAAACTGGGGTACTATCACCTGTATCGCGGCACGACGCACGAGGCGGGCGTCGACCTGGCGGAAAAGCTGCTGTCCATCGCACCCGTGCCCATGAGCAAAGTACTCTTTCAGTGCTCAGGCTCGGAGGCCAACGACACGGCGCTGAAGCTCGTCTGGTACTACAACCATGCGATCGGCAAGCCCGAGCGGCGGAAGATCATCGGCCGCCGGATGGCCTATCACGGCAGCACCTCGGCCTCGATCAGCGCCTCCGGCAAGCCCGACATGCACGCGGATTTTGGCCTGCCGTTCCCCGGATTCCTGCATTCGGAATATCCGCACTACTACCGTCATCACATCGAGGGTGAATCCGAAGAGCAGTTCGCGACACGCATGGCCGATGCGCTCGAGCAACTGATTCTGCGCGAGGGTCCGGAGACCTGTGCCGCGTTCATTGCCGAACCGGTAATGGGCGCCGGCGGCGGGCTGACCCCGCCGCGCGGCTACTGGGAGAAGATCCAGGCGGTCATTCGGAAATACGACATGCTGTTCATCGCCGATGAGGTGATCTGCGGGTTCGGACGGACCGGGAATATGTGGGGCTCCCAGACCTATGATCTGCAGCCGGACATGATTTCCTGCGCCAAGGCGCTGTCGGCCGGCATGCAGCCGATCTCGGCGCTCATGGTCAACCAGCGCATCTTCGAGGCGATGCTCGACGAAAGCCGCAAGCTGGGCAATTTTGCGCATGGCTTCACCTATGCCGGACACCCGGTGACGACGGCCGTCGCGATGGAGACGCTGCGGATCTACGAGGAGATGGACATGCTGGGTCATGTCGGGCGCGTGGGCCCCTATCTCCAGGAAAAGCTCGGGGCACTGGGCGATCACCCGCTGGTCGGCGAGGTGCGCGGCGTCGGCCTGCTCACCGGCATCGAAATGGTCGCCGACAAGACGACACGTGCCCAGTTCGACCCGGCGCTTGGGGTTGGAGCCGCCGTGGACAAGCACGCCCGGAAGCACGGGCTGATCACCCGCTTCGTCGGCGACCGGATCGCATTTTCCCCACCGCTGATCATTACCGAACCGGAAATTGACGCGGCAGTCACGCGCATCACGCGGGCAATGGACGACGCCTGGGCGGAACTCCGCGCGTCCTGATCAAGTAATACCGCTCGCCGTTGGCGTTGACCGACATGCGCGGGGTCGTCGTGGCGGTTGCGCGCACAATCAATAGGTGGCGGTTGCGCGCACAATCGAGGCGTGGCGGTTGCGGGCGCCCTCCAATGGGCGGGCGGCTGCGTGCGAAATCAATCCGTGGAACGCGTGCAATCAACGGCGGCGCCTGCGCGAAATCCATGCGTGAAGCAATGG
>DASWON010000018.1:0-10032 GCA_036398735.1 Rhodopila sp.
TCGATCCAGCGCTGCTCGAGGTACGGGTGCAGCGCCTTGTCGCTGTTGCGCTGCGGATGGATGTCGCAATCGGCTGTCGCCAGTTTCGACTGGCTGGCCGCCTGGGGCAGCGGCCGGGAGGTGACCTGGACGTTCATCGCACCATCTCCGTCAAGCTCTTGTTCTGTAATCTTCAGTGTCGGCGCATCGGGCCGGATTGTCCACCTGGATGCAGTGGAGTTTACCGCGCAAGCGGCGGAGGTGGCCGCCACGGATGTGCAGCCGGTGTGATTTTGTTTCGTGGACGATTCAGATGCGGCCGATAGGTGCGGCCGATAGATGCGGCCAATAAATGCGGCCAGTACACGCGGACCGAATTCGTCGTCGCAAGCAGACGCCCCGGCCAGGATTTCGCCGGCCAGGATTGCATCAGCCGAGATATGACCATGAACGCGGCGAACGACGAAGCCGCGCGGCGGAACGCGATTGGTACCATTCACGAAACGTTGCCGCCATGCAGCCCCTCGACCCGTCGTGGCACGCTCGGTCGAAGGCAACGCTCCAGGAAAGCCCAGAGGTCGCATAGATCCGCGGTCGCGTGGACGCGACATCCGGGTGGATCTCCGTTTTCGGACTCGCGCGCCGCTCGGGCGACGCCGGAAGACGCGGCCCGGCTGCAATCCCGCAAGATTGCCCAGCGGCGTCGCAGCGCCGCCGGCACGGATGCCGGGGCTACAGCCGGGAATACGTGGCCGTTGGGTTGTCGATCATGATCTTCCGCACCGTCGACCGCGACAGTCCCGGCGGCAGCGCGTTCCCGCCGTCGAACTGCCAGTGCGGATAGTCGGTTGAGAACAGCAACAACTCGTCCGAATCCAAATGCTCCATCAACTTCTGGAACATTTCCTCCGTCGGCGGTCCATCGCAGGGCTGGATGGTCAACCGCACGTTCGACTTGACGATCTCGGTCGGGGCGCGATCCAGCCACGGCACCTCCATCCGCAATCCCCGCCAGAATTTTGTCAGTCGCCACAGGTGGGCGGGCAGCCACGTGAAGCCGGACTCCAGCAGCACGACCTTCAGGTCGGGGAACTTGTTGAACACGCCCTCGCAGATCAGCGACGACAGAGCCTGCTGAAAGCCCGCGGCCTGGGCGGCATAATCCTCGGTATAGTAGGATGGCCAGCCGACCGACGTCACGGGATGGCGGTAGGCGCTGCCGGCGTGGATGCCGACCGCGAGTCCGTGCCTGGCCGCCGCCGCGTAGATCGGCCAGTAATGGCGCTTGCCGAGCGGCATGTCGTTCATGACGAGCAGCAGCACCTGCACGAAACGCCGGTCCAACGCGACGCGGTTGATCTCCTCGACCGCCATCTCCGGGCTTTGCGCGGGCACCACGATCGAGGCGCGCAACCGGGGCTCCTTGTCCAGCCACTCCGCCGCCATCCAGTCATTCACCGCTCGGGCGAAGCCGGCGCCCATATCTTCGCTGAACAGCAGCTGAACGCCATACAGGCAGTTGGCAATGGCGATGCGGGTCCCGAACGGATCCAGTGCATGCTGGCGCAGCAGCGCGAGATCTGATCCCGGTCTGATGCCTTCCACCCGCCAGTCGGGACGGGCGGTCAGCGGGCTGTTGGCGGGATAGGCGATCGAATTCAGTTCGTGCACGCCACGCTGCTCGATGATGTCGCGCCAGTGATCCGAGAGATACGGATGCAGCGCCTTCAGGTTGGGCACCGCGGGATGAATGTCGCAGTCGATGCCGCCGGTTTCGATCAGACTCATGGACCCGTCCCTTTTGCCCCTGCCGGGCGTTCACCATTACCGGCAGGCTGGCACGGGATCGCGGGAACGACCAGTGGCCGCCAGGCGGACGCGATCCCGCGCGGCAGGTCGTCGGAGCTGTCGTCCGTGCCGGCGACCGGCAGCCAAAGCCTCGATCCCGTCGTTCGGCCGCTGACGATCACGATAGGGCCTCGCGACCGCCGGGCGAAGCCATCGACCGGTGCCAGTCCCAGGCCGGTGCCCCTGCCGGGGTCTTTTGTCATGAAGAACGGTTCAAACACCCGCGCCAGGACGTCGGCACTCATGCTGTGGCCGGTGCCGCAAACCGACACGCTGACAAAACGAGTGGGGTGGCATCGGGATTTCCGCCAAGCGCGGCTGCCTGCAGGGCACCGGCGCCGGTGGCAATGGTCAGCGTGCCTCCCTGGGCGGCGCATCACGGGCATTGATCACGAGATTGACCACCGCGAACTGAAAATGCGCCGGATGGACGCGGCAAGGCGGCAGGTCTGATGAAACAACGACCTCGAACCGCACCGGCCCGCCAAGCGTTCGCAGCAGCACCGGCTCAAACTGGCGCAGGGGCAAACGCGGTAGCGCAGAGTGTCAACGGCACGTGCCGGTATACCGGCCGTGGCGGTTGGTATTCTATCCGCAATAGATCATGTCCAGGCGGCGTCTGAAGCATCAGCACTCGGCTGATACTTCAGGGATTGCCGGTGCGGCAACGCGACAGCAGGAACCGACTGTTCGACACCAATGCGCCGCATTGTGACGACGCGGCAACTTGCTGCGCGGGTTGCGTGGCTACGCGCCCGCAAATTTCGCCAGCAGCCGCACATGCGAGCGGATGCCGTGGTGGAAGCAGACTTCCTCGAACTTCTCGTTCGGGCTGTGCACCTGATCGTCGTCCAGTCCGAACCCCATCAACAGCGAGTCGATGCCAAGAATAGAGCGCAGCGACGTCACCACCGGGATCGAGCCGCCGCTGCCCATCAACAAAGCCGGCTTGCCGTATTCGTCGCCGAGCGCGGCGAGAGCGGCGTGGACATGCGGGCTGTCGACGTTGATCTCGATTCCCGGCGCGCGCGCGAAATCGGCGAACGTGGCGCTGGCACCCGGCGGCAGCCGGTCGGTAACGAAACGTTTGAACTGCTCCATCACCTCGTCCGGGTCCTGATTCGGCACCAGGCGGAACGAGATCTTTGCCGAGGCCTCGGACGCGATCACGGTCTTGCTGCCGGCGCCGGTATAGCCGCCCCAGATGCCGTTGATGTCGGCGGTCGGACGCGCCCACAGCCGCTCCAGCGCGGAATAACCGCGCTCGCCGACCGGCGTCGTCAGGCCGACACCGCCGAGAAACGCCGCCTCGTCGAAACCTAGTGCGTCCCACTGCGCGCGCTGGGAATTACTGACCGGCGTTATCTTGTCGTAGAAGCCGGGCAACTGGATGCGGCCGTTTTCGTCCTGCAGATCGCCGAGTATTCTGGTCAGCGCGTTGATCGGGTTCAGCGCCGATCCGCCATACAGGCCCGAATGCAGATCACGATTGGCCGCCTTCAGCGTCACTTCGGCGTAGGTCATGCCGCGCAGACGGGTGGTGACCGCCGGGGTCTCGGCATCCCACATCCCGGTATCGCTGATCAACGCGACATCCGCGGCCAGGTCGGCCTTGTTTGCGCGCAAGAACGGATCGAGGCTCACCGAACCAACCTCTTCCTCGCCCTCGATCAGCACGGTGATGCGCGCCGGGATGCCGCCGCCCGCGGTGCGCCAGGCCCGCAGCGCCTCCAGGAACATCAGCGTCTGGCCTTTGTCGTCGACCGCGCCGCGTGCGACGTAGCGCTTGCCGCGCGGGCCGTCGAGCAGTTGTGGGTCGAACGGGTCGCTATGCCACAGCGACAGCGGGTCGACCGGCTGCACATCGTAATGGCCGTAGAAGAGGACATGCGGCCCCTTGTAGTCGGCCGGTCCCGCGAAGTGCCCGACCACGACGGGATGCCCGGCCGTGGGCCGGACCGAGGCGTCGAAGCCCAGGCCGGTCAATTGGTCGCGCCACCACGTCGCCGCCTTCACGCAATCCTCGGCATGCGCGGGCTGGGCACTGATCGACTTGATGCGCAGCAGGTCGAACAGGTTGTCGCGCGACGCCGCCAGATTGGCATCGGCATGGTCCAGCACTGCGGCGATGGTCGAGTGGGTGGGGGCCGGCATGAAGATCTCCCTGTGCGCTGCACCCTCCCTACCCGATCCGCCGGCAGGCGTCATCCCGGCCGCGTGCCATCTCTGCCGGCGCCACCGCGGCGGGTGGCCCAGGTCGCATGCCGGGCGGTATCGGCAGTCGCGTGCCTGGGCGGTATCGGCAGTCGCGCGCCGGGGGTATCGGCAGTCGAGCGAACCGGACGGCGGACGCGCTGGGTCGCCGGGGACGGGAGCAGCGGTCAAGGCGTCGCATGGTGCGGTGGCCGGTCACGCGGCACCGGTGCGCGGGGACCGGCCGGGTGGCGGACGGAGACGTTTCCCGTCCGCCGGAAAACAGTCTAGAACCCGCCTCCATGCATGTTTGCCTGATCGTGCCCGGACCGCTCGCGACCGCCACCGGGGGCCACGACTATGATCGACACATGGCGAGCGGCCTGCGTGCTCTGGGCCACACGGTTCAGGTCGTCGAACTGGACGGTCGCCTGCCCGATCCGGACCAGGCGGCGGTGTTCGCGGCTCGGACCGCCTGGGCCGCGCTGCCGGCCGACAGCGTCAGACTGATCGACGGCCTGGCCCTGCCGGCGTTCGCGGGCCTGCCGCTGCATCATGTGACCGCGCTGATCCACCACCCAGCGTCGTTGGAAACCGGCCTGCCCGAGGCGACCGCGCAACGCCTGCGCAACATCGAGGCCGACATGTTCCGCGACCTGCCGCGCCTCATCACGACCAGCGAGCAGACGGCGGAACGCCTGACGCGGGAATTCGCAGCCCCGCGGGATCGCATCAGCGTCGTCATTCCCGGTATCGAGGACCTGCCGCGTTGCCACGGTTCGACGGGTCCCACCTGCCGGATTCTCTCGGTCGGCGCGCTGATCCCGCGCAAGGGCCACGACGTGCTGCTGCGGGCCCTCGGCCGGCTGTTCGATCTCGACTGGGAACTGACCATCGCCGGTTCCACCACCCGCGATCCGGTGCACGTCAACGGACTGGCCGGCCTGGCGGAGGAACTTGGCATTGCGCGGCGTGTCCGCTCGGTCGATGAAGCGACCGAGGCGCTGTGGGCGGAGGCGGACCTGTTCGCGCTCATGTCGTACTTCGAGGGCTACGGCGTGGCGATCGCCGAGGCGCTGCGGCGTGGTCTGCCCGTGGCCGTGAGCAACGTCGGCGCGGTGCCCACTCTGGTGGGACCCGAGGCGGGCGTGGTCTGCGCCCCGGGCGATGTCGAGCAGATGTCGAAGGCGTTGCGCCGGCTGATCTTCGACCGCTCCTTGCGGCATGACATGGCGGAGGTCGCATGGCGGTCCGGCCAGTCGCTGCCATCGTGGGAAGAACAGGCGGGGCACCTCTCCGCCCTATTGTCCGAGCCGTCCTCTGCCCCGTAGCACCCAGCGCTGGCGCCGGGCGGCGATGTCCTCGGGAGGCGATCGAGGGGGGCAACCAAGCGGCGCGACCAGCGGGGCAACCAAGCGGGGCAACCAGGGGGCGCCATCGGGATATCACGGTTCTCCAGCGTCATCGTGCGGACGTCCGCGTTGCGGCTGATCCGCCGTATGGCGGACTTCAGAACCACCACAGTAGGATGATGCGTTGATCGCGTGACCAGCCAGCCGTGGACATTCCACCCGCCGCGGTCACGCTTCCAGGGGGGAGGGCCGGATAATGCTGTTAGGTGCGATTGCCGACGATTTCACGGGGGCCACGGATCTCTGCTCAATGCTGGTGCGGGGCGGCATGCGGACGGTGCAACTGATCGGCGTGCCGCCGGCCGACATGTCGCCGCCTGACGCCGACGCGGTGGTGGTGGCGCTGAAATCGCGCACCGCCCCAGCGCGGCAGGCGGTGGCGGAAAGCCTCGCGGCCTTGCGCTGGCTGCAGGCCGCCGGCGCGCGCCAGTATTTCTTCAAGTACTGCTCCACCTTCGACAGCACCGAACAGGGGAACATCGGCCTCGTCGCCGACGCTCTCGTCGCCGCCCTCGGCAGCGGCTTCGCACTGGCGTGCCCGGCATTCCCGACCAATGCGCGCACGGTCTATCAGGGTCATCTGTTTGTCGGCTCCGTGCTGCTGAATGAGAGCGGAATGGAGCACCACCCTTTGACTCCGATGACCGATGCGAACCTCGTGCGCGTATTGTCGCGACAAACCGACGGGACGGTCGGGCTGGTGCCGTTCGTCACCGTCGATCAGGGCACCGCGGCGATTCGGGACGCGATGACGCAACTGAAGGAACGTGGCCGCCGCTATGCGATCGTCGATGCGATCACCGATGCGCATCTCGTGGCGATCGGCGAGGCTGCCGCGGGCCACGCGCTCATCACCGGTGGATCCGGGGTGGCGATGGGCCTGCCGGAGAACTTCCGGCGGGCCGGCCTGCTGTCGGAGGCGGTTGACCCCGGTGCGCTGCCGAAGGTCGAAGGCGCTGGTGCGGTTGTCGCAGGGTCGTGCTCGCGCGCGACACTGGCACAGCTGGGATACGTGCGTGCGCATCTGCCGGTGTTCGAACTCGATGCACTGGCTACGCCGGACGCCGTGGCTCTGAGTGAGGCTGCACTTGCATGGGCCACGGACAAGATCGGCGACAAGCCGGTCGTCATCGCGGCGTCGGCGCCACCGGAGAAGGTGGCGGCGCTGCAGGCGCGTCTCGGCCGTGAGCAGGCCGGTCTGCTGGTCGAGGATGCTGTCGCCCGCATCGCTCAGGGCCTCGTCGCACGCGGGGTGCGGAAGTTCGTGGTGGCAGGCGGTGAGACCTCTGGAGCGGTGGTGGGGCGGCTTGGAGTGCGCAGCCTGCGCATCGGAGCGGAAATCGATCCGGGCGTGCCATGGACCTTCGCGGAGGGCGCCTCGGCGGGAGCCGCGGGCAGCGGCACGAACCTGATGCTGGCGCTGAAATCCGGCAACTTCGGCGCGACTGATTTCTTCCTCAAAGCGTTTCGCGTGTTGGAGGGCTGAGCCTGTGCATACTGTTGATGGTACCGAGCGAGCCGCGAGTGATGGCATCGAGCGAGCCGCGAGTGACGGCATCGAGCGAGCCGCGAGGGTTCTGCTGAGCGAACTCGCGGCGAGCCTGTTCGCGCGCGGCTTTTCGGTTGGAAGCGCCGGCAACATCAGCGTGCGGCTGGTCGACGGGTACCTGATGACGCCCACCAATTCCAGCCTGGGGAGACTGGATCCGGAGCGGCTGTCGAAACTGGATACGGCGTTCCGGCACATCGGTGGCGACAAGCCGTCGAAGGAAGTGTTCATGCATCGCGCATTTTATCAGGCGCGGACCGACGCCGGCGCGGTTGTGCATCTGCACTCCACCCAGGCCACGGCGGTGTCGTGCCTGCCGGACGTCGACCCGTCCAATCCGATTCCGCCGCTGACACCATATTTCGTCATGCGGGTCGGCCGGAGCATGCCGATTGTTCCGTATTACCGGCCGGGCGATCCCGCGATGGAGCCGGCGATCAATGCGGCGGCGCGCGATGCCCGAGCCGTTCTGCTGGCAAATCACGGGCCGGTGGTGTCGGGCAAGACGCTGACCGACGCGGTCTATGCAGCCGAGGAACTGGAAGAGGCGGCCAAGTTGTTTCTGATGCTGCGCGGCCGGTCGCCCCGCCTGCTGACGGCCCCGCAGGTGGATGATCTGCTGACGACGTTCGGGTAGTTTGCCGCTGGCAGTTGTCGGGCATCGTCCGCCTGCCTGGGACGAACAAAAGAAAAGGCGCCGCCACGGCGCCCTCTCCAGTCGGATCGTTTCATGCCGGCTCGCGATGGTGCCGAACTTTGTTGCCCCATTTCAACATGGGCCTGCATGTCCGGGCCTCCTGTCGCGGCGGCTTGTCAGAACGACGGCTCGGACCCGCCGGTCCATGACGCAAGAGATCGGTGGTGCGCCAGTCTCCTCGGCCGCGGGCTGGTACTAAGCGATCACTCTTTCGTTTCGCTCGCGGCGATCGGTGTCGCCTCCGGCGCCGGGGCCGATGCGGTCAGCACCTTCGACTTGCGAGCGGTCTTCTTCGCGATGGCCGGCTTTGCGACCGCTTTCTTCATTACCGGCGCCTTCGCGGCGGCTTGCTTGGCGGCGGCCGGCTTAGCAGCGGGTTGCTTCCCAGGGGCCGGCTTGGCGGCCGGTTGTTTCGCGGCAGCTTTCTTTCCCGGAGCGGCGGCTTTCTTCACCGGAGCGGCCGCTTTCTTCGCGGCGGGCTTCTTGGCGGCTGCCTTCTTCGCCGGAGCGGCAACCTTCTTCGGAGCAGCCTTGCTGGCAACGGCCTGCTTTGGCGCCGCCTTCTTCACGGCTGCTTTCTTGGGAGCAACCTTGGAGGCTGCCTTCACCGGAGCGGCCTTCTTCGCGGCAGCCTTCTTCGGTGTGGCCTTGGCGGCCAGTTTCTTCGGCGCCACCTTTTTGGCCGCCGGCTTCTTTACCGCCGCGGTCTTGGTTTCGGCCTTCCTTGCCATTGCCTGCGCACCCACCGTCTTGGCGCGAGGGGTCTCGGTCGTCGTATCGTCACTGCTCACCTGCGGATCTCCTTGTTGAACGCGGCGTCTTTGTCAGGCGCTTCAGGCAAAGCCGTTGTACGAGTCAGATGCCGGGGCAGGTGTCGATGGGTTTGTTTCATCGGCAAACCGGCTGGCGCGCGCGTCAACCTGTCAGAGATCCCGGTTGTTGTTTGACTCTTCGTCGGCCTTGCAACGGCGCGGTCCATCGACCGTCCTCACTGTTGAACGTCCTCGCGTATCGAGAGGCTGCACAGGCGGTGCGATTCGATTCGCGAACACGAATTCCGCTATTCATCGCGAAGCCCATACATGTCAACGAAAAGCAACCGTGTCGCGGTTAATTCCGCAAAAAAGTTTTCGTGCGTAGCGTTTCAGGGACGAATGGAAAAAAACCGCCGCGACATTGCTGCCGCGGCGGTTCCACAGACGAACCGAGATGTGATCAGCCGCGTTGGTCGATCGGCACGAACTTCAGATTTTCCGGACCGATGTAGTTCGCCGTCGGACGGATCAGCTTGTTGTCCACGCGCTGTTCCATGACGTGCGCCGACCAGCCGGAGGTGCGTGCGATGACGAACAGCGGGGTGAACATCGACATCGGGACGCCGAGCATGTGGTAGCTGATGGCCGAGAACCAATCGAGGTTCGCGAACATCTTCTTGGCGTCCCACATCGTCGCTTCGATACGGTCGGCGATGTCGAACATCTTCATCGATCCGGCGTGCTGCGAGAGCCTGCGGGCAACTTCCTTGATTACCTTGTTACGCGGATCGGAGATCGTATAGACGGCGTGGCCGAACCCGATGATCACCTGTTTCGCTTCGATGCGCTTGCGGATGTCGGCTTCCGCCTCATCGGGCGAGCTGTAGCGGTTCTGAATTTCGAAAGAGACCTCGTTGGCGCCGCCATGTTTCGGACCGCGCAGCGCGCCGATGCCTGCGGTGATCGCGGAGTACATATCCGCACCGGTGCCCGCCACGACGCGACAGGTGAAGGTCGAGGCGTTGAACTCATGTTCGGCATAGAGGATCAGCGACGTATGCATCGCCCGCACGAACATCTCGGACGGCGGCTTGCCGTGCAGCAGATGCAGGAAGTGGCCGCCGATGGAATCGTCATCGGTCTCCACGTCGATGCGTTTGCCGTTATGGGCATAGTGATACCAGTAGAGCAGCATCGAACCCTGGCAGGCCATCAGCCGGTCGGCGATGTCGCGTGCGCCCGGCGGGTTCTGATCTTCCTTCTCCGGCAGCACGCAGCCCAGCGCCGAGACGCCGGTGCGCATCACGTCCATCGGATGCGATGCGGCCGGCAATGCCTCCAGCGCCTGCTTCACGGCGATCGGCAGGCCGCGCAGCGCCTTGAGCTTCGCCTTGTAGCCCGTGAGTTCTGCGCGGGTCGGCAGCGTGCCGTGCACCAGCAGATAGGCGATCTCCTCGAATTCGCAGGTGTCGGCGACGTCGAGGATGTCATATCCGCGGTAATGCAGATCGTTGCCGGAGCGTCCGACGGTGCACAGCGCGGTGTTGCCCGCTGTGACGCCCGACAGGCCGACACCCTTCTTCGCGCGGTTGGGAAGCG
>DASWON010000019.1:0-3190 GCA_036398735.1 Rhodopila sp.
ATCCTCCGGGTTACACGGCCGACCCCCCTCCTCCCCCTGGCTACCCTGCGTCCGGCCCGGACGACGCCTATGGTGATGTCTATCCAGGCTACACTGAAGAGGGCGGCTCGCCCGGCCTGTACGTCGACGGCACCGTCGTCCCGCTCGTCGTCGTCGGTGGCGGCTGGGGCTACTGGGACTCGCATCACGCTTGGCATCACGCGCCCGACGCCTTGTCGCGCCGTCTCGAACAGCGCCGAGCGGCCGGCGGCTTCCACCCGGGTGGCGGCGGCTTTGCCTCGCCGAGGCCGCAGGGCGGTCCGCCGCCGGGCTTCCATCCGGGCGGTGGATTTGCCCGGCCACAACCGGAGCGCCACCCATCGCCGCCAGGATTCCATCCCGCCGCCGGTGGGCCCGGACAGCATGGGCCGGAGGGTCAGCCACCGTCCGGGTTCCATTCCGGCGGACGCGGCTTTGCCCCGACGCGCCCGGAGGGACGCCCGCCGCCGGGCGCGGAATAATTCCATGGCCAGCCAGGCTTCCATTCGCCCGAGGGGCCGCGCCCCGGCCCGAACCCCGCTGCCGCGCCGCGGCCGGGACCTCCGCCCCAACCACACCCAGGGCCTTCGCCTCAGGCACATCAGGAACACGGCGGCGGCCGGCCGGGCTGCAGACCCGGCGAACACTGCTGATCCGGACCCGTGGTCCTGCCAGCCGCCCCGCCCCTCCTGCATCGGCCCGCGGCGGCTGCAGATTTCCCTGGTCCAAGGTGCCATCACGGACCACATGACAAGCGAACCGAACGAGATTGGACCGTATGGCAACGGGCCAGGAGCGGACCAAATTCCCTTCCAAGCCCCGGCATAACATGGCATACCGGGAACATCCACAGAACACCTTCACTCAAGAATACGTCCACCCATAGGCCCGCCCACTTATCGGTGAAGCCACCGCCCGGGGACCGAATCTGGACCGATCTGCGAGGACAACAGGATACATGGCCGGCAACATCCACGTGCGCGGCGCACGGGAACATAATCTCAAGAATGTCGACGTCGTCATTCCCCGCGACTCGCTCACCGTCATCACCGGCCTGTCGGGGTCGGGCAAATCCTCTCTGGCGTTCGACACCATCTACGCCGAAGGCCAGCGCCGCTACGTCGAATCGCTCTCCTCCTACGCTCGCCAATTCCTTGAATTGATGGGCAAACCTGACGTCGACAGCATCGACGGCCTGTCGCCGGCGATCTCCATCGAGCAGAAGACGACATCGAAGAACCCGCGCTCCACCGTGGGCACGGTGACCGAAATCCATGACTACATGCGCCTGCTCTGGGCACGCGTCGGCGTTCCCTACTCGCCGGCCACCGGGCTGCCGATCGAGGCGCAGACCGTCTCGCAGATGGTCGACCGCGTCATGGCGATGCCAGAGGGCACGCGGTTGCTGCTGCTCGCTCCGGTCGTGCGCGACCGCAAGGGGGAATACCGCAAGGAACTCGCCGAGCTGCAGCGCCGCGGCTTCACCCGGGTAAAAGTCGATGGCACGCTGTACGAGATCACCGAGGTGCCGTCGCTCAACCGCAAGATCAAGCACGAGATCGAGGCCGTCGTCGACCGCCTCGTCGTGCGCGAGGGCATCGGGTCCCGCCTCGCCGACAGCTTCGAAACCGCGCTCGCCATGTCCGACGGCGTCGTCTACGCGGAGAATCCGGACACCGCGGAAAAGACGGTATTCTCCTCCCGCTTTGCCTGCCCGGTCAGCGGCTTCTCGATCGAGGAAATCGAGCCGCGGCTGTTCAGCTTCAATTCCCCGCACGGCGCCTGCCCCGCCTGCGATGGCCTCGGGGTGGAGAGTTTCTTTGACCCGGATCTCGTGGTGCCGGATGACCGCGCCGGTCTTGCCGAGGGCGCCATCGCGCCATGGACCGGGGCCCAGTCGCCATACTACGACCAGACGCTGCAAAGCCTCGCGCGACACTACAAACAGACGACGAAGACCCCCTGGCGCGACCTGCCGGAGGACGTTCGGCACGCCATCCTGCACGGGTCCGGCGAGGAGCCGATCGCCTTCACCTACAAGGACGGCGTCCGCAGCTACACCGTGACCAAGCCGTTCGAAGGTGTGCTGCGGAATCTCGAACGCCGCTGGCAGGAGACCGATAGCGTCTGGGTGCGCGAGGAAATGTCCCGCTATCAGGCGGAAAAGCCATGCAAGGTCTGCAACGGCGCCCGCCTGAAGCCCGAGGCGCTGTCGGTCCGCGTCGCCGGCAAGAACATCGCCGAGGCGTCCGACCTGTCGATCCGCTCCGCCCTCGACTGGTTTGGTGTCGTGCTGCCGCAGTTGACCCCGCAACGCCAGGAGATCGCCGGCCGCATCCTGCGGGAAATCGTCGACCGGCTGCGCTTCCTGGTCGATGTCGGGTTGGATTATCTGACGCTGGCCCGCGGGTCCGCCACGCTGTCCGGCGGCGAATCCCAGCGCATCCGCCTCGCCAGCCAGATCGGTTCGGGACTGACGGGCGTGCTGTACGTGCTGGACGAGCCCTCGATCGGGCTGCACCAGCGCGACAATGAGCGGCTGCTCGGCACACTGCGGCGGCTGCGCGACCTGGGCAACACCGTCCTGGTGGTGGAGCACGATGAGGACGCGATCCGAGCGGCGGATCACTTGATAGACATGGGACCGGCGGCGGGGATCAACGGCGGCCACGTCATCGCCGAGGGCACGCCCGCCGAGGTCGCGGCCAATCCGAAGTCACTCACCGGCGACTACCTGTCCGGCCGGCGGCTGATCCCCGTGCCGGCCATGCGCCGGCCAAGCCAGAAAGATCGCATGCTGCGGGTCGTCGGAGCACGCGCCAACAACCTCAAGAATCTGACGGCGGAATTCCCGCTGGGCACCTTCACCTGCGTCACCGGCGTATCCGGTGGCGGCAAATCCACCCTGGTGGTCGATACGCTCTACAAGGCGGCCGCGCGGCGCCTGATGGGTGCGGGGCTGGTGCCGTCCGCGCACGACCGGATCGAGGGACTGGACCTGATCGACAAGATCATCGACATCGACCAGTCGCCGATCGGCCGCACCCCACGCTCCAATCCGGCCACCTATACCGACCTGTTCGCCCCGATCCGCGACTGGTTCGCGGAACTGCCGGAAGCGCGGGCCCGCGGCTACAAGCCCGGCCGGTTCAGTTTCAACGTCAAGGGCGGC
>DASWON010000020.1:0-28170 GCA_036398735.1 Rhodopila sp.
CGGCAGCGCCGGGCCAAGAAGCCCTGCGGCGGTGGCAAGCAACGTAACCGGCCCGAGTTCAGTCGCAGCCGCGGCCGCCCGCGCGAGGTCCGCAGCCGAAGTCACGTCGCCGGAGACGGTCACCGCGCCCTCACACTGAGCGGCGGTTTTCGCCAGTCCGTCGACATCGCGGTCGAACAGCACCACGCGCGCGCCTTCCCGGGAGAGCATGATCGCGGTGGCTTGTCCCAGGCCCGATGCCGCACCAGTGACGACAGCTATCTTGTTGGCGAACCATGCCTGCATTGAACGCGACCTTTCAGATCCGGCCGCGGCAGCGTCCACTACCTGCGGTCCCACAGTTTTAATTGTTTGTAGATCGTCTCGAACCAGCCACCGAGTGCCGTATTGATAGGCAATACGCTCGGATTAGCCATGATGCTAATGGAGGGACGTTAATCCTGTCAAAGTCAAACTTGGGCAAATCATCAACAAGTCCATGCAGACCGGTCACGCGCGGCCGGACCCTCACCCTGACCTCGGCCGGCAAATCCGTTCAAACGTGAGCGACCAAGGTCTGATCATGCGCTGCCAGGCATCGTCGCACCTGCGTCTGCCTGATCTCGGCCGCCTCCACCGGCTGCAAAAGCGCAGCCGTGGGTCGCGCCGGACGCGTGCGGCCACGACTGTGATTAATATTATCCGGCAAGAGGCGTTCAGGGGCTACCGGTGTTGCACACACCATGCCCCGGACCGGGCGATAGACCTGTCGGTTTAGGCCCATCCCGAGGCGCGGCCGAAGCGCGTCAGCCGCAACCGGTCCGCGCGATCAGGGCTATCGCTTTCGGAATAAAGAGTCGAGCGGAGGCGTGGGCCGCCCTATCGCCGCAATCGGAGATCGCCGCTTACCTCCCCGCGGCGTCCTGGCGCGCGGCGCCATAGGTCAGATCGCGGTACCATGTCATGTATTCCGGATATGTCATACGCGTGTAGCGCGGCGGCATGTCGTCCGAGCAGCAGGTCGGCACGCACTCCATCACGGCGTCGTAGTTGCAGTCGAAGAAGAACGGAATAGCGTAGCGTTCCTCACCGGAGCGGTTGATGACCCGATGCGGCGTCGCGAGGCAGCGGTCGTTCGTCCAGCGGCGCAGCATATCGCCCCCATTGACGAGGATGCTGCCCGGCAGTGTGGGCGCATCGACCCAGTTCCCGTTAGGCAGCCGGATCGAAAGCCCCGGGATCCGATTTTGCGCGAGCAGCGTCATGAAACTGGTGTCGGTATGCGGGGCGATGCCGAACTCGTCGGCGCCCGATGCGTCCTGTTTCGGATAGTGCGACATGCGCAGCGTGTACATCGGATCACTGAAGAAACTGTCGAACCACGAGGGCGACAGTTCAAGCGCTTCGGCGTACAGCGGCAGCAGTGATGTCGCCAGGCCTTCCATGGCCCCGCAATAGGCGTTCACGGTTTCACGAAAGCCCGGCAATGCCGCAGGCCATTTGTTGGTACCTCGGAACATCTTGTCGGCGATCACATCCGGGTGGTCGGCCGGCAGATCACGTTTGACGAAGAACGCCTCGTTGAGATCGGGCCGGTTGTTCTGGTTCAGCTGCGAATGGCGGATGGTGGAGCCCTTGAACGGCAGGTATCCGACGTTGTTGCGGTTGATCAGCAGCGCGCGCTTCGCATCCTCTGGTTGCGCATGAAACCGCTCCACCGCCGCGAATGTCGCGTCGATCAGCGACTGCGCTACGCCATGGTTGACGACAAAATAGAATCCAACCTGCTCCAGCGCATGGCGCAGTTCACGACCCAATGCCGCACGGGCCCCGGGAGCGCCGGCAAGATAGGGGCCCAGATCAAGGATCGGGATCTCCTCGGGAGCATCGGAGCGAATCGCAGCGATGCTGGGTGCGAGCGTGGTCGACATGATCAGTCACTCCTTGCGCGATCATTAGAAATTCGGCCGTATCCTGCATGCAGTCAAGGCGCTTTCACCTGCGACGCAGCACAGCCGCCCGGCAAGTGAGCAACATGCCTGCATCTACCGCACGCACGACGAGCATTTGCTGCACAATCGCCAATAACACGCCCTCGTGCGTCAGGTTGCCGTGGCACAAGGATTGCGTCGCTCGAAAGCATGACCTGCTGCAGCGGGCGCCGAAAGGTGTCCAAATGTCAAAAACCCGGAGAAGCCGCAAAGCCCATGGTAGTTCCATCGTTTCGCGCCCAGGCATTGCTGCTAGCCGCGCTCCTTGTTTCGTTCACGCCGCTGAGCCCCACCCGTGCGCAATCGACTGAAAACGTGCTCAGGGTCGGCAACGGCAGCGAAATCAATTCACTTGATCCGGCGGTGCAGGATGTCGCCCGCCTCACGGTCAAGATGAACACCTACGATCCGCTCTACCGCTGGCTCGGCAATCCGCCGCAAATGGTGCCCTGCCTCGCCACCTCGTACACCGAGTCGCCGGATGGCCTCACCTACACCGTGTCGCTGGCACACGGTGCCAGGTTCCACTACGGCACCGAGGTGACCGCGGACGACGTGGTGTACAGCATGGAGCGCCTGCTCGCGCTGAAACAGGGATCGGCCCGCTTCTTCCTGCCGCTGGTCGCGCCTGGAACCACGAAGGCGATGGACAAGTACACGGTTCAGTTCACCCTCAAGCAGCCGGCCGCTCCGTTTGCCGGATTGCTGGCAGAGCTCTATGTCGTCAACGCGACGCTGGCGAAAGCGCACGAGCAGAACGGCGACTGGAGCACGGCCTGGCTGAGCAGCCACGAGGCCGGCAGCGGCCCGTACCACGTCACGCAGTACGATCCGGCGGTCGGCTGGTATGCGGAACGGTTCAAGGACTACGTCCTCGGCTGGCCAGCCAACGCCCCGGATGGCCTCCGGTTCCGCACCATTCGCGAGACCAACTCACAGACCATGGCGCTGATGCGGGGGGACATCGACTTCTTCCTCGGCAGCATATCGACCGACCAGTTCGACAAACTGGCGAAAATGCCGAACCTGGTCGTCATGCAGGAGCCGCATCAGCGCCTGTTCCTGATCAATTTCAACAACAAGAAGCCACCATTCACCGATATTCATGTCCGGCGCGCGTTCTCCTATGCTTTCGACTATGCCGGACTGATCCACGGACTGGAGCAGGACAAGATCACCCGTGACCCGGTGCCGATGCCGCCGGGCGTGATCGGCTACCCGAAGGACGCGACCGGCTTCACGTACGACCTGGCCAAGGCGAAGGCCGAACTGGCGCAGGCCGAGGTGCCGGTGGACAAGCCCGTCACCATCTATGCCATGACAGGCTTCCCTATGCCCGAGCAGGCGGCCGAGATCCTGCAGGCCGGCCTGCGGAAGCTGGGGGTCACCGCGAACATCGTCGCCGAAACCTGGCCGACCTTGGCCGACAAATGCCGCAACCCGGACACCGCGCCGGATATCATGCCGATCTGGGCGTCCGCAAACTACGCCGACCCGCACACCTGGGCCGGCGAGATGTACGACAGCACACGCTGGGGCTCCTACGCGACCTGCAGCTACTACAAGAACCCCGAGGTCGATACGCTGCTGCACAAGGCCTTCGCATCGCAGGAACCGTCCGAACGCGCCGAGCTGTACGAGCAGGCCAATCGGATCATCATGAACGATGCACCGTCGATCTTCGTCTCCAACGAGATCTGGATCAACGTGCGCAACAAGCGCGTGCAGGGCTACGAATTTACGCCGGTGGGCAACGGCAACTACCTGAAGCCGATATGGCTGCAACACTGATGCCGCGCGCTCTTGCCGCCACCGGCCACCGGGCCGGCCAGTTCGTGGTGACGCTGCTAGGGGTCGTCGTCATCATGTTTCTGGTACAGGCGGTCGTCCCGGCCGACCCGGCGGCTCTGCTCGCGGGGCAAAGCGCGACACCGGACCAGATCGCCGCGATCCGCACCCAATACGGACTGGATCAGCCCATTCCTATCCAGTTCCTGCACTACATCGAACGCCTGGTGACCGGCGATCTGGGCACCAGTCTGTTCACCGCTCGCCCGGTGCTGAACGACCTCGTCGAGCGTCTGCCGGCGACGATGGAACTTGCGATCACCGCCATGGTGGTCAGCCTGGCAGTGGGTATTCCACTTGGGGTCGTCGCCGCGACTCACCGGAACTCACTGCTCGACCACGCGCTGCGCCTCGTCACGGTGTCGGGGTTTGCTGTGGCCAGCTTCTGGCTGGCGATCATGATGCAGTTGCTGTTCGTAATGCGCCTCGGCTGGCTGCCGCTGTCGGGACGGATCGAAGGTTCGGCGCCGCCGCACTTCACCGGCTTCTACCTGCTCGACAGCGTGATCGCGCTGGACCCCGGGCGGCTGCTCAGTGCGCTGCTGCATCTCGCCCTGCCGGCGGCCACGCTGGCCTTCCCCGTGACCGCGACCATCGTTCGCTTCACCCGAGCCGGCATGCTGGACGGGCTGAGCCGATCATCGGTTCGCTATCTCGATGCCATGGGCCTGCCGCGCCACGTGATCATATGGAAATACGTCCTGCGCGGCGCCCTGACATCCGTCACCACGCAGATCGGCCTGTTGTCCGGTGCCCTGCTTGGCGGCTCGGTCGTGGTCGAGGCGATCTTCGACTGGCCCGGCCTTGGCTATTACGTTGTCAATTCGGTTGTGATGTTCGACTACAACGCCATCCTCGGCGCCACATTGTGGATCGCCGCGGTCTATATCGTAATCAACATGCTGGTGGATTTCGGCCAGGCACTGATCGACCCGCGGGTGTCCGCGCGATGAGCCTGTGGCGCCGCCTGCTGCGCGACCGCATGGCGATGATCGGGCTGACGATCATTCTTGGTTTCGTGCTGATCGCCATCTTCGCCCCGCTGCTCGCCAACCACGCGGACGAGATCTACGACCTCGCCCCGATGGACCGGCTGCAGCCGCCCAGCGCCGACCACTGGTTCGGCACCGACCGCGTCGGCGGCGACATCTACAGCCGGCTGTTGTTCGGCACCCGCATCACCCTGGCGACGGCGGTCGTCGGCGTCGGCGCCGCCATGCTGGTCGGCGTGCCGCTGGGCCTGCTGGCGGCGTTCTCCGACGGCTGGGTCGGCGCCTCGATCATGCGTGCGTCCGACATCTTCCTGTCGATCCCGCAGGTCGTGCTGGCGATCACTATTGCCCAGACACTCGGTCCCAGCATCATCAACGTCATCCTCGCATTGTCCGTGACCTTCTGGCCATGGTTCACCCGCCTGGTCGCCGCCGAGGCTCGGGCGCTGCGCCGCGAGATCTTCGTTGAGGCATGCAGCGCGCTGGGCGCCAACTCCGCCCGCGTGCTGTTCCTGCACGTGCTGCCGAACCTGTCCTCGCCACTGATCGTGCGCACGACGCTCAGCATGGGCTATGCGATCCTGACCGCCGCCGCACTGGGCTTTCTGGGCCTCGGCGCACAGGCCCCCAGCCCTGAGTGGGGCCGCACCATCGCCGAGTCACGCGAATTCCTGCCGGACGCCTGGTGGTACGCCACCGCACCGGGCCTCGCGATCTTCCTGGTCGTGATGGGCTTCAATCTGCTCGGCGACGGGTTGCGCGACCTGCTCGATCCCCGGTTGCGCCGCAGCCAGCCGCGGCGCCGGGCCGTCACCGTGCCACAATCCGCGCCCATCGAGGTTGCCGCCGAATGAGCCTGCTTTCGATCGAAAATCTGACGGTAGCCTACGAGACCGAACGGGGGCCGCTGCAGGCGCTGGATCGCGTCGACCTCACCATTGGCGCCGGAGAAGTCGTCGGCCTGGTCGGCGAAAGCGGCAGCGGGAAATCAACCCTGGCCAGCGCCGTGCTCGGGATCCTGCCGCGCAACGTCACCTCCATCCGCGACGGCCGCATCATGTTCGAGGGCCGTGACCTCCTCGAACTGCCGGAGCGTACTGTGCGGTCCTCGGTGCGCGGTCAGCGCATCACGCTGGTGCCGCAGGATCCGTTCGGCTCGCTGGACCCGCTGTTCCGCATCGGTGCGCAGTTCAACGACCTGATGCGCTGGAAGTCGCCGGGTCAGGAACACGGTCGTGCCCGGCGGGCCCTGGACCGGGCGGCGATCCTGCGGGCGCTGGCCGACGTGCAGATCCCCAATCCGGAGGCGGTGCTGGAAAAGCTTCCGGGTGAACTCTCCGGCGGGCAACGCCAGCGTGTGCTGATCGCGATGGCGCTGCTGCCGGAACCCCGGCTGATCGTCGCTGATGAACCGACCACGGCGCTGGATGTGACGATCCAGGCGCAGGTGCTGAAACTGCTGCTGCGCCTGGTGCGCGACCGCGGCGTCTCGGTGCTGTTCACCACCCACGACCTCGGGGTCGCGTCGGAGATCTGCGACCGTATCGTGGTCATGTATGCTGGTCAGGCGCTGGAGGCTGCCCCGACGCAGGTATTCTTTCGGGCACCGCAGCATCCCTATTCCGCGCGGCTGCTCGGCAGTCTGCCGAAAGCCGGGCGCCTGCCCGCCGGGATTCCCGGCGACATGCCCGCACTGATCGATCCCCCCAGCGGTTGCCGGTTTCGCACGCGATGTGATCGCGCCAGTGCCATCTGCGCAGGCAACATCCCAACGCCCATCCGTCTTGCCGGTGGCCACGAGGTACGCTGCTTTCATCCGATCCAACGGATGGCAGCGTGATGGACGGCATGGCCCAGAGTCAGACCATGGACACACTGTTGCGTGTCGAGGCGTTGGCGACCGCGTTCCCGGTGCGCAAGGGGCCGCGGGCCGGAACGGTCATCCGCGCCGTGGACGACATATCCTTCACCATCCGCCACGGCGAGATCCTCGGCCTGGTCGGAGAAAGCGGCTGCGGCAAATCCACCCTCGGCAAGACACTGATGGGCATGGTGGCCCCGGCGTCCGGCCGTATCACGTTCGATGGCATGGAACTGTCCGGCATGTCGCCGCGGACGCGGCGGCAGATGCGCGACCGGCTGCAGTATGTCTACCAGGACGCCGGGGCATCGCTCGATCCGCGCTGGACTGTCGGGCGCTCGATCGAGGAGCCTCTGATCATCCACAGCAAGCTGCGCCGGCCGGAGCGTCAGGCGCGCGTGCTGGAGACGATTGCCGCGGTCGGTCTGCGCCCCGAGCACCTCGACCGCTATCCGCATGAACTGTCAGGGGGGCAGCAGCGCCGCATCGGCCTCGCGCGCATTCTGACGCTGCATCCAAAGCTGGTGATCCTGGATGAACCGACCGCCGGCCTCGACGTGTCGGTTCAGGCGACCATCCTGAAGCTGCTGCTGCACCTGCGCGAGACGTACGACCTGACGTATCTGTTCATCTCGCACGACCTCGGCGTGGTGCGCGCGATCTGCAACCGGGTGGCGGTGATGTATCTCGGCCGTATCGTCGAACTGGCGGATGCGGCGACGTTATTTCAGACACCGCGGCACCCCTACACCCGATCGCTGCTGTCGGCCGTACCGGAACCCGGGGAACGCCGGGTGGTTAACGGAATGCTGCTGGAGGGCGACCCGCCCGATCCCGGCAATCTGCCCAGCGGCTGCCGCTTCCGCAACCGATGCCGACAGGCCGGAGCAGGGTGCGACACGGACGAACCCGGTCTGGAGGCGATCGAACCCGATCACGCGGTCGCCTGCCGCTACCCACTCACGAGCGACGAGTTGCAACAAGAGGACGTAGGTTGATGCCGACAGAGACTGAGGCCGCTTCAATTGGCGGGATAATTCCGGTGCTGGACGTCGCGCCATTCCTGGCCGGCGAGCCGGGTGCCCGCGAACGGCTGGGCCGCGAACTCCGCCATGCGTTCGAAAACGTCGGCTTCTACTACCTGCGCGGGCACGGTGTGCCGCCGTCGTTGATCGAGGCGACTTTCGCCGAGGCAAAGCGGTTTCATGCGCAAGCGATCGAGGCCAAGCTGGCGCTGAAGATCAACGAGCACAACGTCGGCTACATGCCGATGCGCGGCAGCGTGAACCGCACGTCGCAGGTGAACAACAACACCAGGCCCAGCGTCAACGAGGCGTTCTTCATCCGCCGTGAGCGGACGCCGGACGACCCCGACGTGATCGCCAACAAGAAACTGCGTGGCTTGAACCAGTGGCCAGCCGATCTGCCGGGGTTCCGCGAGGCCTTGCTGCGCTACGTCGCGGTCATGGAAACGCTCGGCCGGAAGCTGGTGCCCCTGTACGCCGAGGCCCTCGAACTGCCGCCCGACTGGTTTGACGCCATGTTCGAGCTGCCCAACACCATCCTGCGCCTGTCGCACTACCCGGCGCAGCCGACCTACGATGACAATGAGTTCAGCATCGCGCCGCATACCGATTCCGGGTTCATGACGTTGCTGGCGCCAAATGAGGTTCCCGGTCTGTCGATCCGGCTGCCGAATGGCGAGTGGTTCGATGCGCCGTCGGTCCCCGACGCCTATGTCGTCAACGGTGGCGACATCCTGCGACGCTGGACCAATGAGCGGTTTCTGTCGACGCCCCACCGCGTCATCAACGCAGCCGGCAAGCCGCGCTATGCGATCCCGTTTTTCTTCGATCCGCACCCCGACACGATGATAAAATGCCTGCCCACCTGTGCTTGCGCGACCAACCCGCCGAAATACGAGCCGATCACCTATGATCAATACGCGATCTGGTTTGCTAACCGGAACTATCTGCACCAGCCGGCGGCGGAGCCCGAACCCGCGGTGGCATGAAGCCCGGCACGACAACGGCAGCGCCTAGCCCGCTCCGGACCAGCGGGCAGCCTCAGGCGTCACAGAAGCCGCTCGCGGTCTTGTGGTGATCAGAAGGCGTGTCGCCGTCAGAATGCGAACAGGTTGTCCCGCAGCGTCGGCCCTGCATAGCTGGTGCGAGCCAGACCACGTCGTTGCAGGATGGGCATCAGCTTGGTCGTCACGTCGGCCAGGTACTGGAAGTCGCCGACCTTGACCCGGAAATGAAAGCCATCGGCGCCGCCTTCGGCGGCCGTCTGTTCGATGATGTCGGCCACCTGTTCCGGCGTGCCGCAGATCGGAAAGGTTTCATGCATGCCTTCGTGCTTGGCGATCTCGCGCAGCGTCATGTCCTTTTTCGCCTGAGTGTACTGCAGCAGCTTGCCGACCATGCCTTGCACCGGCAGGTCAGGCGGCAGCGGCTGATCCTGGTCGTATTTTGAGAAGTCGATTCCGATCATCGCGGACAGGTAGCTGAGACCCGATTCAGCATCGGCGCCTTCGTAATTCCGAGCCCATTTCTCCTCTGCCTTCGCCTGGGTGTCGCCCATCACCGGCTTGATGGAGAAGAAGATCTTGCAACTTGCCGGATCGCGCCCGGCGGCCTCCAGTTGGCTGCGCAACTGGGTCGAATAGGTGCGCATGTCCTGCACGCTGTTCTTGTGGGCGATGACCATGTCGGCATTGCCCACCGCGAAGCGCTGCCCGCGGTTCGACGTACCGGCCATGATGATGACCGGATGCTTCTGCGGCAGCGCCGGCACGGTCAGCGGCCCGCGCGACTTGAAGTACTTGCCCGCGAAGTGCAACGGCCGCACCTTGGCCGGATCAGCGAAGACATTCCGCTGCCGATCTTCCAGCACCGCATCCGGCGCCCAGCTGTCCCACAGCTTGCGCACCAGGTCGAGATATTCGTCCGCGATATCATAGCGCTCATCGTGGTCCGGCAGGTCGTCCTGCCCGTAGTTCATCGCGGCACTCGAATTCGCCGAGGTAACGACATTCCAGGCCGTGCGTCCCCCGGTGAGATGATCGAGCGTTCCCATCATGCGCGCCAGGAGAAACGGGGGATACAGGCTGGTCGACAGCGTGGCGCCGAGACCGATGTGGCGGGTCACACCGCCCATCATCGCCAGGATGGGAGCGGGATCGAGATGCACCTCCAGCCCATGCTTCACGTAATGGTCGTTGCTGTCGCCATAGGTCATGGGTACGGCAGGGATGTCAGCGAACAGCACCATGTCCATGAAGGCACGTTCGCACAACCGGGCGATATCCATATACAGATCGCCCCTGCGCCAGTCGTAGATACCCGACGACGGGACGTTCCAGTAATGTGCGCCGGGTGCGCCAAACCAGGCAAAGTGCAACTTCTTGACCATCATCGGCCCTTTCAACAATCGACCGCCATGGGCCGTGCCACTGCCCCAGGTGTCATGCCTTGGACAGATTGTAGAACAGCGGCATACCGGACAGCACGCCCTGCAGGTTGGCGCGGAAGGCGGTGATATCCTTCCAGCGGCCGGTGGGAATGTAGGTGACATCCCGCCAGGCCTGAAGCTGAATGTCGTGGCAGATGGCCTTGCGCGCGGCTTGATCGGGAGCCACGAACCATTGTTCCCGCAGGGCCTCCAGCGCGGGGCTGGTCGGCCAGCCCGGCCACGCCGCAAGGCCGTTGCCGCGGAGCGCGAGATGCGACGCCGGATCCCAGAGATCAAGCCCCGGCAGCACCGTATCGGTAACGTTCCAGCCGCCTTTGTCGGGCGGCGCGGGATTGGCGCGGCGCTGCAGCCAGTTGCCGAAGTCGACGGCAATGACGTCGACGTTCATGCCGGCAAGCCGCATCTGGTCGGCGCCGACATTGTCCTGCTGCACCATGGGATAGTTGTCCGACGCCGAGAGATAGGCGATCCGTTCCCCTTTGTAGCCGGCTGCCGCGAGATTGCGCTTGACCTTGTCGTAATCGCGGGGCGCGGTCAGCACCTCCAGCCCCGCATCCGACGCCATCGGTGAGTTCGGGCAGAACACGCCGACCTTGTCGTCCCACATGGAGCGGTCATTGCCGGCGACGGCCTGCGCGATGTCGGACTGACCGATGGCACCGAGCAGGGCGCGACGGATCGCTGGGTTGTCGAACGGAGGATGCAGATGGTTCAGGCGCATGATGCCCATCGATCCGGCGGGATTGATACTGGTGACCGTAACGTTCGGCGCCTTTGTCAGCATCGGGACCAGGTCGAACAGCACGTCCTCGTACCAGTCGATCTCGCCGTTGATCAGCGCGCCCGCCGCCGTGGGCGCATCGGGAATGATGGTCCACTCGATGCGATTGATCCGGGCGATTTTCGGCCCTGAGGTGAATTGCGGCGTGCCATCCGGACGCGGCACGTAGCCGTCGAACTTCTCCCAGACCGCGCGCGCCCCGCTGACCCGTTCGGCGGCGATGAAGCGGTAGGGCCCGCTGCCGACGACCTCGGTAACCTGCTTCGCGGGATCGGCGATCAGCCGCGCCGGCATGATCACCGGGACATAGCTGGTGCTTTTCGCCAGGGCATTGGGCAGCAGTGGGAACGGATGCTTCAGGCGGAACACCACCTCCTTGTCCGAGGCTGCGGACAGCTCGTCAGTCGCTGCCATCAGCACCTGGCCGAATGCGTCGCGCGCGCCCCAACGCTTGATGCTGGCCACCACATCCCGCGACAGCACCGGCTCCCCGTCGTGAAACCGCAGCCCGTCGCGCAGCGTCAGACGCCAGGTCCTGCCATCGTTTTCGACGACATAGCCCGCAACCATCTGCGGATGCGGGTTGAGTTCGTTGTCGACCCCGTACAACATGTCGTAGCTGAGCAGCGCGAGATAGCGCGAGCTGTACGCCGTCGTCCAAACCGGATCGAAAATCGTCAGATCGGCCTGCGGCTTGAACTTCAGAGTGCTTTGTGTCTGCCCCGAGGCGATGCGCGGTGCGGCGAGCGACGCGAGGCCGGCGGCTGAACCTTGGAGCAGGCTTCGTCGTTTCATTGATCGGAATATCCCCTGTTGCGCTCCACCGACATGCCCGGCCTGCCCGAGACCCGCTTCAGACGCAGGTGCCCCCCAGGAGACGCACCGCGACGGCGGACCGGCAGGCTCGATTTTTGCCACCCGAGATATCGTTCCTGTCGCTTCACACAGCGATTCGATTCAATCGGTCGGCAGATTGCTTTTTCACCCCTCGTGCTACTTCCTGCGCAGACGGCAGAAATAGAGAACGCCCGCGAAGGCGGCAGCGTCAGGAGACGATTGGCTGGACCTCGTTCCTGCAATCGGAAATCAACGTGCAAGACCGAGGCCAGCAAGTCCGGGGCGACCTTCCTGCCGTAGATCATGTGTCTATACGATACGCATCTACGCCGCCGGGCAGCCGGCTGCAGCATTTCAATGCACCTGCTCAGCTTCTATACATTTGGCCATTCCGCTTGAGCACCGCCATAGCGTGTCGTTGCGTGGCTTTGATGTGAGTACCCGGTGAACGTGACGGTATTGGACCGAAAACGCGCGCTTCGGCATCGCGCCTCATCGCCTGGACGGGCCCGGCACGCACTTTGCCGACGTTTCCGGCCCTTATCCTTCTGCTACACCAAGACTAATTATTGATGCCGAGCAGACGGTTGTGCTGACAGAGCCGGCCTGCCCGTCAGCCCCCTCCTGAACCCAGCATTGGGGTCCACGGTGGATACGGTCAGGCGGCCACCTGTCGCCATTTCCGGTCACAAATCCCGACGCGGGCAGCACGGGCCCAGTCCCCGTGAAACCACATGAACGGCAATACAGCCCCATGGCACTCTGGAGAATCCCGACCGGGAAGCGACGGCGGATACACAGGGAACGGCCCGGCGTGATCCTGTCGCCTTTGCCGCCCTTCCGTCGAAACCGACCGCCGAGCCGGGCAATGCCCCCGGATGACGCGTGTAGATGCGGATCGATGGCACGTCGCGCTTGATCCGCTGGCTCGGCGGATGCTTTATAGCGCCTGGGAGCGAAACGCCCTCCGCTGCTGTAGCCGAGAGGCGGGCCCGTTTCAAATGTCCAGTTCGACCATCCGTCCCGTGTCTTTCAGCGGGCGCATAGCCGCCTCGCCCTCCCGGCGGGCCCGATTCCTGAGTGCGTCGCCAGCGCGGTGGCTCTCCGACCTTTGGTCGCGCGTCGCCGCCGCCGATCCAGGCCTGCTCCGCCTGCAACTCGCGGGGCGAGGCACATTGTCGGTGGGACTATCGGCGACCGTGCTCGCCATCGTCGCCACCGCTGTCGGCCGCCCGATCACGGAGTTCGCCTTCGGCGTAGTCCTCAGCATGATCGGCCCATTCGTCATGCGCGACCCGACCAGCCGGCAGCGCCAGATCACCCTGCTCCTGCTGTTGCCTCCGGCCGCCGTGGCGGTGACCGCCGCCTCGCTGCTGCATGCCTATCCGCCAGCCGGCGATGTCTGGTTCCTTGCGCTGGTGTTCGTCGGCGCACTGCTCCAGGCGCGCCATCCACGAGCGCTGCCGCTGGGCCTTGTGGCCGTGATCATGACCTATGTCGGGCTCTATCTCCGCCTGCCGCCCGCGACGCTGCCGGCACAGCTCGCCTCGCTCGGGATTGGTGCCGCATCGATATGGACCGTCTGTCTTCTGGTGTTGCCCCTGCGGCCGGTTGCGACCCTGCAAAGGGCAGTACGCTCCGTCAACCGGCGGGCGGGGCGCGTCCTGCGCGAAATCGGCGAGGCGGCCGATCCGCGCCTCCTGCGCCGGCACCTGCTACGGCTGAATGAGGCCGCCCTGGCGGCAGAGGACCAGCTCGTGCTGCTGGCGGAGCCCTCGAGGCTGGACGTGCGCCTGCATCTGTTCGCCCTGGAGCAGGCGGTGGCGCGGCTGATCGCACTGGTCTCGGCCACCGATGTACACGAACGGCACTGGAACCGGTTGCGCGTTGCCGCGGAGCGGCTGCGCCGCGGTCGAGTCAGCCGCCGCCAGAGATCGTTCGGTCTGGCGCGGGACCCAATCCACGAGACACTGCTCGCCCTGACCAGCGCTTCCGCCGAACTGGCGCGTACCGCATCGCAAGCGGTGGCGACCTTCGCCGTTCCGGTCGCCGCTCCGCCGGTCGTGGCGGGACCGCTTGCCTGGCGCAGCGCGGTCCAGGTCACGCTCGCCGCTGTCGTCGCAATGGCCGGCGGCATGGCGCTGTCACCGCAGCGATGGTTCTGGGCGGTCATCACCGTCTACATCGTGTTCCTGAACACGCGCACCCGCGGCGACACGATCTACCGAGCCTCGCACCGTATCGTCGGCACGCTGCTCGGCCTGTTCGGCGGCCTCGGGCTCGCCCTGGTCGTCGGCGGCGACACGGCGATCGAATGCGCCATCATGCTCACGGCGGTGTTCAGCATCTATTACTTCTACGCCGTATCATACGGCATCGCGATCTTCGGCGTCACGGTGCTGCTCGGCATGGTCTATGGGCTCCTGGGAACGCCGATTGAGCAAGTGCTGATGCTGCGGCTCGAAGAAACCGCGATCGGCGTGGTGGCAGCCGGACTGGCGGCAACGCTGGTCTGGCCGATACCGACACGGCATCAGGTTCGTCTATCCGGCCTGGCGGTGCTTCGGTCGCTGCGGGAGGTCGTTCAGGCCAGCATGGCGGCGGTCGAGGGTGGCACGAGCCTTGCGCCCATCGAAGCAGTGCGACGGCTCGATCGCCAGATCGGCGATCTGCGCCTCGCGCTCGTGCCGCTGACCGCGGGACGCTTCGTGATGCGGCGCGCGCGGGTCGACCGTCCGGTGACCGCGCTGCTCGCCTGCGCGGAGGCGGCGCGCGTGCTGGCGGCATCGGTCGCCATGTCCGGCGCCGATGTCCCGGCTCTGCGTCGCCAGGCTGCGCAGGTGGAGGCACGGATCGCTGCAATGCTCGCAGGCACGACCCTCTCGGAAGCGACAGCCGAGGCCGCGGATGGGCCTGCCGGTGAGGCATTGCGGCGGCTCGACCTGGCGCTCGTGATGCTGGCGGAGCGGCTCAAGACCAACCTCCTGGACGGCTTCGCGGTCGACTGACATCAGTCGACGTCAGCGGGTCGACTGGCATCAGTCGACGTCAGCGCCCGAGGGTTGGCAGGGATCGTGGCCGGTGCACGCGATGGCAACGTCTTACCGGCCAACCGTCCGCGGAACAGCGCGTCTTTCGGCCAGCCGACACGGTCCCGCCTGACACCAATGCCGTTGGGTTCGCCGAGGCCCCGTCCATTGGTTCAATCGGCGGATCGGCAGCCATGTGGGGCCATTGCCGGTATAGTGTGATCCGCTGGTCGCAATGGCTTGCCGATGCAGGATGGGAGAGATCACGGCACGTGCGGTTCGAAGGCCCCTGAGGGAGAAAAGCCGCAGCTTGCCCGGGACACTCGCTCGACGCCCCATCGCAGGGTTGCCGCGTCGATTTCCCGTGGGATCGATCGGCGCGGTCTGATTGTTATTTTTTCTGCCATCGCAACAGGCGCGTCTCAATCATCGATGCACCGCGGTTGATCAGAAAGCCCACCACCCCCAGGATCAGAATACCAAGTATGACAAGGTCCATCTGAAAGCGCTCACGGCCGGCGATGATCAGCCCGCCAATGCCGGGTCCGATGGTCATGAAGTATTCCGCCCCGATGCTGGCGACCCAGGCGTAGATCAGGGCCAGATGCACGCCAGTGGCGATCGACGGCAGCGCGGATGGGAGATACAGCCTTGTCACCAGTTGCCATCGCGTGAACGTCAGCGTGCGTGCCACCTCCACCAATTGGCCGGAAGCGCTGCGCATACCTTCATACGTGTTCAGCACGACGGGAATCAGCGCTGCAGCCATGATGAAGACAACTTTCGCCGCCTCCCCCACTCCGAACCAGATCGAGATCAAGGGTATCCACGCCAGGATTGCGATCTGCCGCAGGCCATTGAAGCTGGGCATGAATATGCGGTCAGCCAGGGGCGACAGCCCGAGGCTCGTTCCGATAAGGATGCCGATCAAGGAACCGAGGCTGAAGCCCGCGATGTCGCGCAGCAAGCTGGCACCCAGGTTGCGCAACAATCCTTCATGCACCACCTGGTCAAATGCCGTGCGAGCAACGAGTTCGAGCGGCGGTAGAATTCGCGGATCTACCAGCCCGGAATGACTGGCAAACTCCCAGGCCGGCAATGCCATCACCGGCAGGACTGCGCCGCGCAGACTCCGTCTCACGTGAGCCGCCAGCGCTGCAGGCGTGCTTCAACCGTTGCCATGATGCGGTCGAGACCGAAACCGACGATGCCGATGATCAGCATCGCCCCCATCATCGTGTCCAGCCAGAACATCTGGCGGCCCCAGACGAGCAAATAGCCGAGTCCCTCCGCGGACGCGAGCAGTTCGACAGCAACCAGTGCGTTCCATGCATGCGTCAGTCCATAGCGCAGCCCGGTGAAGATTGGCGCAATCGCCGCCGGCAGCACGACCTTCTGCAGCAATTGCCACCGACTGAAACGAAATAGCGCGCCAACCTCAGCATAAATCGGCGGCACCGCTCGAATTCCGGCCAGGGTGTTCAGCGCGACCGGAACGAAGGCAGCTTTGGCGATGACCAGGACTTTCAATGGTTCGCCAATGCCGACGAGCAGCATCAGGAATGGAATCCAGCCGAGCGTGGGGACCTGTGCGAACGCTGTGAATAGCGGCCTCGCGTAGTCTTCCACTCTTGGCGATAGGCCCATGGCAATGCCAAGTAACAGGCCGAGCAAGCCACCTGCCGCGAAACCTTCGACGACGCGCAGCAGGCTGATCGCTGTGTTCCTCGCGAGATCGCCGCTACGCCCAAGATCCAGCAGGGCGGAACAGACCTCCGCCGGCGACGGCAGGATCTGTGGTGGCAACCAGCCGAAACGGGCACTCACCGACCACAGCGCCAGCAGCGCGAGCGGGAACAGCAGACCGATGGCCGCGGTTGGAACGGGCGACCGGGCCGGCGCAGGGATCGCGGCGATCCGCATCAGCTTTGCGGTTTCCCATCCGCGCCGTAACGAGGCCAGAAGTGTTCCAGGTCGAGTTGCGCAAGTGCCGCGTTGAGGAATCGCGCATCAAACCAGTCGTCGACGCTCACTGTGTGGCGGATCAGGCCGTACTCCCTGGCCTGCTGCGCCTGAACCCGATAGGCATTGATGAGATAGTCATCGATCAGTGGGGAGTTGCGGTATTTCAGTGTTTGATCCTGGAAATCTGCCCGATACACCGATGCCGGACGGCCGGAGCGGGTCCAGAGATCAAACAGCGCCTCTCGGTTTTCCTCCTGCGACGACCAGTAGGCAGCCTTGACGATACCCGTAACGACACGCTGGGTGAGATCCGGGTGACCGTCAACGAAGGTGTCCGCAGCGATCAGGGTTGACTGCCGCTCGAACGCCGGATCCTGGCCTTTGGTCGAATAGACGATCTTCGCCAGCCCTTTGTCCGCCAGCAGCAGCACACCGTAATTGCCGAACGCGGCGTCGATATTTCCGGTCGCCAGCGCCGCATTCGCTGACGCCTCATCCATATTGATACCCTGCAAATCTCGCTCGGTCATTCCATTTGCCGCCAGCACCTTCACCGCCGCCAGATGGTTGTTTGTGCCTCGGAACAACGCAACTTTCCGGCCCTTCAAGTCCTTGATGGTGCGAATGGGGGAAGCCGGCGGAGCGGCAACATACATTGGCGCGTGAGCCCCGCCTGCAGCCAGTTGCCGCGTCTTCAAACCGTTGGCGCGCGCGATGATCTGAGGCAGATCACCCTGGGATGCGAAATCCAGTTGGCCGTTCGCGAACGCCTCGTTTACCGCCGGGCCGGCACCTTTGAAGAAGGCATATTCGACCTTCACGCCGGGCAGGTCTTTCAACTCGTTTTCAATATAATGCCCCGCGTGGGCAGTGGCGAGAAAGTTTCCGCCTGAGAACTGACGGTTATCAACTCCCACATTGGCGAATCCGAAACGGATCGTCACGGGCTCGGCGGCCCGAGCGGTGACGGTGGCTGCCAGGGCGGCAAGCAGCGTGCGACGTTGCATCATATCGGATGGAACCCCTGGTCGGGCAGGAACGCCAGCGCCGGTTGCGGTCCGGCCTGACGAGTTTGCACCACCGATTCGTCCGACGTCGTGGAAACCAGCGCCGTCATGACGCGGTCTCGCAAACGCGCCAGCGCGGGGTCGGAACGATCGCGCGGGCGTGGCTGCAGAACGTCGAAGGTGGCGGCGATGCGGCCCGGTCTCGGGGCCATGACGACGACGCGGTCGCCGAGGTACACGGCTTCATCCACATCATGAGTGACCAGCAGCATGGTGATCCCTTCGGCCGCCCAGATGCGTTGCAGTTCGTCCTGCATTCGTGCGCGGGTCAGGGCGTCCAAGGCGCCGAACGGCTCGTCCAGCAGCAGCACACCAGGGCGGTTGACCAAGCCGCGGGCGATCGCTGCGCGTTGCGCCATCCCGCCGGACAGCTGATGCGGGTAGGCGTCCTGAAAGCCGTTAAGCCCAACCAGGGCAATATGTTCTGAAACAGAACGGTTCCGCGCGGCTTTGCTCAAGCCGGCGTTCAGCAACCCGAGAGCTACGTTTTGTGCAACGGTCAGCCATGGAAACAATCGAGGTTCCTGAAACACCAATCCCCGATCGAGGCTGGGTTCGGTCACGCGCTTGCCGTCCAGAATCACCTTGCCCTGGAACTCCGTGTCGAGACCAGCAATCAGTCGCAGCAGTGTCGACTTGCCGCAACCGCTCGCCCCCACGATCGTCAGGAATTCACCCGCAGCAACCGACAGATCGACCGCATCGAGGACATTAAGCGACGCGCCGTTGACCCGGAATTGCTTCGATACGGCGTCAATCTCGAGATTTCCCTGCCACGTCATGGTCAGGACACCGCGGCGGGACGGCGGGCAATCAGCGCCGTGCCTTCCAGAACCTCCGGCACGTAACCGTTCGTGGCGTAGGGTTGAAGGACATCACGTACTTCCATGGCCATATCCTTCAGCCGCGACCCCGGCCGGCCCTCCCATGCTCGGGCGTAGGAGAGCGAGCGATCCACGAGGTGCTCGATGCTTGTGCTGCGCCGTTCCAGCACCGCAATGCGCTCAAGATGGCCAAATGCGGAGTCCAGCAGGACGGTCTCGTGGTCCTTGTTGCCGTGGGTCCGATCCCGTGCGGGATCAGCGGCCCCGTAATAGTCCAGGATCGCCTGAAACGACGGATGCCAGTCGTTTACCGGGACCTCCGGGTAGGACTCCTGGAACAGAGCGACCCCGCCGGTTGGTTCGATCAACGCGTCCAGCGCTTCCAACGTGCGTGGCCGATCCATCCAGTGGAAAGCACGCCCGATGGTCACCAGGTGCAACCGACCGAACTGTGGCCCCAGGTCTCCGGAACTGCCCGCAACGAATTCGATCTCCATTTCCGCCTTGGCGGCGTTTCGGCGTGCTGCGTTCAGCATCTCCGATTCCGGATCAACACCGATGACCCTGCCGGCGAACCGATGAAAATCCATCGCCAGGAAGCCGGGGCCGGTGCCCAGGTCCAGGACGGTCTGGGATCCATCCAGGCCCACCAGATCCGCGACCCGGCGCGCCAGCAACCGGGGATAGGTTGGCCTGCCGGTTGTGTAGAAACTGGCCAGTTCGCGGAAACGCCCTGGGAACATGACATCCGACATCAGTACGGCCTATCGCCCTTGATGGTGACGCGGTATCCTGAGCGCACCTGCGGGAAATAGTCCCACATGGCGATGTGCTGCACCGCCCGGTTGTCCCAAAAGGCGATCGAGTGGGGCTGCCAGCTGAAGCGCACCTGAAACGCCGGCTTTGTGCTGTGCGCGTACAGGAAATCCAGCACCGCCCGGCTTTCCTCCGACGACAGCTCGTTGATGTGCAGGGTGAAATTCTCGTTGACGAACAGCGCCTTCCGTTTTGTGACCGGATGAGTCCGTACCACCGGATGAACCGCCTGCGGGAACACCCTGTCACGGTCGTCAATCCCCAGCAGGCGATTGGTCCGCCGATACGACCGGTCGCCTGAATGCGTGGCGGTCAATCCGTCCAGGAACCCCTTGAACGCAGGCGTCAAGGCGTCATACGCAGCGGACTGGCTGGCGAAAATCGTATCGCCGCCCGTCGGCGGAACGGTGTGGAGGTAAAGTATACTCCCCAACGGCGGCTCCTGGTCGCAGGAGACGTCGGAGTGCCAGTTTTCTCCATTCGCCCGCTTCGAATTTCCATCGGCGTGAATCGGCAGGATCTCCGGATGACCCTCCGGTCCGGGCGTGTTCGGGTGAATGTGCAGGTCGCCGAAATGACGCCCCAGGGTCTTCTGCTGCTCAAGGCTGATCTTCTGGTCGCGGAAGAACAGGACCTGATGTTCCGCCAGAGCGGTGTGCAGTTCTTCAACCTGCTGGTTGCTCAGCGTCGCCGTCAGATCGATGTTGGAGACCTCCGCCCCCAGTCGCGGAGTCACCGGCTTCACCTGGATGGTGGTAAAACTCATCATATCATTCCTTATAGAAAACGGGAGTTCGCAACTCGACGCTCTCGCGGGCCGGCGCGTCGGGCAGCAGGAACGCGGAGTGCGGAGCGAAGCGAGAGACGTCCGTACGGGACTCGTAACACTTGATCAGGATCATCTCGTCGGGGCGCTGCTGCCTGATGCAGTGCCAACGGTGTTCAGTGCTGGCGATAGTTGCGCTCATCTCTTTCCTCCCGCTTCAGGTCAGGACATCCGCATAGACCCGGCTTGCAAATTTGGCGGGATCCACGCTGGGTTTCATGACGCCGACGGATTTCAGGTCGTTGACGTAGAACGCTATCTCCTGTTCGAAGGCATGTTCCACCGGATGGTGATCGCTGGTGACGGACTGCAGCATCGTCGCGAGATCCGAAGCGCGCTGCTTGGGCGCATACGGAGCATAGATCTCTCCCGACTCTTCGGGATTTTCGCTCGCCCACTGCGCCGCTTCAATAACCGCTCGGGTAAGTGCGGCGGCGACGGGCTTGTCGCTACGGATCAAGCTGCCGCGGATTCCCAACACGCAACACGCAAGATTCTCGTATCCATTCTCCAGATTGTTTGCCATTTCGACAAAACCATTGTCACGCTTCAGAATAAAGGCCAGTGGATCACCCGTGCTGAGCGCATCGATTTCGCCCTTCTTCAATGCCATTCCCAGCATGTCGGGCGGGAACTGCTTCCATTCCACCTCACTGACCGGATCGATCCCCTTCTTCTGCAGCACTATGGAGAAGAAGTTCTTATCCACACCCGAAATATCGCCCACACCCAGGCGTTTGCCGCGCAAATCGGTCAGAGACTTCACATCGGAATCCGGAGCAGCGAGAACGTGCATGCACCCACCATGGGTGCCCGCGGTCAGTTTGACGTCGAAGCCCTGTTCCATGGGCTTCAGCCAGCGCAACATCATGCCGAGGCCTGCATCGGCCTTGCCCGTGGAGATTGCCTCGAGCAGAAGATCGGTCGATCCAGCCCAGTTCACAAACTCGACGTCGAGATTGTGTTTGGTGAAAAATCCGCGCTTGTCGGCAACCGGCACGGCAATATGGCACAGCGCGGTCGGCATCCAGGCGAGCGTCACCTTGCGCGGTGGCCCTTGGATCCCAGGCGCATCCGCTGCCAGCGCCTGCATCGCGGGAACACCCAATCCCAAGGCGGTTGCCGACCAAAGTAAATTCCGCCTGGAAATCCCCGTTGTCGATCGCTTCATATCACACCCCATCGGTCACTGAACCGGGATAAGGACTTTCACACGCTTATATAGAGTTGGTCAATATTATAGTACGTATTATTTAGGTTGAATTAGATCCCATTCCGGCAGCCGCGTTCTCGAAGTTCGAAGGGACGTCCTTCTGCAGGCCGACATCCAGGACATACGCCGGGTCTCAACCGTTTCACGGGTATCGGTGACGATAAATGATGATCAGCCGACGAATGCCGACATCTTGTCTCGGGAAACCGACGATCGGCACCGCCATGACGCGGCCGCCTCATCAATGGCAGACCCCATAGCTGCCGGCCATTACGATGGCGGTCGGGTGTCCCGGCATGGTGATGGACGCAGTCAGCCTGCGGCGCTGAGCGTTGATGACGGCGACCTGATCGGCATCGGTCAGCGGAAGGTAGAGTTTCTGGCCGTCAGGCGTGACGCCGCCTCGCGCCGGGGTGCCCGCGAGGGGAATCTCACCGACCGAACGCGCCCCCTCCAGGTCATAGAGCAGCAACGTCCTGGCCGTGCTGCTGGGCACCAGTGCCAGCGTATCGAACCACGCTGTGTAGACGATGCTGACCCCCGTCGCCGCCTTCATCACCGCCGGGTTCTGTGCGTCACCGTCACGGGTAATCGTCAGGGTGCCTCGCTGGTTATCCACAACGAGCAGATACGCGCCGGTCGCGGACGGGAAGGCGACGGTAGCCGCCGGACCCGCAGGGATTGGGGCCAACGGGCCCGAGTGATCCAGATCCAGCACAGCAACACCGCCACCGCTGTCAGACTGCACGAACAGCCGGTGGCCGTTCGGGGAGCGCCCGAACGCGAGGCTGCCGTGCAGCAGACCGGTGGCGATGGCCGGATTCAGCAGCCCATTCGTCGCATCCATGACATCGATTGCACCAGGATGTGCGCCGGCCAGATAAAGCTTCCTGCTGTCGATGCTGAACACCATGTCCCGCAGAGGCGGCAGGTTGCTCACGCCGCCGATGATCCGGCGACGTAACAGATCGAGCAGCACGACATGCCCGGTCCCGGTGTCTGCCAACGCAACGGTCAGACCGTCGCTGCTGACCGTCATGCGGCTGGGGACCAGGCCAAGTGACACCGTGTGAGTCGTCCCAAGCTGCAGATCAACGACGTTTACCTGCGGGCTTTTGCCGTCGATCGCGAGCAGCTTGCCGATCGATGATGCGATCTCGATCTGTCTGGGCACGAGGCCGACGTCGATGCTACCGGCGATCCTGTCTGTGTCCGGATCGAGGTACGGCACGATGTGGCGGTCCGCCAGCGAGACAAAGACCGCGCGGGTCATGTCGATGGTGTCTTCATCGGCATGAGCAGACGCCGCGAACAGCGCGCCGAGAAGTGCTAGAACAAGTTTCATGCTAAGCTGCCATGGCTGGGGCGGCACCCATGTCACGCAGGATCTGCTGGCGGATCTCCGTGAAGTGCCGGGAGGCGCGGTCGCGCGGACGGGGCAGATCCAACGCGATCTCCCGCGTGATGCGACCTGGATGGGGCTGCATCACCAGGACGCGGTCGCCCAGGTAGATCGCCTCTTCAACATCGTGTGTGACGAGGATCATCGTCACACGCCGATCCTGCCAGATACGCAATAGTTCGTCTTGCAGCCTGATGCGCGTCAACGCGTCCAGCGCTCCAAGCGGTTCATCCAGCAGCAGGATTTCGGGCGCGCTGACCAGGCCACGGGCAATCGCGGCGCGCTGCGCCATGCCGCCGGACAACTGGTACGGATAGGCATGCTCGAACCCCGTCAACCCGACTAGTTCGATATGCTCCCGAACCGCATCCTGTTTGTGCCGATGCGGCCAGTCGACGTTCGCCAGGCTCAGCGCGATGTTTTCCGACAGGGTCAGCCACGGCAACAGGCGATGATCCTGGAACACGATGCCGCGCCGCAGGCTGGTGCCGCGGATCGGTTCGCCGTCCAACAGGATCCCGCCATCAAACGTCGCATCCAGGCCGATAATGAGGCGCAACAATGTGGATTTGCCACAGCCGCTGGCGCCAACCAGGCTGATGAACCTGCCGGGCTCGACGTCGAGGGTGATGTCGCGCAGCACGTCCAGGGTGCGACCCTTCACCTGATACTGCTTGCCAACATGACGCAGGCGCAGGCTTCCACGTTCCGTCATGTCAGTTTCCCTCGAAGCCTTGTTTCCAGCGAAGCAGATATCGTTCCAGCAGCACAACACCGCGGTCGATGACGAACCCGACCAGGCCGATGACGACCATGCACACCAGCAACTGGTCGGTCAGCAACAGAGCCTGAGCCCGGAAAATGAGGTAGCCGATACCCTGCATCCCACTCAGGCCCTCGGCGACAACCACCATCGCCCAGGCCAGGCCGGCACCGTAGCGGACGCCGACCAGAATGCCGGGCGTTGCGGCAGGAATGATGATGTACCGGATCAACTGCCCGCGTCGCAGGGTCAGGACCTGCGCCAAGTCGATGTAGTCCTTCGACACACCGCGAATGCCCTGCAGCGTATTGAGGAATACCGGGAAGAACACGACCTTGGTGATGATGACGACTTTCGCCAGCGGTCCGATCCCGAGCCACAGGACGATCAGCGGCAGCCAGGCGATGGCCGGAATCTGACGGATGCTATCCAGCGTGGGGCCAATGACGCGCTGTATCGCGCGGGAGAGACCTGCGGCACCGCCACACAGAATGCCCAAGGCGGCGCCGTAGACAAAGCCTTGCAGCACGATCTCGATACTAGCCAGAAAATCCAGCAGGAAATCCTGTTTGGTCAGCATCGTGAAGAAGGCCAGCACCGTGTTTTCCGGTGTCGGCAAGAATACCGGCTTGACCCATCGCAGATGCGAAGCGAGTTCCCACAGACCCAGGATGCCGAGGGGCAGCAGCGCACCGACCGAGATTGGCAAGCCTGCCCGTTCCGCCGGCCGCGAAGCCTCCGCCGGCCTAATCGCGACGGTCGGGCTTATGATTCCGTCCATCTGCGCTCTCAGTACACGCTGTATTCGCCACCCTGAAAGAATCGCCGATCGACGAACGTATCGATTTGCTTGTCCGTCAGGTGATGATCGGCGAGGATTTCATCGCCATGCGCGAGGTACCAGGCCTGAAATCCCTTGACCGCATCGACCGCCGCCGGAGCCGACGGCTCGCCGGCGATAAAGCTGAACGAAGACGGGTCGGACAAGGTGAACCGCGCGATCTCGATCGGCAGGCGGCGACCTTTGGCGACCAGTTCAACGGCTTCGTCCGGATTGTCTTTCACCCACTCAACCGTCCGTTCGCGGGCCAGCAGAAAAGCCTGGATCGCCCTCGGATGCTGTTCAGCGAACTCCCGCATCGCGAAATATGATACGCGGCCCGCATCGTTGACGTAGACGCCATTGTCCGGACTGTGCCCGATCGCTTTGACCTGGCCGGATGTCCACAAAGCGGCATTATCTGCGACGGCGATGTGGGTCGAGGTCGCCTCGATCCGCCCGCTCAACAGCGCATTGGTCGTGGCAACGGTATTCATGATGTTAGTGAAACGGACAGCGCCCGGTCGCTTGGGCGTATCCAGGGGCACGCCGGCGGCATCCAGGATCTCGGTCGGGGAGGTCCACCCGCAGCTGACGCGGCTGGAACCAAGGGTCTTGCCCTTGAGGTCCGCCACGGTCTGGATCGGCGAATCGGCCAATGCCAGGACAGGCGTCCGTGCAGGCGAAGACCGCGTCGAGAGCCACACGATCGAGGCATCGATGCCGTTCGCCTTATGGATCGTCGCCGGATACATCATGCGCTGCGCCAGGGCCAAGCCACCGCGATCCAGCAACGCTGCCTCGGAGCCTGACAACTGGGTTGTGCCGGGATCGACGAGTCGGACCTCGGTTGTGCCGATCCGAGCGTAGGCCTCCTGCAGGAAGCCTTTCGCGTACGCGACGACGGTCCAGTCCTCGATCGGCAGATTGATCGATCGCAGCGGCGGCTCACTGTGTGCCGGTTTCCCGGCGAACCCCAGCACGACGGCTACCGCAAGCGCGAGGCGAACCGGCATTTCCCGTAGCATTCGGCTTCTCCACATATCACGTTCTATACGCGCTATTATGCGGACCATTATCAACGAGTCAATTACGTATATATAGATTCAAGCGTAAGATGTCCGTAGAACCGAATGAGACAGCGTGACGATGGTAACAAGCAGGCGATCCGCCCCGAGGTGAGATCGCGACGATAGCGGCCGACAGCAACGCGGTTGCCCAACCGCGGCGGGGGCATCGCAGTTGGTGGTTGCGCTGGAACCCTCTACCCTGGTTTCAATTGAGAATGTCTTGAGCCGATCGCGCTCCGCATCAGTCGAGTGCGCGGACACAATCCGGGACGAACATAACGTTGCGTATGCAGCCGATGGATCAGGGACGAGAGCGACCCTGGGCTGCGCCGCCTGGCATGAGGCGAGAGATAAGCCGCCCCGACGATGATAAAATTTCGGCCATGTAACCCTCGGCGCCGAAACCCATGCGCACGGATGCAGCCAATGGGCCGGGCAGCTTGCCGCTGACCCAAAGCGGACCCGGCCAACGCCGCCGACCCCATTGATCTCGATCAATGTATATCGCGGCAGGGAGTGCAGGAGTGGGACCCGGGGCGGGGCAATGTCACATCAACACCTCGGGTTCATGACAGTGGTCAGGAGCTAAGGAGTACATTATGGCCTATACGGCGACAAACCCCTACACCGGCCAGGTTGTGAGGACGTTCCCTGACGCTGAGGACGCCGAAGTCATTCAGGCAATAGAGAACGCTCATCGGGCGTTCTTGTACTGGAGGAGTACCCCGTTTGCCGAACGTGCCAAGATCATGCAGAAGGCAGCGGACATCCTTCGCAAAGAAACTGACGCCTACGCCAAGCTCCTTACCCTGGAAATGGGCAAAGTAATAGGCGAAGCCAAGGCGGAAGTGGAATTGTCCGCAGCAATTTTTGAATACTACGCCAGGAACGCCGAGACATTGCTGAAGCCGGAGAAGCTGCCGGTCGCCAGTCCGGCGGAAGGGGAGGCCGTGCTGGTTCATGAGCCCCTCGGCATATTGCTGGCTGTCGAGCCATGGAACTTCCCATATTATCAGGTGGCGCGGATCAGCGCGCCGCAGCTGTCCGCAGGCAATACGATATTGCTCAAGCACGCCGGCATCGTACCCGGGAGCGCGGCGGCGTGTGAGACGCTGATGCGGGAGGCAGGGCTGCCGGAAGGCGGCTTCAAGAACCTCTATGCGACCCATTCCCAGATCGAGCTTATCCTGAAGCACCCGCTGGTGCGCGGTGTTGCATTCACCGGCTCTGAAGCGGCCGGCGCCCTCGTCGCGGCGCAGGCTGGAAAGGCCTTGAAGAAGTCGACGCTGGAACTCGGTGGTTCGGACGCGTTCGTGGTACTGGCTGACGCCGATTTGGATAAGACTGTCGAGTGGGCGGTCTTCGGCCGTCACTGGAACGGCGGCCAGGTCTGCGTGTCTGCCAAGCGCATGATCATCGCTGACAAGCTCTATGACGACTTTTTAAAGCGTTATACGGCCGGCGTCGCAGGGCTGCGTGCCGGCGATCCGTTTGATCCTTCGACCACATTGGCGCCCCTGTCATCGCAGGGCGCGGCAGATGAACTCAAACACAAGATCAGCGAGGCCGTGGCCCTTGGCGCCACGGCGACCGAGGTTGGTCCCCAGGTCCCCAGTCAAGGCGCTTTCGTGCAGCCAACGATCCTGACCAACATCGCTGAAGACAACCCCGCTCGCAACTGGGAGTTCTTTGGGCCGGTCTCTATGCTGTTCCGCGCCAGGGATGAAGACGACGCCGTGCGGATCGCCAATGATTCCCCGTTTGGTCTGGGTGGATCAGTGTTTACCACAAATCCCAGGCACGGTGCGGAGGTGGCCAAGCGCATTTCCACCGGCATGGTGTTCGTTAACCATCCAACGATGGTCAAGGCGGATTTGCCATTTGGCGGGATCCGCCACTCCGGCTACGGGCACGAACTGATCGGCCTCGGCATCAAGGAATTTGTCAATCACAAGCTCATCGACGTCGTCGACATCGATGCGGCATTTTGATGGGCCGCGTATACGGTGCCGGTAATGACGACCGGGCGGCTTTGACTTGAATAGTGCAGCGAAGATGGAGGCATCTAATGTCGATCAAAGGAAAAGTCGTGCTTGTTACCGGCGCCGCGCAGGGTATCGGACGCGGTATCGCGCTCAGGCTCGCCAACGACGGTGCCGATCTGGCGCTGGTTGACCTGAAGGCCGACAAGCTCGGCATCGTCGCCCAGGAGATCAGGGCACTCGGGCGCAGGACGACGACGTTCAGCGCGGACGTCAGCAAGCGCGATGACGTGTACGCCGCGATTGAGCACGCCGAGAAGACGCTTGGCGGCTTTGACGTCATGGTCAACAACGCGGGTATCGCTCAGGTCAATCCCATTGCCGACGTGGAGCCGGAGGAGGTCGAGCGCATCTTCAAAATCAACATCGAGGGCGTGCTCTGGGGCATCCAGGCCGCCGCGGCGAAGTTCAAGGCGCGCAACCAGAAAGGCAAGATCATCAACGCCTCCTCGATCGCGGGGCACGACGGTTTCGCCATGCTGGGGGTCTATTCGGCAACCAAGTTCGCCGTGCGTGCGCTCACCCAAGCCGCCGCCAAGGAGTACGCCAGCGCCGGGATCACGGTGAACG
>DASWON010000021.1:0-10913 GCA_036398735.1 Rhodopila sp.
CGCAGGGCGAAATCCGGCCACTGGTTGTGGCGCAGCGCGGCGAACACCCCCAGCGGCACGCCGACGAGAATCGAAATCGCCATCGCCGCGAAGGTCAGCTCCAGCGTCGCCGGCAGTCGCTGCGCGATGTCCAGTGAGACGGGCCGGTGGGAGAACGCGCTCTCGCCGAAATCCAGCCGGACCGCTTTTCCGACATAGACCGCGAACTGCTCCCAGACCGGCCGGTCCAGGCCGTATTCATGACGCAGCTGCGCGATCTGCGCCGGGGTCGCCGAGTCGCCGGCCATCGCCGCCGCCGGGTCGGACGGGACCACCCGGATCAGGACGAATGTCAGCACGAGAAGCCCGAACAGAGACGGCAGCGCCAGCGCGCAACGGCGCAGGACAAAGCGGAGCATCATGTCTGCAGGGAGATCCAACGCATTTCGCACCCCTGCCCCACGGTGCAGAAGCGCCTGCCCTTCACCCGGTTGTTGATGCCCTGCAACTGCATCGAATTGTAGATCCAGATGTCCGGGCAGTCCGCCATGATCTGGCGGATCGCCTTCTCATACAGCGGCGCCCGGTCCGCCTGGGCCGAGGTCGCGCGCGCCTCACGCAGCAGCGTATCGACATCGGCATTCTTGTAGTAGCTGGATGCCTTCCAGGTGCCCTGGAACTGGCTGTCGTACATCTGCCCGACCCAGTTCTCGGGGTCGACGAAATAGGTGCTGACCCAGTGCACCCACATATCCGGCGTGGTCTCCGGCTTCACCGCGTTGGTGATCAGATTGCTCCAGGTGTCCCCGACGACCTTCAGATTGATCCCGATCTCGGCGAGGTCGCTCTGGAACATCTGCGAGGCCTGGACGCACTGATCGTTTTCCGACTGGATGTGGATCTCGAAGGCGCGCTTCATTGGCGCCCCCTCGGCGATCGCCTTCGTCGCGTACTCCTTGGCCTTCTTCAGATCGTAATCGTAGCCGGCGGCATCCGTCGGGCAGCCCCACAGCGTCTGCGGCATCGGCATCGGATCGCGGGTCGCATAGCCGCCCAGGATATCCGTGATGAAACCCATGTAGTTGAACGCGTGCGCAAAGGCGCGGCGCGCATTGAGGTTGTCGAACGGCGGCTTGACGTTGTTCATGCGGATGACGAAGGTCCGCATCACGGTGTTCTTTTCGACGTGCGCGATCTTCGACGCGTTGATCTTGTCGATCTGATCCGGCGGCAGGTTGGTGTCGGTCCAGTCCATCGAGCCGTTCAGCAGCGCCAGCACGCGGGTGGAGGTTTCGTTGGTCGGCCGCATCGCGATCTTGCGGATCGGGCTCTTGTTGTCCTCCCAGCCCATGAAATGACCGTCGAAGATCTCGAGGTCGAGCTGCTCCAGCGGACGATAGGTCGCGGGAACGATCTTGTAGGCGCCCGACCCGGCGCCGTTGGACGCAACCCAGGTCTTGCCCCAGTCGCCGTTCTTCTCGTTCGGCTTGATCACCCGCTGGTTGACGATCGAAACGATCGGAATCGCGGCGAAGAACGGTGCGTACGGCTTGCTCAGCACGAACTGCACCGTCAGCTTGTCGAGCGCGGTCACGTTCTCGGGCTTCAGGATCGGCAGGAAGGCGCCGGCGGGGGCGAGCTTCAGCGCCAGAACACGGTGGAAGCTGTAGACGACGTCGTCGGCCGTCATCTCGCTGCCGTCCTGGAACTTGATCCCCGGCCGCAGCTTGAACGCCCAGGTCAGGCCGTCGTCGGAGACGGTGTGGCTTTCAGCCAGCCAGGGCACCACCTCCGGCGGGTCGTTCTCATACCGGTACAGACCGTCGTAGGCATTCAGCATCACGGTCTGCATCGGCACGTCGAAGATCTGGTGCGGGTCGAGATTGGTGGGCAGGCCCCAGCCGCTGACGAACGTATCGTTCACGGCCGCCCGCGCGGGCGCGGCCAGGTCACGAAACATGACAGCGGCGGCGGTCAGTCCGCCCAGGGCGCGGCGCGTGATCATTCCGCCACCATGGAAGCCGCCTGGTACCGGCTGACCGGCTTGGGCAGGCCGAGGTTCTCGCGCAAGGTCTTGCCCTCATACTCGGTGCGGAACAGTCCGCGCCGCTGCAGTTCCGGGATCACCATGTCGACGAAGTCGTTCAGCGAGCCGGGCAGCCAGGCCGGCATGACGTTGAAGCCGTCGCAGGCGCCGTTCTTGAACCAGTGCTCCATGACGTCGGCGATCTGACCGGGTGTGCCGATGGTCAGCAGATGGCCGCGCGGTCCGGCGTTCAGCAGACACAGCTCCCACAGCGTCAGGTTGTCGCGGCGCGCCGCCTCCAGCAGCAGGCGCTGGCGCGACAGCGGGCCGTTGGTGTCGGCCATCTCCGGCACCGGCCCGTCGAGCGGATAGCCGGTCAGCTTCACCCCGATCGTGTGCTCCAGCACGGCCAGGCCGACGCTGGGGTGGATCAGCGACTGCAGGAATTCAAATTTCTCGCGCGCCTCGGACTCGGTGCGGCCGACCACCGGATACAGGCCGGGGAGGATCTTCATCTCCTGCTGGGCACGGCCGTAGCGCGGCAGCCGCGCCCGCACATCGCCGTAGAATTCGACCGCCTGTTCGAACGTCGTCTGCGCGGTGAACACCACCTCGGCCATCTGGGCGGCGAGGCCACGGCCGGTGTCGGACGCGCCGGCCTGCACCAGCACCGGGCGCCCCTGCGGCGAGCGGGCGACGTTGAGCGGCCCGCGCACCGCGAAGTGCTTCCCGCGATGGTTCAGCACGTGCATCTTCGAGGGGTCGTAATAGACGCCGGACTCCTGGTCGCGAATGAAGGCGTCCTCATCCCAGCTGTCCCACAGCCCGGTCACGGTGTCGGCAAACTCGGCGGCGCGATCGTAACGGTCGGCGTGGGCGTAATGGGTGTCGCGACCGTGGTTGAACGCCTCGGCCTCGTTGTTCGAGGTGACCAGGTTCCAGCCGGCGCGCCCGCCGCTGATCTGGTCCAGCGAGGCGAACTGCCGGGCCAGCGTGTACGGCTCGTTGTACGTCGAGGTGCAGGTCGCAACGAAGCCGAGATTGCTGGTGACCGCCGCCAGCGCTGACAGCACGGTGATCGGTTCGAACTTCACGACCTTGCCCATTCGGCCGCGCGATTCGGCTGATCCGAACACGCCGACGGCGGCGCTGTCGGCGAGGAACAGCAGATCGAACAGGCCGCGTTCGGCGGTGCGGGCGACGTCCACCATGTGGGCGAAGTTTGTTCCGGACTCGGCATAGGCGCCCGGATGCAGCCAGGCGGCCACGTGCTGCCCGGTTTCGTGGATGAATGCACCCAGATTCATCATCTTCTGCTGGGTCATGGTGGTATGCTCCGGTACTGAAGTCTATCGGCGTTAGCGCCAGCAAGTTTCAGGCCAGATGAGCGCTGTTGAGCCACCGCTGTAACGCGGTGCTCCCATCGCCCCAGCGCCGGGCTCAGCCTGCATGCAGCATGCCGGCGCAGATCAATCCCGGCGCCCCTGCCCCGGCGAAGCGCCGATATGTGGGTCAGGCAGAACAGTACGCCGAATTTGTGATGAGGAGAAGCCGAGGCATCTAACGAGAAGCCGAGGCATCAGTCCGATTCCGGCCGACGCCTGCGATCAGCCTCCGACTGCTAATTGCCCATCAAGCCCATAATGTAGGCAACGGTCCGCTCACACCTGCCACCGGATCCGCCCGAGGCACCGCCACGGCAGCGACCGCCCGGACCGCCGCCGCGTGCTCGCCCGCATCGCCGCGCCGCAGATCAGGACCCGGACCGTTGTCGGGATAGGCTCCCACGATCAGCAGATCGTCCGACTGGGCCTGATTGCAATGTCCGACCCCGGCCGGCACCACCACGACATCCCCGGCGCGAACCGTCAGCACCTCACCGCCGGGGCCGCCGAACTGCACCGAGACCTCGCCCCGGGCGATCCCCAGCACCTCGTGCGCGTTGCTGTGGAAATGATGGAACGGATAGACCCCGTTGCGCCATGCGGGCGGCCAGCGGTTGGCTTCGAACAGGCGTTCGATCGCGACCGGATCGGCCGGCACGGCGTCGCGGTAGACCAGCAGCGGCAGGCGGGAATTCGGGATCGCCCCGTCGTCACTAAAGGTGAATTCCAGCGGTTCGATGGTGCGTGATAGGTTCATGTCAGGCTGCCTCCGTGGTTTCTGCGTCGTCCTCGTCACCATAGCCCAGCAGGCGCAGCGCGCGTCCGCGAATGCCGCGGGTCGCCGCCGCGTGGATCAGCGCTTCCTCGCGGCCGTGCGTCACCCACACCTCCGGCGCGCCGACATCATCGATGGTCGCGTTCAGTTCATTCCAGTCGGCGTGGTCGGAGATCACCAGCGGCAGTTCCACGCCGCGCGACTTGGCGCGCTGGCGAACCCGCATCCAGCCGGAAGCGAGGCCCGCCACCGGGTCCTCCAGCCGCCGCGCCCAGCGATCGGCGATCGCCCCCGGCGGGGCCAGCACGATGGCGCCGACGAGGTCGGCCTTCGCCGCCGCGGTCGCCGGCCGCAGTTCGCCGAGTTCAACCCCTTGCTCGCGATACACCTCGCACATCGAAACCAGGGCGCCGTGCAGCCAGATCGGCCGGTCCCAGCCCGCCTGCCGCAACAGCGCGATCAGCCGCTGGCATTTGCCCAGGGCGTAGCAGCCGACGACGTGCGTGCGTTCGGGAAACAACGCGACACTGTCGAGCAGCCGCCCGATCTCATGCGCCGGCGGCGGATGCACGAACACCGGCAGCGCGAAGGTTGCCTCGGTGACGAACACGTCGCACGCCACCGGTTCGAACCCGGCGCAGGTGGGATCGGCGACGCGCTTGTAGTCGCCGCTGACGACGACGCGTGAGCCGCGGTATTCCATCGCCACCTGGGCGCTGCCGAGGACATGCCCCGCGGGACTGAGCCAGACCCGGACGTCGCCAAGCGTAATCGGCTCGTGCCAGCCGAGTGCCTGGCGCGCCTGGCCCCAGTCGCCCAGGCGGGCCTGCATGATCGCCAGGGTGCCGGCCGTCGCCAGTACGGCGCGATGGCCGGGACGTGCGTGGTCTGAATGCCCATGCGTGATGATGGCTCGGTCAACCGGCCGGAGCGGATCGATAAAAAAGCCGCCGGGCTCACAGAACAGGCCTGCCGGCAGCACTTTCAGCCAGGTCTCGGGGTGCGGCATGGTCCTGCATGTTGGCATGGCGGGCGACCTTGACCAGATGGAGCCCGGACCGGACCCTGCCTTGATCCGACCGGGGCTGACCTGACCGATCGATTACCGGGCTGGCCCCTGAGCCGACGGCCTGCTGAGCATACGCCGGGTCCTTTTGTGGCTGATCCGTCACCGAACCCCGCATTGGCCGATCCGACAGCCGGCCCTTTTCCGGCCGGACCGCCCGCCGAGTCCGTTACCGGCCGATCCGTCAGCGATCGATCCGTCAGCGATCGATGCGTCGCCGCGACCGGTTGGCGGCCGCTGTCGCCGCCGATCCGGCGGCTCCCCGCATCCGGCAGCCCGCGGCACGTCATCTCCCGATCGCGGCCGACGGATTGCGACCAAATCGTTGCGGGCCCACCCGCCCCGGCCAGGCGATCGGCGACCGCCTCGGCGGCACCTTGACCCGCTGACAACCTGGCCGGACCCGACCGGTCCGTTGCCGGCCACGCGCGGCCGGCACGGCTGCGCAAGTCCGCGCCGCCGGCGCCCGTCTATCCGGCGAGCGCCCGGGCGTAGGTGGCGACGGTGGGTGCGAAGCCCAGTTCCAGCGCATCGGCGGTGAGTTCATGGCCGATCGAGGCCTCGGCGAGGAACGGCACCGCGCGCATCAGGTCCGGTATGTTGTGCAGGTTCAGGTCGTGTCCGGCGTTGACCACGAGGCCCGCCGCCCGAGCACGAGTCGCGGTCGCCGCGATCCGGTCCAGGATCGGCTGATGCGCGCCGTCACGGAAGGCCGCCGCATAGCCTCCGGTGTAGATCTCGACGCCATCGGCGCCGACCGCCCGGGCGCGGTCGATCACGTCCGGGTCCGGATCGATGAACAGCACCACCCGGCAGCCGACGGCCTTGATCGCGGGGATCATCGCGCGCGCCAGTTCGGACTGTGCGGCATCGAGGTGCCATCCCTCCTCCGACGTGAAGGCATCCGGCGCGTCGGGCACGAGCGTCACCTGCTCCGGCCGGTTGGCCTGGACGATGGCCAGGAAGCGGTCGTCGGGATAGCCTTCGATATTGAATTCCATCGCCGGCCGGTACGGACGCATCAGCTCCGCGAGCAGCGGAACGTCGGTGCCGCGGACATGCCGTTCATCCGGCCGCGGATGGACGGTCAGCCCCTTCGCGCCGGCCTCCAGCGCCAGCCGGGCGAACCGCGATAAATCCGGCACGCCGGTGCGACGGGAGTTGCGCAGCAGGGCAATCTTGTTCACATTGACGCTGAGTCGAGCCATGGAGACCACGTTAACCCGCAAGCGTCCACGGCTCAACACGGTTCTGAAATGCTACACCTTAGCGTGTATGGACTTTTGGTCCCATCGCAGCAAAAGCGTAACGGCAGGATTTGCCCCGCCCAATGCCCCCCGGCCGGCGGTTGCGCATCTCTGTCGGGATCCCGCCTCATATGACTAGAAAACTCGTCGCCCGTGCCAACGTCCTGATGTTTGGCGTCCTGATCGCGTTCCTCGCGCTGATCGGCTTCATGACATGGGATCGTTTCAAGGCAGCCCAGTCCTCACGCCAGTGGACCGACCACACCTACGAGGTTCTCAGCTCGATCCGCCAGCTCGAAATCAATGTCCGTGAAGCGGAATCGGGCGAGCGCGGCTACCTGTTGACCGGCAACGAAAGCTACCTCGCCTCCTACAACGCCGCGCTGGGTCACGTGTCGCTGCTGCTGGGCGACCTGCAGCGCCTGACCGCCGACAATCCCTCGCAGATGGCGCGCCTCCGCACCCTGGGGCCGATCTGGCAAACCCGCGCGCAGCAGCTGGCGCAGAGTATCCAGATCCGCCGGGACAAGGGCCTGGAGGCGGCGATCCAGACAATGGAAGCGGGCGGGCGGCAGGAGGCGATCGCGGGCGTCAGGGACACCCTGGCGGGCATGGTGGCCGAGGAACAGCACCTGCTGACCGATCGACTGGAGGAGACGGACAGCCGTGGCAACTGGGTCAGCCGCCTGACCCTCGGCGCCACCGCCACCGCCATCCTCGGCTTGCTCTGGGCCGCTCGGCTGCTCAATCAGGCGCATGCCCGGTCGTATCGCGCGGAGGCCGAACAGCGCACCCTGGCGGCGCGCCTGCGTGCGTCGCTCGACAGCCTGAGCCAGGGCGTCGGCGTGTTCGGGCCATCCCGCAGACTGCGGCACTGGAACGAATGCTTCCGCGTCCTGCTTGACCTGCCGCCGGCCATGGTGCGCGCCGAAACACCCTACGCCGCCTTCGTCGACCATCTCAATGCCGGTGGCGAGCCGTTGCTGGAGACCGAAGAGCAGATCGAGCACGGACCGCAGAGCGCCAACGAACCCATCGTCTACGAGCGCAGCCATCCGGATGGCCGCCATCTCGAGATCCGACGCACGCCAACGCCGGACCACGGCTTCGTCCTGACGATCACCGACATGACCAAGCGGGCGCAGTCGGAGGCCGTACTGCGCGAGTCGCAAAAGATGCAGGCGATCGGCCAGCTGACCGGCGGCATCGCGCACGATTTCAACAATCTGCTGACGGTGATCCTGGGCAACCTGGAGCTGGCGCGCGCCAAGACCGATGCCGCCAGCCCGGTCGTGGGGAATATCGAACGGTCGCTGTGGGCGGCGCAGCGCGGCGGCACCCTGACCAGCCAGCTTCTCGCGTTCGCCCGCAAGCAGCCGCTGGCCCCGGCACCGATCGACCTTTCCACGACCCTGCCCGAGCTGGTCCCGCTGTTGCGTCGCACGCTGGGCGAGCATATCGACGTGCGCTTCGTGGACAGCGCGGGACTGTGGCCGGCGATGGCCGACCCGGCGCAGCTCGAAAGCGCGGTGCTGAACCTCGCGCTGAACGCGCGCGACGCGATGCCCGGCGGCGGGCGGCTGACGATCGAACTGGCGAACAAGGTGCTCGATTCGGACTACGCGCGCGCTCACGCCGAAGTCACCGCCGGGGACTATGTCATGGTTGCGGTGTCGGACACCGGCCACGGCATGACGCCGGAAATCGTCGCGCGGGTGTTCGAGCCGTTCTTCACGACCAAGACCGAAGGGCGTGGCACCGGCCTCGGACTCGCCATGGTGTTCGGCTTCGTCAAGCAGTCGGGCGGCCATGTGAAGGTCTACTCGGAGCCTGGCGAGGGAACGTCGGTCAAGCTGTATCTGCCGCGAGCCGTGGGCGGTTCGATCCCAGGCATGCAGCGCAGTGGCGTGCCCACGGACCTGCCGCGTGGATCCGCAACGATCCTGGTGGTCGAGGATGAAGCCGGGGTGCGGGAGATCGCGGTGGCGATTCTGCGCAGCCTTGGATACCGCGTGCTGGAGGCACCGGATGGCGACGAGGGCCTGCTGGTGTTCGGCGCTCACGCGTCCGAGATCGATATGCTGCTGACCGACGTTGTGCTGCCCGGGAGGGTGCGCGGGCGGGAGATGGCGGAGCGGATCACCGCGATGCGGCCGGAGGTCAAGGTTCTGTTCATGTCCGGCTACACCGAGAACTCGATCGTGCATCACGGGCGCCTGGACGATGGGGTGCAGTTGCTGGGCAAGCCGTTCAAGCGGGAGCAACTGGCCCGCAAGGTCGCCGAAGTGCTTGGATCGGCCGCTCACGAGGACGCCTCACAGGCTGACAACGTGGTGGACCTGCGACGTCAGCGGGAGTGAGGCGGGCGGTATGATAGCGCCAGCGTCGACAGTCAGGCCAGCGTCGACAGTCAGGAATGTCCGCCCGCAGCGTGGCTCTGACCGAGGCGGGGGAGCGTCTGTTCGCCCGGGTCCGGCCGGCGTTTCGCGACATCGAGGATGCGCTGGCGGATCTCGACAGCCTGCGTGACGCGCCATCCGGGACGTTGCGCGTCAATAATGCCCGGGTATCCGCACCAGATTGGTGCTGCAACCCGTCGTGCAGCGGTTCCTCGCGGCCTATCCACGGGTTCGCGTGGAGGTAACGACCGACAACGCCCTGGTGGACGGGCGGCTTCGATGCCGGTGTCCGCCTCGGTGAGATCATCCAGGCTGACATGATCGCCGTCCCGCTCGGACCGCGCCAGCGCTCGGCGGTGGTGGGGTCACCGGAATACTTTGAGCGGTGGCCCAAGCCGACCGCCCCGCAGCAGCTGCGCGACCTGCCATGCATCGCGTATCGTTCCGACGGTGGTATCATCCACCCGTGGGAGTTCGAGCGCGGCGGCGTCGCTGTCTCCATCGCGGTGGATGGTCCGCTTTGCATGACCGGCCAGGACCTGATGCCGGGCCCGGCCCTGGCGGGTACCGGACTTGCCTACCTGTTCGAGGCGCAGGTCGAGGCAGCGGTTGCCGAAGGCCGGCCGGTGCGGGTGCTGGAGGACTGGTGTCCGTATTACCCGGGATTTTACCTGTATTATCCCAGTCGACGGCAGCTTCCACTGGTGCTGCCGGCATTCGTGGACTTTTGCCGCGGTGCGGCACCCGCGGCACCCGCAGGCGCGGCCGTCACTTCTCGTTGATTTGATCCCGAATTCTTTCGGCCGGCCCGCGGCCGACGTGCTGATATCGACTCTGCCCGCCGTGAGGCGGAGGATCGCCAGAGGCGTCCTGCAAACAGAGGCCGGAATGGCCCGAGGGAGGAACACGATGTTCGAGATCGGTGTGTTTCATAATGGCGCGTCGAGTTTGCCGGTCGTCGTCACCAAGGATGGCGTCGCGGTAAACGACGGCTCGTTGGCGGAGGTGCATGCAGCGGCGCAGGAGGTCCTGGTCAACCAGGTGCGCCAGGGCATCCTGGCGGAAAAGCTGGGCTTTCAGTCGTTCTGGCTGACTGAGCACCATTTTCAGCCCGAGGGGGCGGAAATGAGCCCCAACCCGCTGTTCACCCAGATGGCGATTGCCGCGAACACCAGGAAGATCCGGCTTGGCCAGTGCGCCAACATCGTGGTCTGGCACCATCCGGTGCGCATCGCCGAGCAGATCGCGCAGCTTGACGTGATCAGCGGCGGACGCGTGGAATGCGGCATGGGGCGCGGCTACCAGCCACGGGAGAACGAAACGCTGGGCCGGCCGTACGGCTCGACCATCCAGGACCAGGAGCGTAACCGCAAATCGTTCGAGGAGGTCGTTTCGATCATCCGAAAATGCTGGACCGAGCCGTCGTTCTTTCACCGCGGCGAGAACTTCTCCATTCCGCCGACGTATACGAAGTGGAACCACAAGCAAACCATCGCCTATTTCGGGATGGACAAGGTGGAGCGCCGGCTGGAGGACGTCATCGCGATCGGCGCCCCCGACATGTATTCGTCAGGCAATCCGGTGCAGGCGACGACAACCACGCTGAAGGAACTGCAGGTGTTTCCGCAGCCGTTACAGAAGCCGCATCCGCAGATCTGGGAGCCGGTGACCAGTTCGCGCTCCCTGAAGTGGGCGGCCGAGAATGGCGTCAACGGCGTAATGATCGTCGAGCCAAACGACCGGCTCAAGAGGAACATCGACATCTATTACGAGGCGGCGGAGAAGGCCGGCTGGCCCGACATGCTGAACCGGGGCAAATTCAAATACGGCTGGGACGCGCAGAAGCGGCGCGGCATCATGACCAGCCGCTACATCCACACCACCACCCCGGGCAAAGAGAAGCAGGCGATGGAGCGGGCCGCGCGCGCCATGGAGCTGCAGTTCGACTATTATGGACCGTTCGGTTTCGGGGCCGTGGTGGCACGCCTGGATGAGCCGATGTTCGACCTCAACAAGCGGGTGACCGCCGAGATGCT
>DASWON010000022.1:0-13489 GCA_036398735.1 Rhodopila sp.
CTTCGTCGGGCTGCTGCTGATCATCAACAGCCTGAGCGGCTGGATCTTCGATTACACGATCAAGCAGTTTCCCTCGCCGTTTCCGGACCATCCGATGCTGGGCGGCTATCTGTCGGGGCACGAACTGGGCTCCACGGCGGTGACGCTCCTCGTCCTGATCAGTGTCTATCTGTTCTTTCGCCACACCCGGCTGGGGCTGGGGATGCGGGCGGCGGCGGTCAATCCGGCTTCGTCCCGCCTGGTCGGGGTGCGTGTCGGCTGGATGCTGGCGCTGGGCTGGGGACTGGCGGCCGCGATCGGTGCGGTGGCGGGCTGCATGGTCGCGCCGATCGTCTTTCTCGACCCCAACATGATGGCCGGCATCCTGCTGTACGCGTCAGCCGGCGCTCTGCTGGGCGGCATCGACAGCCCGCTCGGCGCGGTCATCGGCGGCTTCGCGGTCGGCGTGATCGAGAACCTGGGGGGCGCCTATATCGTCGGCACGGAACTGAAGCTGACCCTGGCGCTGCTGATCATCGTCGCGGTCCTGACCGTCAAGCCGACCGGCCTGCTCGGCCGCAAAGTCTATAGCCGGGTATGAGCATCATGCGGACATCCTGGCTGGTCACCGTCCTCGTCCTGCTGGCTGCGATCGTGCCAGTCGCCCAGTTCACCGACTACCATCTGTTTCAGCTCACGATGGTGGTGGTCTATGCCATCGCCATCCTGGGCCTCGCGCTGCTGACCGGCTTCAACGGGCAGATCTCGCTTGGACACGGCGCGTTCTATGCCATCGGCGCCTACACCACGGCGATCCTGATGACGACGTGGAACGTGCCGTACTGGCTGACGCTGCCGGTTTCGGCCATCGTCTGCGCGATCGTCGGGTTCCTGGTGGGCTTGCCGGCATTGCGGCTGGCCGGCCTGTATCTGGCGCTCACCACGTTTGCGCTCGCCGTCACGGTTCCGCAGATCCTGAAATACAAGGCGTTCGATGAGTGGACCGGCGGCGTCCAGGGCCTGGTCATCGACAAGCCCGACGCTCCGTTCGGGCTGAAGCTGTCACCCGACCAGTGGCTGTACCTGTTCACTCTCGGGATCGCGGTCGGCCTGTACGTGATCGCCTGGAACATCGTGAGGGGGCGGGTCGGGCGGGCGATGATGGCGATCCGCGACCATGCCATGGCGGCGGAGGCGATGGGGATCCACCTGTCCCGGGTAAAGACCAGCGCCTTCGCGATCAGCGCGATGTACACCGGTCTCGCGGGATCGCTGGGCGCGATCGCGGTGCAGTTCGTGGCGCCGGACAGCTTCGGTGTGATGGTCTCGATTTTCCTCTTTGTCGGGCTGGTGGTTGGCGGCGTTTCCTCCATCGGCGGCACGATCCTCGGGGCGGCCTTCATCGAATTCGTGCCGAACGTGGCGGACAAGGTCTCGAAGGCGGCGCCGGGCGCGGTCTACGGCGTGATCCTCATCGCCGTGATTTTCCTGATGCCGGCCGGGGCAGGGGGCTTCCTTTACGCGACCTGGCGCAAAATCGTCCGGTCGCGATCCGGACCCGGTGATGCCGCACCGGAGCCGGTCGCGGATCTCGAGTCCGTCTCGCGTGAGCCGGCGCCCGGTCTCGCGGGCGTCAACACCACGGCTGCCTATGTGGACCAGCCGTTGGTCAGGAACGCCGCGAACGGTACCGGTGTGAGCCCGTAGACGGCCTCGCCCACGGGCGGGCTCCATGGAGCGCCGGAGCCGTTTCAGGGTGACTGGGAACGCCGCGGGCGCAGCCGCCCTCCGTGGCATCATCGGGCGGGCGAGGGGCCGTTGATGACCCGCGACCTGCGCTCTGAGGTTTCCCGATCGTGGATGGCCAGGCCGGGGCCGACCGTGACACAAGACACGAGCGTCAGGGACACAAGAGACAAGCGACAGGATTCCAGTCACTCCGAACCGCGCTGATGTACGGATCCGCCATACGGCGCTGATGTGCGAGCGGACCGCGTAGAGCTCTGTCATGCCGGCGTCGCGAGCCGCCGATAGGCGACCTCGACACGGACTTTCGCGGTGTCATCACCCGATGCCGGGGCGGCCGGCCGCGCGCCGGTCCGGATTGACATTCCGCTTTCGGGCTTCGGCACGGACTTCTCGCCAGCGCCATCGCCGAGCACCGCCCCGGCCACCCGGGACTTTCAACGCAATCGGCTGCGCATTGGGTGGGTGAACCGACCGATCGCCGACGCACGGCCGGGGCTGGTCCCGGCACAAAGGCTCGCCGCCGGGCTTGCCGTGGTAGTGCCCCGGCGCGTCGACCGCTGACGATCCGCGACGCGGTTGTGTTGCGTCGCGGCAGAGGCGCGGTTACCGTCGGCTATTCGACTGGACCCGGTGAAAATCCGGGTGGCTCTTCCGGCCGCCAATCCGCCGGATAACGCAGATGACAAGGCAAGACGTCGTTCGGCAGCCCGTTGCGACGGCCGACAGCGGACGGATTGTCGCGGATCGATGCAATGAATGTGCGCTCCATCTGGCTACGGGATTGGTTGTCCAACCCGCGTGCCGATATTCTGTCCGGGGTCGTCGTCGCCCTCGCCTTGATCCCGGAGGCGATCGGATTCTCCGTCATCGCGGGGGTCGATCCGAAGGTCGGCCTCTACGCATCGGTGGTGATCGCCTGCGTCATCGCCTTCACCGGCGGCCGGCCAGCCATGATTTCCGCCGCGACCGCCTCGACGGCGGTGCTGATGACCGGCCTGGTGCATGATCATGGCGTGCGCTATTTGCTGGCCGCGACGATCCTGATGGGGGTCTTCCAGATTATCGCCGGCCTCCTCAAGCTGGGACGGCTGATGCGCTTCGTGTCGCAGTCGGTCATGACCGGGTTCGTCAACGCCCTCGCGATCCTGATCTTTCTGGCACAGCTTCCGCAACTCACCGGCGTGCCGGCCGCCACCTACGGGCTGATCGCGCTCGGGCTGGCGATCATCTACCTGTTTCCCAGGCTCACCAAGGCCGTGCCGTCGCCGCTGGTCGCGATCGTGATCCTGACAATCATCACCGTCGCATTGCGGCTTCCCGTGCGGACGGTGGCGGATCTCGGCCAGTTGCCCACGACGCTGCCCAGCTTTGCGCTGCCGACGGTTCCGCTCAACCTGGAAACGCTGCACATCCTGCTTCCAGTCTCGTTGACCCTCGCGGCGGTCGGGCTGCTGGAATCGCTGCTGACTGCCCAGATCGTCGATGACATGACCGATACGCCCAGCGGCAAGAACCGGGAGTGCATGGGGCAGGGCGTCGCCAACATTGCCTCGGCGCTGTTCGGCGGCATGGGTGGCTGTGCGATGATCGGTCAGTCCGTTATCAACGTCTCCTCGGGTGGGCGCGGCCGGCTTTCGACCTTTATCGCCGGAGCCTTCCTGCTGGTCCTCCTGGTGATCCTGCAGCGCCTGCTCGCGATCGTCCCGGTCGCGGCGCTGACCGCCGTCATGATCATGGTATCGATCAACACGTTCTCCTGGCGATCCATCGCACGGCTGCGGACCAATCCGCTGCCGTCCTCGGTGGTGATGCTGGCGACGGTCGGCACCGTGGTCGCGACGGCCGATCTGGCCAAGGGGGTGCTGGTCGGCGTGCTGCTCTCGGGTGTGTTCTTCGCAGGCAAGGTGGCCCGCCTCAGCCGGGTCACGTCGACACTCTCCGCCGATGGGCGCACCCGCACCTATCAGGTCGAGGGCCAGGTGTTCTTTGCCTCTGCAGGCACGTTTTTCGAGGCGATCGATCTGCTGGAGGACGTGGACAGGATCGTGATCGACGTCAGCGGCGCCCATTTCTGGGATATCTCGGCGGTGGGCGCCCTGGACCGCGTGGTGCTCAAGGCGCGCCGTCACGGACGGGCGGTCGAGGTGATCGGGCTGAATGCCGCGAGTGCCACGATGGTCGAACGCTTCTCGCAGCACAAGCCGACGGGAGAGGCCGCGGTTGCGCCGCTGCACTGAGGCGCTTGCGCCGACGTGATCCGCTCCTGCCCTCATACCCGCCAGGCGATTGTTGACGTTTCGGCGATGGGCGGCCGGCTGGTATCTGCTCGATTTCGCGCGTGGCCGCCAGCTCGGCCCGGCGCACATCCTGGTCAGCTTCAGCGCTGATTGGGGATTACAGCGGCAGGCCTGACTGGACGAGCACCTCGCCCGCGGCCGCGCCGAGCAGCACCACCAGCCAGGGCGGCAGCGCCCATAGCGTCAGCAGCAGGAACGCCACCAGACCGAGACCGAAATCGGCCGCGGAATGCATCGTCTGGGTCCAGATCGGGGTGAACAACGCGGCCAGCAGCACGCCCACGACCGCTGCGTTCACCCCCAGCAACGCCGCGCGGACGCCCGGACGGTGCCGCAGCGTGTCCCAGAACGGCAGCAGGCCGCCCACCAGCAGGAATGACGACGCAAAGATCGAGACCGTCGCCACCAGCGCGCCGACCCATCCACGCGGGTTCGGGACCTCGACCGCGCCCAGGAACGCGGCGAAGGTGAAGATCGGCCCCGGCATCGCCTGCGTCGCGCCATAGCCCGCGAGGAAGGCGTCCTGGCGCACCCAGCCCGGTTCCACCACCGTCGCCTGGAGCAGCGGCAACACGACGTGGCCGCCGCCGAACACCAGCGAGCCGGCGCGATAGAATGCGTCGATGAGGCGGGGGAGATGCCCGCCGGTCGCGTCCGCCAGGACGGGCAGACCGAACAGCAGCACAAAGAACGCCACCAGCAGAGCGCCCGCCAGTCCGACCGGGATGCGGATCCCCATGGCCGCCGGTACGTCGGGGCCGCCTGCCGCGCGCGGCAGCAGGGTGACGCCGACCAGTGCTCCGACCAGGATTGCGGCCACCTGGCCGACCGACGAGGGGACCGCCAGGCAGACGAGGCAGGCTGTGACGGCGACGCTGGCGCGGGCGCGATCGGGTGCCAGACTGCGGGCCATTCCCCAGACCGCTTGCGCCACGACCGCCACGGCGACCAGCTTCAGCCCGAGCAGCCAGCCCGCGTGGGACAGATCTCCAATCGCGCCAATGCTATAGGCGAACACGGTCATCGCCAGCGCGGACGGCAAGGTGAACCCCAGCCAGGCCGCGAACATGCCCAGCGGACCCGCGCGCAGCAGGCCGATCGCCATCCCGGTTTGCGACGAGGCCGGACCTGGCATGAACTGGCACAGCGCGACGATGTCGGCAAATGTCGCCTCGCTGAGCCAGCCGCGTCTGGCAACAAGGTCGGCTCGGTAGTAGCCGAGGTGGGCGACAGGCCCACCAAAGCTGGTGCAGCCGAGGCGCAGGAAGACCAGGAAGACTTCCAGTGCCCCGTACATCAGGGCGGGCGGCCCGGCCGGATCCCGTTCGCCGGATGATCCGACACGACTGCCAAGGCGGACGCCGGCAACCTGCCCGTGCCTGGCACCACCGTGATCGCTCCGCCCGGGGCCTCCCGGGGCGTCTCGCCCGACGCCGCCGTCATCGCCTCGCCTGGCGCTGCCAGGCTCGTCGCCTCAGGCGTTTCCGGGGTCGTCCGCGAAGCACCGATCGTGGCCGCCCCGCTCGGCCACGCCGTCATCGCCCCCGTCTCCGGCGCCGCAGTCGTCCGGCCCGCCTCAGCCGCGCCCGGCCTGAGCGGCTCTGCCACGGCTGTCTCATCCGGCACTGCTGCAAGCTGCCCGGTGCCGGCCGCAGGGCGACGCATCAAGATCCGTGGGGCGCGCCGGTCGCCGCCCATGCAGCCTCAGCCGTCGGACGACGCAAGAAAGTTCATCGCCGCCTGTACGCCGCCGTCCTGGTGCGGGATGCCGGCCGCGCGTAGCCCCATCTCCACCCCGGTCAGCGTGCCGGTAAAGGACAGCACACCCAGATCACCCATGTGGCCGACACGGAACACGCGGTCGTCGAGGCGGCCGAGACCATTGCCGAGACTCATATTGAACCGCTCCAGAATGACGTTCCGCAGGTTGTCCGCGCTATGACCCTCCGGTGTGCGAATGGCCGTGACGCCGGGCGCGTAGGCGGCGGGATCGGCGCATTGCAGTTCCAGCCCCCAGGCGGCGACGGCCAGCCGGGTCGCCCGAGCATAGCGGCTGTGGCGAGCAAATACGTTGGGCAGACCTTCCTCGGCCAGCATGTCAAGCGCCTCATTCAGCGCGAACAGCAGATTGACCGCCGGCGTGTAGGGGAAGAAGCCGGTCTTGTTGGCGGTGACCAGCGGCTCCCAGTCCCAGTAGCTGCGCCGTGCCCCGCCGGCTCGCGCTGCGGCGAGAGCCTTGTCACTGATCGCGGTGAACGACAGCCCCGGCGGCACCATCAGGCCCTTCTGCGAACCGGCGATCGTCACGTCCACGTTCCAGTCGTCATGCCGATAGTCGGCGCAGCCTAGCGAGGAGATCGCGTCGACCATCAGCAGTGCCGGATGGGCGGTGCGATCCATCGCCTGCCGTACGGCGGCGATGTCGGTCATGCAACTCGTCGAGGTTTCGCTGTGGACGGCACAGACCGCCTTGATGCGATGCTCGCGGTCCTGCTCCAGCACCTGGCCGATCGCCTGCGGGTCGCCGCCGCGGCGCCAGTCGGTCTCCAGGCTCATCACGTCCAGCCCGAAGCGGATCGCCATCTGTTCCCACAGGTGAGAGAACTGGCCGGTGCGGCTGATCAGGATCCGGTCCCCGGGCACCAGCGTGTTGGCCAGCGCGGCTTCCCAGGCGCCGGTGCCCGAGGCGGGGAATACGCCGATCGTTGCAGCCTCGGTCTGGAAGACCGCGCGCAGCTTGCCGACGATCTCACGGCCAAGGGCGCCGAATTCCGGACCCCGATGATTGATCGCGTTACGATCCATGGCACGCAGCACGCGGTCGGGCAGATTGGTCGGCCCCGGTGTCTGCAAGAAATGGCGGCCGGAAACGAATTTGGACATTGTTAACGTATCCTCCAAGGGGCGGGTAAGAACCATGCCGCGTTCCGGTTTGCAATGGCGTTCCCGAATAGGTGGGATGCGCCGACTGGTCGAACGGGGCGGGAGCCGGTATGCCCAGGCCCTCGCCGGGAGGATATGGACATGGCCTCACTCATACTGACCGTCGTCGGGCCGGATCGTCCCGGCCTGGTTCGTGCATTATCGGAAGCGGTGGCGGCCGGTGGCGGCAGCTGGCTGGAGAGCCGGATGGCCCGGTTGGCGGGTCAGTTCGCGGGTATCGTGCTGGTCGAGGGGCCTGAGGCGCTGCTGGATGATCTGCGGGCATTGGAGGACCAGGGCCTGCGGATCGTTGTTGAAAGCGGGCAGGGGCCGGCGTCGGGCGCCGTCGCACCGGCTGAGCCGAGGCTCGCGCTGGAGGTCGTGGGCAATGACCGGCCTGGGATCGTGCGCGACGTCGCTCGGATTTTAGCCGAAAGCGGAGTCAACATCGAGGAACTGACCACCGGCGTCGCCAGCGGCTCGTTCAGCGGCGAGGCGCTGTTCCGGGCCACCGCATTGCTGCGGGCGCCAAGTGCCGCGGCCGTGGAGGCGATGCGGACCGGTCTGGAAAAGCTCGGGAATGAATTGATGGTGGATATTCAGCCGGCGCCGCAGGCATGACGCGCCATCCGCACTGAGCATGCCGAGAGCCGCCTTGCCCGGCTGCGACGGCGCCCAATGGCTGGAGCGTCCATGGGTTGGAGTGCCGGTAGTGGAAGGCTCAGTGGGGAAGGCGCAACGGGGAAGGCGCCAGTGGGGGAAAGGCGCCGGTGGGGAAGACGCCGGTGGAGGAAAGACGCCGGTGGCGAGGCGGCTTAGGCGGGAGTTCGTCGTCGCGTCGGGTCGACTGGCGCCGGTGAGAATACCGACGCCGGCAGCGGGCGGCGCGCAGAATGGCCCCGCCGGCTAATGGCGAACCTGCGTCGCAAGGCGTGAATTGCTGGCGTGGCAGCCCGTAAGCGCCGCTCAGCTTCGGTCGTTCTTGGTCAGCGCGGCGATCTTCTGCCGATCCGGCATTGCGACGTCCCACGCAAGACCGAGCAAGGCCAGCCCGCGTATGGTTGCGAACACGACGTCGACCTCCCAGGGCCGATGACCATGCCGGGCAGATCGTGAGTCGGCGTGGTGGTTGTTGTGCCATCCTTCGCCGTTTGAAATGAGCGCGACGACCCAGTTGTTGCGGCTCTGCTCGCCGGTCTCATAATTGCGGTAGCCCCACAGGTGCGCCGCCGAGTTGACCGACCACGTGATATGCCAGACCACGACGGTGCGCACGAACACACCCCAGATCAGCAGGCTCGCGCCGAACTGCAATGCTCCGGCGGTGCCCGCTCCGTCCAGCATCCCGGCCGCGAAGCCGCCAACGAAGAAGACCACCCAGGAGCCCAGCAGGATGATGGGATACAGCGGCGTCCGTTCCATCCGGCGGTAGAACGGGTCGCGCAGGATATCCTTCGCATAGCGGTCATAGATGCCCAGCCGGACAAGGTCGCGGTTTTCCATCAGCATCCAGCCGACATGGCCCCACAGGAAGTCCACCAGGGGACTATGCGGATCATCCTGCCGGTCGGAGTGCTCGTGGTGGCGTCGATGCACGGCGACCCAGCGCGCCGGCGTGTCCTGCATGGAACATACGCCCAGGATGGCAAAGCCGTGTTCCAGCCATTTCGGGCAGACCAGGCCGCGATGCGTCAGCAACCGATGGTAGCACAAGTTGATGCCTAGGCTGCCGAATACGTATAGCCCGAGGACCGCCAGCACGACCCCAGTCCAGCTGAAAAACCAGGGCAGGACCGCCAGCAGCGCGACCAGATGATAGACGCCGACGGTGATGGCGTACGACCATACGATACGTCGACGATCCACCGCGGCCGGCAACGCCAGGCGGCCGGTCCGAGAGGGCGCGTTGGTGGCGGCTTGTGGAATGCTCAACAGGCGTCTCCTGAATAGTGCCGTCTGTTGGCTTGCTCGGGGCCCGGCCAGGAATCAGCCGAACCCAGTGGCTTTTAAACGATTGCTCATACTGCATGGAAACACTGGGAGGCGCCAGCCGCTTTCGCTCGGAACAATCCCGCCAGATGATGTGGCCATCGGCGGATCCGGCCTGCGCCGTCGGTTCGGCCTGCCGAAGAGTCGGGCCTACGCGATCGGTGTCGCGACGACGTACTGCTTATAGGCGGGCCGCTGGCACAACCGGTCGTACCAGGCGCGTAGCGCGGGCAGCTCCGGCCGCGTCAGCCCCTGATAGTCGATGCCGAACCAGCGGTGCGCATGCACGCCCCAGGGAATATCGCACAGGGTGAACGCGCTCCCGGCGATAAAGTCGTGGCGGTCGAGCCCGGCCTCGATCAGTTGCCAGGCGCGCGTGGCTTCGTCGATCGCCGCCTTGACCGCCCGCAGGTCGCGCCTGTCGGCCGGCGTGCGTACCAGACCCCAGAATACGTCGCGCATGGGCCGGTTGAGCACCGACTGCTGGGCATCCATCCAGCGATCGATGTCAGCCCGGGCATGCGGCTCAGCCGGCCAGAGCGATGCGCCGGATGCATGCACCTGGCCGAGGTAGCGCAGGATCGCATTGCTCTCCCACAGGGTGAATTCGCCCTCTTGCAGGGTGGGGACAAGCCCGGTGGGGTTCATCGCGCGATACGCGGGCGTGTCGGTCTTGCCGAAGGCGCCGCCGACATCGATCCGCTCGAACGCGAGGCCGAGTTCGCTGAGGCCCCACAGGACTTTCATGACGTTGCTGGACGTGTTGCGGCCCCATACGATGCGATGCGTATTCTCGCTCATGGCTTCCCCTATGTCGGCTGCGGCCTGAGCGGTCTTCATGATCGATGCCAACTGCTTGCGCAATACAGACAGGCCGCCCGACTCATGCCATCGGCCGCAGCGGCGGCTTGCGGAACCATCCGTGAATTGCCGACGGCGTGGCTTCTCGCAGGTCCGGCGGCGCCGGCCGCGTGGCGTCAGATCCAGCGGCGGCGATCGCATCGGTCCGATTGCCGCGGCGCGTGTCGACGCCGAGCGGCACCGTCGTCGCCGGGGGAAGTCCGGGCCCGATGTGGTGGACATCAACGGCAACTTGCATCCGGTCGCCAACCGGGGCACACGGGCACCCATGCAGCGTCGTCCATCGCGAACCCTGGCCGTGCTGGCAGCCCTTGGGGCGGCGGCGGCGCTCGGCACCGCCTATGCGTCCGAAATCTGGGGGGAACTCGTGCCATGTGCGCTGTGCCTGCTGGAGCGCTGGCCGTATCGCGTCGTCATCGTGCTCGGGTTGCTGGCCGCCATCGCCGATCGCGGCCTCGCCCGGACGCTTCTGGTCCTCGCCATCGTCGCGCTGCTGACGGACGCGGCCATCGCCGCGGTGCATGTCGGTGTTGAATTGCAGTGGTGGCCCAGTCCGTTGCCGGAGTGCGCGGCACCCCATATCGGCGGCGCCTCGATCGCCGAGCGGCTGGCCTCGATGCCGGCGCGTCCGGCCAAGCCGTGCGATGAGCCGAGCTTTCTAATCCCCGGCCTACCACTGTCCATGGCGGCGATGAATCTGCTCTATGCCCTGGGATTGTCGGCGGTTCTCGCCATTTCGCTGTCGGTCAGGAGGGGCAGGCGATGAGTGTTGGGTTGCCAGGCGATCTAACTGCCGCGGAGGTCGCCGAACGCATGGTCAGGGTGGACCACGCCGGCGAATACGGCGCGACGCGGATCTACGCCGGTCAACTCGCGGTGCTCGGACGTGGCGCCAAGGGAGACCTCATCCGCCACATGCAGGCGCAGGAGCGGCAGCATCTGCAGCGATTCGGTGACATGATCGCGGATCGCCGGGTACGCCCGACCGCCATGCTGCCGTTGTGGCACCTCGCCGGCTTCGCACTCGGTGCGATGACCGCCGCGCTGGGCGAGAAAGCGGCAATGGCTTGCACCGTTGCGGTCGAGGAAGCCATCGACGACCATTACACCGCGCAGCTCGAAACCCTTGGAGAGCTGGAGGAAGCAGGCACATCCGACCCGGACCTGCACCGGACGGTGGAGTCGTTTCGTGCCGAGGAACGCGAGCACCGCGACATCGGCCTGGAACATGGCGCGCAGCAGGCTCCCGGTTATCGCCTGCTGTCACGCGTGATCAAGGCCGGCTGCCGCGCCGCGATCGCGATCAGCGAGCGGGTCTGACATCCACGGCTGCCTGTTGAGCCTCCGCGGGCACCGGATATAAAGACGGGTCATCAATCTTCCCGGTATCGCCACAATTCTGGCGAGCTTTCGACGTGATGAACGATGAATATCCCGTCATGATTTTTCCCATCTCATGTTCATGCGACGGTTCCTCTTGTTAGCCGGCCTCGCCTGGATGCTGCCCGCCCGGACCCAGCCGGCCATGCCTGCTGGCCTGCTCGATTATGCTGCCGGGACCCTGGCCGCGCTGATCGACGCCGGGCGCCAGCAAGCGATTGCCGACGGAGTGCGGCCGATCCCGCCGGGGGTCTACCGCGCCCTGCTGGGCTATTTTCCCGCCGCCCTGTTGCAGAAGTGTCGCTTTGCCGAGGGGGCACATGCGCTCACGCTGCCGGCGCTGGCATTCTCCTACGGGGACGCGACGGCGATCACGCTTGGCGATGTCGTGTTGTTCAGAAACGACCGGACTGCGGAGTCCGATCTGAAGGTCTGGGCGCATGAGCTGACCCATATGATGCAGTATCAGCGCTGGGGTGTCGAAGGGTTCGCCGAACATTACGTGCGGGACAGCCACGCGGTTGAACAGGAGGCGATCGACAACGCCGCCCGCTTCATGGACTGGTTGCCGCGACGGGGTCTGACGACTACGGCCGCGCCATAGGGCGGCTTCGTGGCGTCCGGGCGGCGCGGCTTCGGGCGGGTGGGACGCCCGGCGCTGTCCTCGCGCCGCGTCACAGAGCCGCGATGCGCCGATGGATCACGCGCCGGCTCTCGTCCCGCGGGCGGCTGACGCCATCGTGTGGAAACTTATCTGCCGGGCAGCAACGGTTCGTTAATCATTGTATGGTTCTAATCGCGTCCTGTCTTCGGGACGCGTCGCATAATGTCTGGAATGGTTCTCGAATCGTCTGCGGACCCGCCGTCGGGGCTGCCGCAGGGCAGCATCCACGCCGCTCTCCTCGAGAGCCGCCAGCGTTGGCGTCATCTGGTTGCCCTGGCAACCGATCTCGCGTTCGAGACCGATACCGAAGGCCGGTTCGTTCTCATGATGCCCGACACCGCGCTTGGCTGGCCGCCGGGCTCGTTGATCGGCCAGCCCTCGGAATGTCTCCTCGCCGACGCCGCAATGAGCGCACTGTCCAACCCGTTCCGCCCGACCGCCGAGACACGAAGGCACCGCGCCTGGCTTAGGCGGGCCGACGGCAGCGTGGCAATCATGGCGGTCTCTGCAGCGCCGCTTCACGACGCTGCCGGTGGCGTCGTGGGTGCCCGCGGCATCGGGATCGACATCACCGAATCTGAGGCGGAATCGACGGAGATCGCCGGGCGACTCCGGCGCGAGCAGGTACTGCACCACATGCTCCACCGGGTGAAACAGGAGATTGATGTCGACAGCATGATGGACGCGGCGCTGAGCACTCTGATCCATGCGCTCGGGGCTGAAGGTTCGGCGGTGGTCGGTGCCGTTTCCCAGGACGCGCAGATCGAGGTGCTGCATGAATGCGGACCTGGTGCCTCAGAGGTACTGGACCTGGCTGCCGGCTTGGTGACCGATGCCCCATTCGAGCCGCACTGCGGTACAAACCCGGACGGTCGGCTGGTGTTGGCCGTCGGCTGCGAAACACGCTCCGCTAATCCGACGGGCCTGGCGATCTGGCGCCATGCGGGGTCGCGTCCGTGGGATCAGGAGGACACCATCCTGGCCGGATCGGCGGTTTGCCTGGTACGCATGGTTCTGGAGTACGAAGTTCTGCAACGGGAAATGACCCGTCAGGCGCGCACCGATTCGTTGACCGGTCTGCTGAATCGCCGTGCGTTCGTCGAAGATATGCGCCGTCAGATCGCTCGGCTGGACCGCGAAGGCGAGGCCGGAACGCTGATGTTCGTTGACATCGATGCATTCAAGTCGGTCAACGACCGTCTGGGACATGCAACGGGCGACCAGGTCCTGGTTCACTTCGCGGAGATCCTCCGCAAGCTTGTTCGACCGACCGATTTGATCACGCGCCTGGGAGGCGATGAGTTCGCCGTGTGGCTGGGTGGGGCGGACCATATGACCGCGGCGGAGCGGGCAGATTACCTGTGCAGGAACGCCCCGGCCGAATTGCAGGCGAGGCTCCCCGAGGCGTTTCCGAAGCTCGGCATTTCGGTCGGGATTGCTACGCGTCGGGCCGGTAGCCAGGAGTCGATCGAGGATGTGACCCGCCGGGCGGACATGGCGATGTATGAAGTAAAGCGTAGCGGACGTCGCCACTGGCGCGTGTCGCTGCTGGATGGCGATTGATGAACGCCGATGAGGCAATTCGCGTCCGCCAGGGCGCCTCGGCTGACACGGCCCCGGAAATCCTGCGGGCGCTGGCCGACGATCC
>DASWON010000023.1:0-5983 GCA_036398735.1 Rhodopila sp.
TCGGCGACGTGCCCAGCCCAAAGATCAGGGCGTGTCATCGTGTAGTGACCGGGGGACGAAGCTGTTCCCGGTTGAACGACGTAACGGCCGTGCGCGAGCTTTGGCACCGCCGTTTCCAGAACTTGCAGCCGATCAGGATTGAACTCGTCATCGGAGAAATTGAGCGCGAAGAGTTTCGTCTTGATCTTGGACAGCTCTGGCTCGGGATCGTAGGTGAATGAGGATTTGAGCGAATACAGAATATCGTTTGCGTCGACATGTTCCGCCGCGAAGCGATTGACGCCGAGGAATTTGTCCGCCGCCGGGCCGTTAGGTACTTCCTGCTGAAGAGCCGGCGCGCTGTCGATCATCAGCCGCAGGATGTTGTACCCCACGATCCAGCCGAGCGGTGCCTGCGTATAGTCTCCGCCTTTCCACTCCGGATCGGATCGGATCGCGTCAATCACCATGCGCCGCCAGAGAAGGTTGCGGCCGGAAACCGGGATGGGCAGCGAGACCACCGGCATCACCCCATCCACCATGTCGGGATAGGCCTCCGCCCATTGCCACGCATTCATGCCGCCCATGGACATACCGAGAATGGCGTGGAGATGTTTGATCCCCAGCGTCTGCGTCACGACCTTGTGCTGGAGGTCGACGATATCGCCATAATCATAATTTGGGAATTTTGCTTTCAGCCCGTCGCTCGGCTTGCTGGACTGACCATGGCCGACACTGTCCGGAAAGATCAGGTAGTAGCGGCGTGAGTCGAGCGGCCGGCCGGGATCGAAGAGCGCTTTCGTATAGGTCGGGCTCAGCAACGCGCGGCCGTCTGCTCCGGTCCAATGGAGAACAAGGACTGCATTATCGATCTCGCCCTTGGCATTGCGGTGTGGCGTGCCCAGGGTCGCATAATGAATCTTGAGCCGCGGCAGCGTCTCCCCGTCACGGAATTTGTAGTTGTCGAACCATACGTCTGCCTGGATGGCGTCGGGATTTACCCTCTGATCCCAGGGAGCCGCAGGCCTTTCAGCGGCAGCTGAGGATGACGGACTTGATTGAGCATATCCAGGAACAGTCACTATCGGCCCCGAGAGAAGGAGGCCGAATGCCAAACCAGCCGCAGCGCGAACATGCTTGGGCATCATGAATTCTTCCTCGTGCAGTTGATTTGGGCTGACATCAAGGTCCGGACGCATCCCTGACGATGCCCCGTGACGACTGCGGCACGCCGGGTTTCACCCATGACCCACTCCAAAAAGCTTGGCCGCCGCCAATCTAGCTCTTATTATAAGAGTCATCAAGAGGCAACGCTTGGTCAGTGAGCGGCTCAGGTGGTAGGCGCGTTATCGGGATGGCAGGAAGAGGGGACGATGAGGTCGAAGGGCTTTGAAGGAATGACGTGCTCGGTCGCGAGCGTGATGGGCGCGCTTGGCGACCGATGGGGTATGCTGATCGTGCGCGACCTGTTTCTCGGGCTCACGCGTTACGATGATCTGCAGCACTCAACCGGCGTCACGAACGCCACGCTCTCCGACAGGCTCAAGGTCCTTGAGAAGAGCGAGCTGCTTGAGCGACGCCAGTATCAGTCGCGCCCGGATCGGTATGAGTACATCCTGACAACGAGAGGTCACGATATTGCATTCGTGCTGCTGGCAATGATGCAGGTTGGCGACAAATGGAATCTCGCCGGCCTTGATGGTCCGCCGCTTCGCTTTGTTGATGCCTATTCCGGGCATCCGGTGAAACTCGCGCTCGTCGATGCCGAAACGGGTGCCCTTGTTGATCCGAGGCACATCAGAGCTGAGGCTGGCCCGGGCGCCGACGATCTCACGAAGTGGCGCATTTCCCACGGAAACTAAAGGTGTGCAGAGGATGACTGTCCTCTGCCGGGGTTTGGGGTGACGCGGCTCAAGGTTCCAACGAGCCGCCCTCCGGCTCGTTGGAATGGCAGCGGAGGGAGAGTCCCAAAATCTACGCCCCCGGCGGATACAAAACCGCCCGCGGCCGCACAAAGCTGACCCGCCCGCCTTTCACCCCCCAAAGCGGCAACGCAATCTCCGCCACCGCCCCCGCCGGGTCAGCGACATCGATCGCCACCAGGTCAGCCGCATGCCCCACCGCGATGCCGTACCCCGGCAGCCGCAACAGCGCGGCGGCGCGAGTCGTCACCATCTCCAGGCAGGTGCCCAACCGCTCCGGACTGCCGATCTGTGCGACATTGGCGGCCAGGTTCGCCATGCGCAGCAACGAGCAATCCCCATACGGCGTGAACGGGTTCAGCACGTTGTTGGTAGCGATGGCGCAGGCCACGCCGTGGTCGTGCAAATGCTGCACCGGCGGCACGCCACGCGGCACGGCGTGGTCGAAGGAGCGGCCGATCAGGAACAGATCCGTCGCTGGCAGCACCACCACGCCAACGCCCGCCGACGCCAGCCGCCGGGCCACCACATCCAGCCGCGCCGGCGGCAGGAAGGAGAGCTGGCTGGCATGGCCGATCACCACGCGCCCGCCCCAGCCGTACTCCTCGGTCTTACGGCAGACAGACTCGGCCAGCATGCCCTCCGGCCCGTCCGCCATGTCCAAATGCATGTCGATATCGACGTCGAAATCCCGCGCGATCGCGAAGATGCGGTCGATCTGCCCTTCCGGGTCGCTGTCGGTATAGGGGCAGGCGCCCAGAACCCGCGCACCGCGGCGCAGCCCCTCGATCAGCAGCGCCTCGGTGCCCGGGTTGTTCAGCATGCCTTCCTGCGGGAAGACGCAGACCTCGATGTCCACCGCCCAGGCGAAGTCGCGCGCCAGGGCCTCCACCCCCTCCAGCCCGCGCAGGCCAATGCCCGGGTCCAGCTCCACATGGGTGCGCACGCGCATCGTGCCCTGAGCGATGCTGCGTTCCAGAACCCGGCGGCCCCGCGCGTAAACATCCTCCGGCGTGAAGTCCCGCTTGGCGCGGGTCGTGGCGGCAACAGCCTCCTTCACCGGGCCCTCGGCCGCGGCGGCGCGGTCCAGGATGCAGGCCTTGTCCAGATGCAGATGCGATTCGACCAGGCCCGGCACGACCAGGCAGGCCTCCGCATCCAGCGACGGCGTCTCCCCTGCCCCCAGATCACCGCCGATCGCCGCAATGCGCCCGGCGGCGATGCCGATCTCCACCAGATCAGGCGCGTCGGCCAGCCGGGCGCGGCGGATCACACGGTCGAGCATCACCGGGCCCGCGCCGCGCCGCGAGCCAACGCCAGGTAGACCACGGCCCCCACCACCACGCCGATGAACCAGGAGAAGGAATACGCCGTGGCCAGCGCCGGCACGAACAGCCCGCTCAGCGCTGCGATGCCGCCAATCACGAAGGCCAGCAGCCCGGCGCCGTTCCAGCCATCGGCCGCGCCGTAGATGCCGTCATAGCGATACAGATCCGGCACCACATAGCGCTGCTGCCGGATGCCGAAATAATCCGCCAGCATGATGCCCGTCACCGGCCCCAGCAGCCCGCCGATCGCGCCCAGCACCTTGAAGATGCTATCCGCATCCTTGAACCATAGCCAGGGCATGAACAGCAGCCCGATCAGCAGCACCGCCAGCCCGGCGCGCGCGAAATTGAGCTGGCGCGGGAACAGATTCACCAGGTCGTAGCAGGCCGGCATGATATTCGCCGCGACATTGACCGACAGCGTCGCGATCACCACCGTCACCCCGCCCAGGATCAGAATCCACGGATTGCCGATCGCCAACAGCAGCTGCACCGGGTCCCAGATCGGCTTGCCGAATGCAATGACGGTGGCGGAGGTGACGATCACGCTCATCAGCGTGAACACCACGGCGGTGATCGGCAGGCCGACCAGCTGGCCCAGCACCTGGTCCCGCTCCGACCGGACGAAACGCGAGAGGTCGGGGATGTTCACCGCGAAGGTCGACCATACGCCGATCAGCCCGGTGACGCCGCCGGCGAAGGTCAGCCAGCCCTTGGCGCCGGACAGATGCGACGGCTCCGCGAACAAAGGCCCCAGCCCGTGCCCGACATTCAGCCCCCACAGCGTCGCCAGCAGCCCGACGATGATGACCAGCGGCCCGGCGATCAGCTCGAAATTGCGGATGCGGTGCACGCCGTGGCTGACAATCCAGCCATGCAGCACCCAGAACAGCCCGACCGACAACCAGCCGCGCAGGGCCAGGCCCAGGATCGGCATGGTCAGCGCCGTCCAGGGCTGCCACAGCGTGCCGATGATCGCGTCGATCGCCGTGCTGCCGGCATAGGCCTGCACCGCGAACCAGAAGATCGCGACGAAGCCGCGCAGCACCACCGGCACCTGCGCCCCGCGCGGCCCGAAGGAGGAACGGATCAGCACGCAGAACGGCAGGCCGTAGCGCGTGCCGGACACGGCGTTGAACCACATGGCCACGAACAGGAACAGGTATGCGATCGCGGTGCAGGCCAGGGCCTGCCAGGCATTCATGCCCAGCGCCATCAGCCCGGCGGCCGTCTCGTACGCCACCACGTTGTGCACCATGCCCATCCAGACGGTGGACATATTGACCCAGCTCCAATCGCGCTTTTCCAGCGGCACGGGCGCCAGATCCGCATTGTACAGCCCGGGCTCCAGCCCCGCCTGCTCCAATTCCGCTTCGTACAGCGGCAGCGCTCCGACGCGCGACATAGCATCCCTCCGGTTGAACCTGGCGGAGGCATGCAACGCCGGTGCCAGATGCGGAGTGTTTGGCGTCCCCGGCGGCGCCATGCCATAGTCGGGCAAAAGAACAGGGAAACGACGCCATGGTCACCATGGGAAACGGCGATTACGTCTACGAACCGGTCGAGAACTGGGCCAAGCTCCCGCCGGGCTGGTCGTTCAAGGAAATCGGCGCGGTCGGGGTAGACCGCAACGACCAGGTCTATGTCTTCAACCGCGGCGAGCACCCGATGATCGTGTTCGACCGCGACGGCAATTTCCTTCGCTCCTGGGGCGAAGGCGTCTTTCCCCGTGCGCACGGGCTGCATATGGGCCCGGACGACACGGTCTGGCTGACCGACGACGCCGACCACACCGTCCGGCAGTGCACGCTGGAGGGCAAGGTGCTGCTGACCATCGGCATCCCCGGCAAGCCGGCGCCGTATATGAGTGGCGAGCCCTTCCATCGCTGCACCCATACCGCGCTGTCGCCGGAGGGGGACGTCTATGTCTCCGACGGGTACGGCAATGCCCGGGTGCACAAATACGCGCCGGACGGCAAGAAGCTGATGTCCTGGGGCGGGCCCGGCACCGACCCGGGCGAGTTCAACATCGTGCACAACATCGCCTGCGATGCCGACGGCTGGGTCTATGTCGCGGACCGCGAGAACCACCGCATACAGGTGTTCGACGGCAATGGCCGGTACGAGACGCAGTGGAACAACCTGCACCGCCCCTGTGGTCTGTTCATGACGCCGGGCAAGTGCCCGGTCTGCTATATCGGCGAGTTGGGGCCGGTGATGCCGGTCAACCGGGACGTGCCCAATCTGGGGCCGCGCGTGACGGTCGTGGACCATACCGGCAAGCGCATCGGCCGCATCGGCGCGGCGCATGCCGGGCTCGGCCCGACCGAGTTCATGGCGCCGCACGGGCTGACGGTGGATTCACAAGGCGACCTGTACGTGGGCGAGGTGTCGTGGACGACCTGGCCGCAGGTCTATCCGGACAAGCCTCGGCCGGAGAACTTGCGGTCGCTGCATAAGTTTCGCCGGATCCGGTAATGCGGGGCTCTGCCCCGCGCCCCGCCAAAGGCCGTAGGCCTTTGGAAACCATATATAAAAGGTGTGAAGAGGACGACGGCCCCTTAACATTAAAGGTTTCCAAAGGCCTACGGCCTTTGGTGGGGTTTGGGGCAAAGCCCCGCCCTGAAATTAACCGTTACTTCAGCCTTCTGCCGTATCTCTCCGCGATCTGACAATCGCAGGCGAGGCGTCGAGACAATGGCATCCTTTGCAGACCCAGGCGACGTCTTCTGCAAAGTCTGCAAGACCCGCGCG
>DASWON010000024.1:0-3659 GCA_036398735.1 Rhodopila sp.
AAGGAGTTCCTCGACAGCGGCAAGGACATCGCCACCCGCCAGGCCAGCGGCGCGGTGCTGAACCATCTGTTCGACGCCATTCCCGAGCTGCTGGGCGGTTCGGCCGATCTCACGCCTTCGAACAATACCAAGGCGAAGAACCAGGTCGAAATCCGGCCCGGCGAGTACAAAGGCTCCTACGTGCACTACGGCGTGCGTGAGCATGGCATGGCCGCGGCGATGAACGGTATCGCCCTGCACGGCGGGCTGATCCCCTACGGCGGCACGTTCCTGACCTTCTCCGACTACTGCCGTCCGTCGATCCGCCTCGCCGCCATGATGGAAATCCGCACCATCTTCGTCATGACCCACGATTCGATCGGCCTCGGCGAAGACGGCCCGACCCACCAGCCGATCGAGCATCTGGCGGCTCTGCGGGCCATTCCCCATCTCGCCGTGTACCGCCCCGGTGACCCGATCGAGACCGCGGAATGCTGGGAATGCATCCTGGATGCGCCGCGCCGCGCCGCCCTGATCGCCTTGTCGCGCCAGCCGATGCCGCTGCTGCGCCGCGATCCGGGCACAGAGAACCTCAGCGCCAAGGGAGGCTATGTGCTGCAGGAGGCCGAAGGCGGCCCCCGCAAACTCACGATCATGGCGACCGGTTCCGAACTGCATCTCGCCGTGGAAGCACGCGCCGTGATGCAGCAGGAAGGCGTGCCAACCGCGGTTGTCTCGATGCCCTGCCGGCTGTTGTTCGAGCAGCAGGACCCGGCCTATCAGCGCGCCGTGCTGGGCGAGGGGACCGCGCGCGTGGCCGTGGAGGCTGGCGTCGAGGTCTCCTGGGACCGCTACCTGGGCTTTGATGGCCGCTTCATCGGCATGCACGAGTTCGGTGCCTCCGGGAAGATTGGCGACGTCTATAAGAAGTTCGACATCACCACCGATGCCGTGGTTCGGGCCGCGCGCGACGTGGTGAGGTCGCGGTAGCGCGCCGAACGGCATCCTCGGCAATCGACGTCCGGCCAGCCGCCTCTTGATCGGGGCTTCTGGTCCGGGCGGACGAAGCCAATCCGCCATCTGCCGCGTTGTGGTGCCATGAACGACCATCCGCCGAACGACCCACCGCGCGAAGTCGAGCTGAAGCTGGCGGTGCCCGAGGGGTGTTCCGCCGCCATCGTCGAGCATCCCGCGTTCCGGGGCCCCGGCGTGCGCGAGGCTGCGTCGCGGCATGAGCTAACCACCTATTTCGACACGCCCGACCGGACACTTGCGCGAGCCGGTGTCAGCCTGCGGGTCCGCCGCACCGGCGAGCGCAGGGTCCAGACGCTGAAGGCAGACCGCCGTGGCGGCATCGCGGCGGATCGCGCGGAGTGGGAGTGGCCGGTCGAGCAGGACGATCCCGATCTTGGGCTGCTGGCACAAACCCCGGTCGGCGAGAAACTGCCGCGCCGGCTCGAGCTGCAGCCGGTGTTCTTGACCGACATCGAGCGGATCACGCGCGTCGTCAGACGGGATGGCGGCAGCGTCATCGAAGCAGCGTTCGATACCGGCGCCATCGTCGCAGGCCAGGCGCGTGATCCGGTCTGCGAACTGGAACTGGAACTCAAGGCCGGTGATCCCGCGTCATTGTATCGGCTCGCCCTCGAACTGCATGCGACGGTGCCGCTGACAGTCGAAAGCCTCAGCAAGGCCGCCCGCGGCTATCGTCTGCGCACCGGGGTCGCTCCCTCGGCGCAAAAAGCCGAGGATGTCGGACTGCGCGCAAAGACCAGTGCGGCGGCGGCTTTTCGGCAGATCCTGCACACCGCACTCGGCCACCTGCTGGCCAACCAGCCAGCGGCGCTGTCCGGCGACCCCGAGGGCGTGCACCAGATGCGTGTCGCGATCCGTCGGCTGCGCGCCGCGCTGGCGCTGTTCCAGCCGTTGCTGGAGCCACACACGGTGTCCCGCTTCCAGGCGGAGCTGCGCCGGGTCGGGCGGGTCTTCGGCGAGGCGAGGGACTGGGACGTGTTCACCCTCGAGGTCCTGCCCGATGCGCTGAAGGCCGCTGGCTTGAAGCCGTGGGACAGCTTGCTTCACCCGCCGGCAGCCGAACGGCGCCAGGTGGCGCATCACCATTTCGCCGCCGAACTGCACGCGTCGCCCTTCACCGGGCTGGTGCTTGGGCTGGCGGCGTGGGCGGAGGAAAAAACGCTGCTCGGCGGCGCGGAACTGCAACGGCCGATCGAGGCGCTGTGCCCGCGCCTTTTGGATCGTCTGGCGGAGAAAGTCGAGCGACGCGGCCGCCATCTCGCCGACTGCTCGGACAGCGAGCGACATGCGTTGCGCAAGTCGTTGAAGAAACTGCGCTATGGCATCGATTACGTCGCCAGCCTGTTCCCCGCTCAACAGGTCGATACCTATCTGGGCGGCTGCAGGAAGCTGCAGAAGACATTGGGCAAAATGAATGATGCCGTGACGGCGTCGGTTCTGATGGATCAGCTCGTCGTGGCGAGCCGTCCGGACCTCGCACCCGCCGCCGGAGCGTTGTCGGAGCAGTTCGACCGGATCAGGGCCGACGAACTGCACAAGCTCTCGAGGCGCTGGAAAGCGTTTCAGGCCGAACCGCGTTTCTGGCGCTAGTCCACGCGATGTCCGCGACGCTTTCCTGGATGGATGTCGTGCTGCGCCTGGGATGCGCCATTGCGGCCGGATTCCTGATCGGACTCGACCGCGGCGAGCACGCCCAGCCGGCCGGATTGCGGACGACCGTGCTGATCTCGGTTGCCGCCGCCCTCGCGATGCTGCAGGCCAACTGGCTGGTCGTGCATATGAATGCCGCGCAGGTCCCGATGGTAAGCCTCGACATGATGCGCCTGCCGCTGGGGATCCTGTCGGGGATCGGGTTTATCGGTGCCGGCGTCATCCTGCGGCGCGAGGAAATCGTGCGCGGCGTCACCACGGCCGCGACCATCTGGCTGGTGACAGTCCTCGGTCTGTGCTTCGGCGGCGGTCAGATCGGGATTGGCATCGCCGGCACGGCGATTGGCCTGGCGACGTTGTGGCTGCTGAAATACGTCGAGGCGGCGCTGATCACCCGGCGGCGCGGGACCATCGCCGTCACGGTCGCGGTGGGCGGCCTGACGGAGCCGGCGTTGCTGGCGCTGCTGGCCGGACATGGGTTCGCCGTTCGCTGGCGCCGGACCGAACTGACGCCCGGCGTGCAAACGCGCTTTGAATGCAGCGGGCGCTACAGCGGGCGTTTCCCCGAATGGTCAAGTAACCTGATGCGGGACCTGTCGGCGCAGCCCGGTGTCAGCCGGTTGGAATGGCAGGATACCGATTGATGCCGGACAGCATGGCCGCGCCCGGGCGCGTGAGCCCGTTTCCTGCCGCGAAGGAGGATTATTGCCGTCTGCCGCGAGCCGCGCCGTAGCCAAGCAGGGCGACGCCGAAGACTGCCAGCGACGTCGGCTCAGGGATGGCGGGTTCCGGGCCGCGGACAAAGAGCTGCTCCGCGTAGCCGCCGTCACCCGGATGCGCCCAAAGCCCGTCGACTCCGTCACCGAGGTCACAGTGGGAGAAGACGGTGGAGAAATAGGGCGTGGCACAGGCCATGTCGCCGCCGGGATCGCCTGAAACGGTGGCACCGCTGACCGGATCGACACCGCGCTCCGGCACGTTCGCACCGGCGAATA
>DASWON010000025.1:0-3239 GCA_036398735.1 Rhodopila sp.
CCACTTCATCGGCCTGGTCAACGTCGTCAACCTGCAGGGCAACGGGCTCGGCGACCTGGGACAGGCGCAGCTCGAGTGGCTGGAGAAGGACGTGAAGCGACTCTCATCCAGCACGCCGATCGTGCTGTTCGCGCATGTGCCGCTGTGGATCGTCTATCAGGACTGGGGGTGGGGTACCCGCGATGGTGCGCAGGCACTCGGCTACCTGAAGCGGTTTGGCTCCGTGACGGTGCTGAACGGGCATATCCACCAGGTCATGCAGAAGGTCGAGGGCCACGTCGCCTTCCACACCGCCCGCTCCACCGCGTTTCCGCAGGGCGTGCCCGGTGTCGCCAAGGGGCCCGGACCGATAGCCGTGCCACCGGGCGAACTGAAGAATTTCCTCGGGACCGCCCGCATCAGCCTCGTAACCACGACTTCGCCGCTCGCCATCGTCGATTCTCCGCTGGCCGGATGAAGGAGACCGTCAATGCCTCTGTTGATTCGACTGAGCCTTCTGCTCGTCGGCCTCGCCGTCCCCGCGGTCGCGATCTCGGCGACGTCCGCCCAGATCAAGATCGACAACTTCACCTTCGGTCCCGCACAGCTCATGGTCGAGAAGGGAACCGCGGTAACCTGGACGAACGACGACGACATCCCGCACAGCATCGTCTTTTCCGGCGTCGGCGTACGCTCCAAGGCGCTCGACACCGAGAAGTCATTCACATACCAGTTCGATAAGGTCGGGACCTTTTCCTACATCTGCGGTCTGCATCCGCAGATGCACGGCAAGATTGTCGTGCAATAACCGGGTGAACAGCCATCGGGGCGGGCGGCGGACTAGCTCGCCCCCCAAGGCCTCAATCCCACGCCACGGGAAGTTCCGTCAGTCCGCGCAACACAAAGCTTGGACGCCATTTCGGGTGCTCCGGCTCGACCAGCCGCAGATCGGGGAGCCGTCGCAGGATGGTTTCGAACACCACCGCGGCTTCAATCCGCGCCAGTTGCGCGCCGAGACAGAAATGGATCCCGCCACCAAACGACAGCGGCCGCAGATCCTTACGCGTCACATCGAGCTGTTCGGGATCTTCGAATATCGCTGGATCGCGATTGGCGCCGCCGATCAACGACACCACGATGTCGTTCTTGGCCAGCGCCGCACCGCGCAACGCCAGCGGCTCGGACACCGTGCGGCTGACTGCCTGGACGGGGGATTCAAAGCGCAGGATCTCCTCGATCGCGTTCGGAATCAGCGACGGGTCGTCGCGCAGGGTCTGCCACTGATCCGGCTGCCGCAGCAGTGCATAGATCCCGTTGCCGATCAGGTTCACCGTCGTTTCATGCCCGGCGGCGAACAGCAGGCTGACATTGGCCCGCAACTCGGCGGTCGTCAGCCGGTCGCCGGCCTCTTCAGCCTGCACCAGCTGAGTGATCAGGTCGTCCTCGGGCTCCCTGCGCCGCTGCTCGAACAGCGCTTCGAAATAGGCGCCCGTCTCCTGTGTGCCCCGGTTGGCATTGTCCAGTTCCTCGCGCGTCGGCGGCGTCGGGTTCAGCAACGCCCCGCCCGTGCTGCTGCCCGCCACGAAACGGTCGCGGTGTTCTTCCGGGATCCCCAGCAACTCGCAGATCACCAGGACGGGCAGCGGAAACGCCAGGTCGCGGATCGCATCCATGCGTCCGAGCGGCATGACCTTGTGCAACAGACGATCGGTCAGATCCTGGACCTGAACACGCATGGCCTCGATCCGGCGGGCGGTGAAGGCCTTGGTGACGAGGCCGCGCAGGCGCGTGTGGTCCGGCGGGTCGCGCATCAACATCATGTGCATCAGTTCGACGACGGCGGGCTCCTGCGCCGCGGTCGGGCCGAAGCGGCGCGTCAACGCCTCGGGGTCCTCGTAGTCTTTGCCGAACCGCCGATCACGCAACATCAGGGCAGTATCCTCGTACCCCGTCAGAAACCAGCGGCCGAACGGCGCCTTCCACACCGGCGCATGGACACGAAGCCGGCGGAACACCGGATACGGATCAGCGAGAAACGCCGGATCACGGAAGTCGAACGGCTGCGCGGCGGCGACTGACATGGTCGGCTCCTGGTTCCTGGGCAGACGGCCCTGGAGACTATCACACCGGGGAACGTTCGGCACGGCGCTTCCGCCATCGCGGCCCTCGCCATCGCGGCCCCGGATCATCGCGGACCAGGGTCATCGCGGTTTCGGTCATCGCGGGTCCTGGCGCGGCCTCCGACAAAGCGAGGCGAGCCCCGACATGCCGTTGTAGTGCTGCCGGTTGTACGTAGCTTCGTTCGAGATTTAACAGCTTGTTAACATAACGCGACTTAGAACCCCTCAGCTCTGAGGAGTTTCGCCATGCCGTCCGACCACGACCTGAGTGACCGCCTGAAGTTTCTTGGCATCGGCGACGCCGCCCGAGCCACTCTGACCGAATTTCTGCCCACGCTGCAGCACGAGCTGCCTGGCATCATCCTGGCATTCTACAAACATATCCGGCAGTGGCCGCAGCTCAGCGGCATGTTCCGGACGGAGGCCGACATGACCAAGGCGAGTGCGGCTCAGACGGCACACTGGCTTAAACTTTATTCCGGCCGCTTTGACGACGACTACGCCTCATCGGTGCATCGCATCGGCCACGTGCACAGCCGTCTGGGTCTTGAACCTCGCTGGTATATGGGTGGCTACGCGTTCGTCCTTGGTCGTCTCTACACCGTGGCAAGCCACACGTTCATGAGCCGGCTCAATCCGGCGGCCGCGCAGGCGAAGACGGCGGCGCTGATATCCTGCCTGAACCAGGTCGCCATCCTGGACATGGATCTGGCGATCTCGACTTACATCGAGGCGAACAAGGCAACCTACGACGCCAGACTCGCCACGCTTGCGGATGCGTTCACCGCTCAGATCGGCCCCCTCGTCCATGGTGTGACAGCCCAGTCCGAGGCGTTGAGGAACACCGCCGGTTCGATGTCCGCCGCCGCGGAGGAGACCGATTGCCAGGCCACCGCGGTCGCCGCCGCCGCCGAGGAGGCGTCCGCCAATGTGCAGACCGTCGCTACGGCGACCGAGCAGCTGCATGCTTCGGCGAGCGAAATCAGCCGTCAGATCGATCGCTCGACCCGGATCACCGACGCGGCCGTCGAAGCCGCCCAAAACAGCAACGCGACGGTTCAGACCCTGTCATCCGCGGCTCGGAAAATCGGCGATGTGGTCACTCTGATCAGCGCGGTCGCCAATCAGACCAATCTGCTC
>DASWON010000026.1:0-14001 GCA_036398735.1 Rhodopila sp.
AACTCGAGGAAATCAACAACGAGTTCTCCACGGCCGATGTCGTCTACGTCATCGGCGCCAACGACGTGACCAACCCGGCGGCGAAGACCGACCCGGCCTCGGCGATCTACGGCATGCCGATCCTGGACGTCGAGAAGGCGCGGACGGTGCTGTTCGTGAAGCGCTCCATGGCTTCGGGGTATGCCGGCGTGGACAACGAACTGTTCTTCCGGCCCAACACCATGATGCTGTTCGGCGACGCCAAGAAGATGACCGAGGAGATCGTTCAGGCGCTGGGCCACTGACCGGCCCCGGCTGCCGCCACCAGGCGGCATGGCCGCGGATCGGGAACGGCGTCGACGTCCTCCGTCTGGCCGCGGTGCGGGCGCTACCGCGCCGGCAGTCTGATCGTGGCGGCGAGCTGGTCCAGCAACCGCCCCATCAGGTTCACGACATCCTGGTCCGTCGCGACCGGACCCGTCGCGGTGAAATGGCCGCGATCGCGTTGCGGCGAACCCGGTGAGTCGCGTGTCAGGATCAGCCAGTCGGCATCCAGCACGGCAACACCGGCAGTCGTTACATCCAGGCGGCTGATGTTGATCAACACCCGATAGGTCGGCGTATCCGCCAGCGTCCGATCCGTGACCAGCGCATCCGGCCGCTGTTCGGCGAGACGCTGTGTCAGGCGGTCGGTGACGCCCAGCGACAATCGGCTCGCCCATCGCCCGAGGTGGCTCCTGTTCAGGGTGCTGCCGTCGCGCACGACGATGTCTTCGGTATCGAGATCATCCGGGACGGTCACCCGCGCAACCGCGATGACGACCGGGTTCCTGCCAAGCGGCATCTTGTCGGGCGCGGCCTGCGACGTGCCCAGGGTATACAGCGACAGCGGCGGCGCGCTGCACGCGCTCAGCAGCGATGCCGCCCCCAGATTCAGGAGCAGGGCGGCAATCCCCCAGCGAACACCGCGGCCCGAGGGCGTGCGACGCGGCGATGAGGCAAGCGCATCCCGTGGCGCGATACGAATGCCGCGCGCGGCGCCGCGGTGTCGGCCTGCATCGCGTCTCATGGCCGCCGCCCGGTCAGCAGAAGCTGTGGATTATGCTCAACGTCATTGGCGAAGCCGCGCAGTGAAGCGGCCGCGGCGGCGAGATCCCGCAGCGTGGAATCGATGTTCGCGCGGGTCGAGGCGCGTTCCGATGTCATGCCCTTGAGGTCGATCAGCAGGTCATGCACCTGCTGGATCGACTGGTTCGATGTGGTGAGAAGTGTGTGCAACTCCGCGCCTCGCTGGTTCAGCTGCCGGTCACCCGATATCGCCACCTGGCCGATGTCGCCAAGCGTCGTCGTCAGCTGCGTTTTCAGTCCATCGATGGCGTGGGTCGCCGCATCGACCGTCTGCCCGGTCTTTTCGGATGTCGCCTTCAGGCTTTCGACCAGCGGCGGCAGGTTCGTGTTCAGTCTCTCCGACAGCTGGCGCAGGCTCGCCAACGTGGCGTTCGTGTTGTCCGCAAGCTCGCGCAGCGGCAACTGGCTGAGCTGCTCCTTGGCGCGCTGGATGGTGGACTGCTTGGTCGGAATTTCCGGCAACGTGGTCAGGTCGGGATGGGTCACCGCCGGAGAGCTCGGGTCAAAGTCGAGGTCGATCTCCGACTGTCCCGTGACAAAGCTCTGGACATTCAGTTCGGCCCGCAACCCCCGGGTGATCAGCACCGGCAGGTTGACGGTGGCTCTGTCGCTGTAGGGGGTGGCATGCGCCGCGCTGGGTTCCAGCGACACCGTGACCGGGATGAAGGCGGTCTGCGAGTTGGGATCGAACAGGATCTGGATCGTGTCGACTGCTCCGACGCGCACGCCGCGGAAGGTGACGGGGGAGCCGACGGCCAGGCCGGCGATGGAATCCTGAAATACCACCGTCGCGCGCGTTGGCGGATTGAAAAGATTGAACTTGCCGAACAATATGACCGCGGCCATGCCGAGCGCGAGGCCGCCCAGCACGAAGGCTCCGACCGCGGTGTTTCTTCTGCCATTCATGGTGCGGGGTGCTTTCCGGCGGCCAGGGCTTCGGGACGTTCGCGCCGCATGAACGCCTGCACCTGCGGATCGGGGCAAGAGTCGCGCAGCGCGGAGGGGGAACCATGCGCGATCGCCGTTTTGGTCTCCGCATCGAGGAAGACGCCATCATCGGCAATGGCGAACAGGCTTGGCAGCTCGTGGCTGACGATGATGATCGTGGCGCCCAGGCCGTCCCGCAGATTGAGGATCAGGTCGTCGAGCCGGCTGGAGGTGATCGGATCGAGGCCGGCCGACGGCTCATCGAAGAACAGCACGTCCGGGTCGAGCGCCAGCGCCCGCGCCAGGCCCGCCCGCTTGCGCATGCCGCCGCTCAGTTCGGACGGAAGCTGTTCGATCGCCTGCTCCATTCCGACGAGCCCCAGCTTGAGGCGAACCAGGCGGGTGATGGCGGGGTTCGGCAGGGTGGTGAACATCTGCAGCGGAAGCGCCACATTCTCGCCCACCGTCAACGCGCTCCAGAGCGCTCCGCTCTGGAACAGCACGCCGAAACGCCGCCCGATCGCGGTGCGGCGCGCCTCGGTGGCAGACCAGTAGTCCTCGCTTTCGACCAGGATACGGCCCGCCGTGGGCCGCAGCAGGCCGATCATCGACTTCAGCACCGTGCTCTTGCCGCAGCCGCTGCCGCCCATGACCGCGAATATGCTGCCCCGCCGCACGTCGAAGGAGAGGTCGTGCTGGATCACCTTCGGTCCAAACGCCAGCGTCACGCCGCGCACCGAGAGCAGCGACGCATCCGCCGCATGGTGGCTCGCCGGGGCCGTCACAGCCCGATCACGTCGGCCAGCACCGCGAAGAGCGCGTCGAGGGCGATGACCCCGACGATTCCTGTCACCACGGCCTGGGTCGCTGCGTTGCCCACATCGGCGGCGCTGCGTCCGGCTTTCAGGCCGATCTGGCAGCTCGTGACCCCGATGAAGATGGCAAAGGCGATGGATTTCACGAACCCGAACACGAACTGATTGAACGCCACCGCCCCGAACGTCTGACTCAGGTAGCCGGGGCCGGTGATGTTCAGCATGGAGATGGAAACCACAAAGCCGCCCAGAATGCCGACGACGCAACCATAAAGATAGAGAAACGGCATGGTGAAGACCAGCGCCAGGATCGACGGCAGCACGATATAGTCCGAGACCGGGATGCCGATCACCTGCAGGGCATCGATCTCCTCGTTGCCCTGCATCGTCGCGATGCGGGCGGCGTAGGCGCCGCCGGTGCGCCCGGCCATCACGATCGCCGTCATGACCGCCGCCATTTCCCGCACGAGAGCCAGGCCGACCAGATTGGCGACATAGACGTCGGCCGCGAACTTGCGGAGCTGAACCGCGCCGACGAACGCGAGAATGGCACCAATGAGAAAGTTGACCACGCTGACAATGATCAGAGCGGACGGGCCGGCATCGCTGATGTTGCCGAGCAGGTCGACCGCTCGCATGCGGGCGCGACCGGTGAGCGTTCGGAGGGCGCCGTTCGTGGTGACGGCGAGCAGCGTGGCGACGACACCCACCTCCGTCAGCAGGCCGACGGTTGCGCTGCCCACCCAGCCCAGGGGGTTGAACCAGCGACGCGGAGCCGGCTTAGGCGCCGCCAGGCGATCGGGCAGCAGACCCAGGAGCTTGCGTGCGGAGTCCGGCAACGTGGCGCTGTCGATCGTGATCCCGGCAGCGATCGCGGCCCGCTTGGCGTCCCACAGGAATTCGATCAGCCCGCTGTCCCACTTCCCGACCCCGGTGATGTCGAACGCCAGCGCCTGGCCAGATCCCACCTCGGCGGCACCGTCGGCGGGAAACTCCGGAATGTGCTGTGATTGCGCGATCCAGTCGCCGGTGAGGGAGAGGGACACCCGCCCGTTGTCACGACGGATCTGCCACGCGGGCGCTGGCTCTGTCGTGGCTTGCTCTGTCGGGGCCGGCTCTGTCGGGGCCGGTTCGGCTGGGGCCGGTGCTGCTGCGGTGGAACGGTTCAAACGGGTGTCTTCGGGTCCGGCGTCATGCTGAGGCTCCGAGTGATCTGAACGGTGTCAAAACGGCGACTGCCCGCGCTTCATACGCAGGCACTGAACCTCCGGGCAAGCCGCGATTTCGTACGCCGGGCGCCAGCCGGGCCCGCGGGGCCGCGCGCGGAACCCATGATACGGCGGCAGCCGGCCGGTGCCCCCGCATCGCCGGGCACGGAGGATGAGACGCCGCCGCATAGCTGGATTGTCGTGAAGAAGCGACTGCGGGGCGTTGCGGCCCAACGTCATGCGGGGGCTGCGACATGCTCGGAATCGTCCGCGACCCCGCTGCGAATCGAACGCCACCGCTGCGGTTGCGACGTAAAGATCAGTGCGTTGCGTCGTTGTCTCGCGCGACCTGCTCGTCCCCCCGGTCCGTCACTCGTCCCCCGGGTCCGTCACTCGTCCCCCGGGTCTGTCACTCGTCCCCCGGCTCCGTCACTCGTCCCCCGCGTCCGTCACCCGTCCCCCGCGTCCGTCATATGATGCAGCGATCGTCCGGCGCAGGCCTCTACCGCACCTCATCGGTCACGACGTTGAACCCGACCAAGCTGCTCGGCCCGAATATCGTGGACAGCGCCACGTCGGTCGCGTCGCGGCCCCTCGCCATCAGAATGCGCCCGATGCGCGGCGTGTTGTGCCTGGCATCAAACGTGTGCCAGTGGCCGCCGAGATAAACCTCGAACCAGGCGCTGAAATCCATCGGCGCGTCGACCGGCGGGATCCCGATATCGCCGAGATATCCGGTGCAGTAGCGTGCCGGAATGTTCATGCACCGGCAAAACGTGATTGCGAGATGAGCGAAGTCGCGACAGACGCCGCGCCCCTCGGCGTGGCCGGCGAAGGCGGTGCGGGTCGGATCGGCGTGATGGTAGCCGAATTCGATCCGGTCGTGGACGTAGTTGCAGATCGCCTGCACCCGCGACCATCCCTCCTGCGTATGCCCGAACAGCGACCAGGCGAGTTGCGTCAGGCGATCGGTTTCGCAGTACCGACTGCCCAGCAGATACACCAGCACGTCATCGGGCAGATCCTGCACGGCATGCTGCATCGCAGCGGGAACGACCGCGTCGGGCGTTCCCGGGTCGCTGATCATGAACTGCGTCGAGATCCGCAGCAGCCCCGCCGGCGCGACGATGCGGTGGCAGATGTTACCGAAGCTGTCGCGGTACTCGCTCGCCCCGATCGGCGGATCGAACCGGATCTGATGCGGGCCGATGACGTCCTGCATGCGGGACGGATGCACGCTCAGCACCAGAAGCATCGGCGTCGGCTGAGGGCACTCGTAGGTGATGTCATAGCCGGCGCTGATCTTCACGGATGGATGTCTCCAAGGGGTATGGCAGCGGGAATGGCAACGGGAACGGCATCAAGGGTCGGCAACGAAGGCCGCGGCGGCAAGCGGGAGAAGTGCGGCGACAGCAACGGGACCATGCTGCTTAACGCTGGAAACCGTTCGCGTTGGCTTCACGACCCAGCGATATGCACAATATGCAGTCGACGCGGGCCGGTTGGCGGCCCAGGAAAGCATCTTTCCGACACGATAGCGCGAGGCGTGCACTTTTTAGGCGCAGGTCCCTCGGCATAGCGGGGGCGGCACGCCACCTCCCCCGGCTCGCATTATCCGGACGGACAGGACAGTCATGGATTTCTCTGTGCAGGCGACCCTCGGCTACCGCGTCGAGCAGGAGACGCCGTTCGTCTTCAACGTCGAGGCGCAACACCTGGCCGGCCAGACGATCGTCACGGAATCGCTGCGGACGGAGCCGGAACTGCCGCTCGAGCACTGGACCATGCCGGAGAGCGGCAACCGCTACCTGCGGCTGATCGCTCCCCCCGGCCCCTTCATACTATCGTATGCGGCAACGGTACGCGTGGACCGTTCCACCGACGAACCGGGCCAGGTGCACGAGATCCCGCCCGGCGCACTGCCGTTGGCGGTGCTCACCCATCTCTATCCAAGCCGCTACTGCCAGTCGGACCGCCTGGAGCGCTTCGCCCAGCGGACGTTTGGCGGCTTGCGGCCCGGGTATCAGCGGGTCGCCGCACTCTGCAACTGGATCCATGACAACGTTGACTACGTGAGGGGCGCTTCGGACGCGCTGACCTCGGCGTATGACACTGTCTCGCAACGTGCTGGCGTTTGCCGCGATTTCGCCCATCTGGGCATCGCGCTGTGCCGCGCGCTCGGAATCCCCGCGCGCTATGTCAGTGCATACGCCTGGCAACTGGAACCGCCGGACTTCCACGCCGTATTCGAGGCGTTCCTGCGTGGTCCCGGCGGGCCGGGCTGGTATGTGTTCGATCCGACGCGTATGGCGGCGGCGGACGGGATCGTTCGTATCGGGGTCGGCCGGGATGCCGCCGAAGTCGCGTTCTGCAGCCCGTTTGGCGCGATGGAAGCCGAAGCGCCGCAGGTCGGCATAGCCGGCCCGGCCGACGCGCCGGCAGCGACGACAAAAGCGGTCCGCACGCAGGACGCATAAGCATCGCAGCCCGATGCCCAGGCTAAAACGCCCAGATGCCCAGATGCCCAGAAAGGGCGCAGGCCCAGAAAGGAATGAAGTCAATGCCAGACAGCATCGCCGAAATCGCCCAGCGCCACGGTTTCAGCGCCGACGCCGCCCGAGCGGTGGCCGAGGCGCTGCGTCACGGTGGCGGCCGCATGGCGCAGTTTAACCATCCGGAGCTTGGCGGAATGGGACAATGGGCCGCGGGCGGCATGCTCATGATCGGGGACATGTTCAATCATGGCCTGAAGGCGCGGGTGGACGCGCTGTGCCGTGACCTCGCGGCGATGCCGGGTCCGGCGCCGGCAGCCGCCGAACAGCAGCCGGGGCAGTCCAGCCACTGGTGGCCCGACGGCCTCGGCACACCGTCGGCGACCGGAGCGCAGAACGACATGCGCTATGCCTGTTTCCCCGACACCCGCCGCCTCGCCGTCATGCGCGACGGGCTCGTGCGTGTCTACGACACCGGTGAGCACCGCATCGGCGGCTTCTCGCAGCAGCAGAGCGGCAGTCAGAGCCTGTCCTTCAGCAGTCAGATCGGCACCGTCCGCCTGGAGGACCTGAAGGAAGTCTCCTGAATCCAGCCGAGTACGGCGGCCCTGGTACTGGGGACGACGAGGCGCGGGTGGCGGGCGGCACGCCATGAGCGGACGCGGCCGCGGACGAGCGGGTCCGGGAGGTGCGGGGCTGGGACGAGCGGGTCTGGGCGAGCGGGTCTGGGCGAGCGGGTCTGGGACGAGTGGGTCTGGGACGAGCGGGTCTGGGACGAGCGAGCTCGGGACGAAGGAGGCTGGACGACGAGGTGCGGGCGATGTTGCCTGCCACGCCGGGGTGCGGGGCGACGCAGCCGTGGGATGACGCAGCCCTGGGATGACGCAGCCCTGGGATGACGCAGTCCTGGGATGACGCAGGTGCGGGAGGGCGCAGCCGAGGCAGATCCGAATCCTGAGGCGGCTCCGACGCCGGCCTTCGGAGCGAGCCCGGGCCCGTGTCCGGCGGCGTGCCACGCCGGGGACACGCCATACGGTGACGCGTCACGCTGGTGACGCGCCCACGAGGGCGAGACGCCACGCGGGTGACAGGCACGGGGACGGCGCGCCATGCCGGTGACATGCCATGGAGCGTCGCGCCGCGCGGGCAACACGCCACGGGCGCGACATGCCATCGGGGCGACACGGCATGGGGCGGTCCTGGCCTGGCACGCCAAAGCAGGGCCGTGTGGGCGCAGCGCGCCTTGCCCCTGCCGCAGCGCGACTTGCCCCTGCGGGAATGATCACAACCCGTGCAGGTGGGGCGCATGGCTGAGGGACCCAGCCATGCGCTAGGCGCAATCCTGGGTGCTATCCAGCTGTAGAAAAAACGTTCTACGGTTTGTCGGTCGTCCGAGAAGAAACATTCATGATCCACGCCCGACTCGCCAACGTCTGCTCTGGCCGCTTCCACTACGCGTGGATCACCCTGGCAGTGGTATTCGCCGCAATGCTCGCGGGCGTCGGTGTCAGAGCGGCGCCTGGCGTCATGATCGTGCCCTTGCAGCAGGCGTTCGGTTGGGACGTCTCCACGATCTCCGGCGCGGTTTCACTCAACATCATCCTGCTCGGAGCGACCGGCCCGTTCCTCACCGGCCTGATGCAGGTCGTCGGCCTGAAGCGCACGATGATCGGCTGCCTGGTCATCCTGATGTCCGGGACCGCTCTCTCCACCTTCATGAGTCAGCCGTGGCAGTTGTTCCTCACCTGGGGACTGATGGTCGGCATCGGCTCCGGTGCCGGCGCGGTCGGTTTTGCCGGGGCCGTCGCCAACCGTTGGTTCATCCATCGCGCCGGTCTGGCCATGGGATTGCTGACATCGGCCAACGCGGCCGGCCAGCTGATCTTCCTGCCGCTGCTCGCGCTGCTGGTGCAGCACTACGGATGGCAAGGTGTGTCGATCACCCTCACCGTGGTGATCGCCCTGGTCATTCCGATGGTCATGCTGCTGCTGCCGGAGTCCCCGGCCGCGATCGGCCTGCCGGCGTATGGTGGGAAAGCCGTTGTTCCGGTCCCCGCGTTTGCCGGCGGCAACCCCTTCGCGGTGGCGTTCGGGGCCCTGCGCCGAGCCTCCCGGTCGATGGATTTCTGGCTCCTGTGCCTGACCTTCGGGGTCTGCGGCTTTTCCACCAACGGGTTGATCAACACGCATCTGATCGCCTACTGCGCCGACAATGGCATCAGCCCGATCAACGGCGCCTCGCTGCTCGCCCTGATCGGGGTGTTCAGCCTGATCGGCTCGACCGCGTCAGGTTGGCTGTGCGATCGCTACAGCCCGCGCGTGCTGCTGTTCTGGTACTACGGGTTGCGCGGCCTTTCCCTGGTGATCGTGCCGTTCAGCGGCTTCGACCCGGTCAGTCTTTCGGTGTTTGCGGTGTTCTATGGTCTGGACTGGGTCGCCACCGGTCCGGCCACCTTCGCCTTGACCAACGAGGTGTTCGGTCGCCGCGATGCTCCGGTCATCGTGTCGTGGATATTCGCCGCGCACCAGGTCGGGGGCTCCCTCGCCGCGTTCGGCGGCGGCATGGTCCGCAGCCTGTCCGGCAGTTACCTGATGGCGTTCCTCGCCAGCGGCCTGGCCTGCCTGATGGCGTCGCTACTGGTGCTGCGGGTGACGCCCCGGGGGGCGCTGGTCGCCGTCGCGGACTAGCGCGGAGTCACTTTCCGCACGCAGGCTGTGCAACCCGGCGGGGGGGCGCGACCGTCAAGGGGGCGGCAGTGTGTCTGGCGTGGCCGGCACCGGGTCGCAGACGGCCCAGCTTAACCGCGCGGTGCATAGCAAGTGAACAACGGGATCATCCGCGTCGGGATATCCGGCTGGACCTACGCGCCATGGCGAGGCGTGTTTTACCCGAAGGGCCTCAAGCGCGAGGAAGAGCTGGCGTACGCGGCCAGCCAGTTCCGGACGATCGAAATCAACGGCACATTCTATGGCATGCAGCGTCCGGATGCTTTCGTCAGCTGGGCCGAGCAGGTGCCGACGGATTTCGTGTTCGCGGTGAAGGCGCCGCGATACATCACGCACATGCTGCGGCTGCGCGATCCGGAGGTGGCACTGGCCAATTTCCTGGCGTCGGGCTTGCTGCGGCTCGGCATCCATCTCGGGCCGATTCTTTGGCAGTTCCCGCCGAATTTCCGCTTCGATCCCGAGCGCCTGACGCCATTCCTGAAAATGCTGCCGCGTGACACCAGTCACGCCGCCGCTCTGGGCCGCAAGCACGACAACCGGCTGCGCGCGCCTGCCGCGCTCGAGGTTGATATCCGGCGCCAGATGCGGCACGCCTTCGAGGTTCGCCACGACAGCTTCCGCTGCCAGGCGTTCATCGATCTGCTGCGGGCGCATGACGTCGCGCTGGTTTGCGCCGATTCGGTGGATTGGCCGCGGCTGATGGATGTCACCGCGGACTTTGTTTACTGCCGTTTGCACGGATCACAGGAACTTTATGCCAGCGGCTACGACAACGCTGCCCTCGACGAATGGGCTCAGCGAATTCGCGCCTGGGCGCGGGGCGAAGAACCCGCTGATGCCGAACGAATCGGCGGCAAGGCGCGGCCGCGCCGGCGGGACGTGTTCGTTTTCTTCGACAACGACAAGAAAGTGCGCGCACCGGCCAACGCCGCGGAACTGATACGCCGGCTGCGCTCCTGACCCTCAGCTATGCTCACAGCCCATGGCCCATGCACGTGACCGGCAGGCAACGCTCAGGTAACCTGCGGCACGAGCAACGCAGGAAAAAGACCATGGAAGCTGCCGCCAGACCCGCCGCCACTATCATGCTTTTGCGCGACGGGCCGGAGGGCATCGAGGTCTTCATGGTCGTGCGCCATCACGCCATCGACTTTGCGTCGGGCGCACTCGTGTTCCCGGGCGGCCGTGTCGAGGAATCCGATCATGATCTCGCACTGCGAGCGGCGGAGTGGCCGAATGCACACGGCCTCAATGCCGGATCGCTCGGCTTTCGCATCGCCGCGATCCGTGAGACGTTCGAGGAATGCGGTGTTCTGCTGGCGCGGCCACGCGGATCCGACCAGCTGATCGACGCCGCCACGCTGAAGCGGCTGGAGGATCAGCACCGCGGCGCCCTGAACGCGGGCTCGATCAGTTTCGACGCGGTGCTGGGTTCCGAGGGTCTCGTGCCGGCGCCCGACCTGCTGGTGCATTTCGCGCACTGGATCACGCCCTCATCGCAGCCGAAGCGCTATGATACCCACTTCTTTCTGGCCGAGGCGCCGGCCGAACATCTGGCGGTCCATGACGGCTGGGAGGCAGTGGAGTCGATCTGGATCACGCCGGCGCAGGCGCTGGCGGACACCGACGCCGGGCGCTTCAAACTGGTGTTCGCCACCGCCAAGAACCTGGAGAAGCTCGGCCGCTCCCGCACCGTCCGCGAAGCGATGGACACCGCGCGCGCCGGCACCGTCGTGACGGTGCAGCCGAAGGGCACCAAACTGGACGGGACGCGGCGGCTGATGCGGATTCCGGAGGAGGCCGGATATGGCGGCAGCGAATTCATTGTCGACTTCATGCCCGCGTCCTAGTGGCTCAGACTTGCGTAGCCCCGGCCTGAGTGGCCCAGACCTGAGTGGCCCAAACCTGAGTGGCCCGGCCTGAGTGGCCCGACCTGCGTGGCCCAAACCTGCGTGGCTCCGAGCTGGCGCCCGCGGCCCAGCACCTGAAAACGAGGCGGCACGGTCGGGCCGCCGGCGTGCGCGGCCGCCCGGGACCGCGCTGACCGCCCCGAGGCCACGCGACGTCGCGGGTGGGCTTGCCGCCCGGCACCACCGCTGCGATTCTCCACGGCTCCTAGAGGAAACCGCCGGGAGAGCGCCATGAGTGACACGTTGCCAACCGCCACGCGGGTGTCGGACCCCGGCATCCGCGCGCTGTACCGGCTGGAGAACCGATGGCAGGCCTGGCTGGATGTCGAGGTGGCGCTGGCCCGTGCCCAGGCTGAACTGGGCATCATTCCCGCCGCCGCCGCCGAGGCGATCGCCGGCGCGGCCCGTCTGGACAAGATGGATCGTGCCCGCATCGACGAGGGCCTGGCGCGCACCGGGCACACGATCGTGCCGCTGGTCTGGGAGCTCAGCCGCATCGTCGGCGACCCGCACGGCGGCTGGGTGCACTGGGGCGCCACCACGCAGAACATCACCCAGACCGGCGACCTGCTGGTGCTGCGTCAGGCCCACCGCGTCTTCCTGCGACAGATCGGCGAGATCCTCGCCGCCATGGCCGAGCTGGCCGAACGTGGCGCGACGATGCCGATTGCCGGGCGCACGCATGGCCAGCATGCGGTTCCGGCAACCTTCGGCTACAAGGTCGCGGTCTGGATCGACGAGTTGCTGCGCCATAGCGACCGGTTCCGTGAGGCCGCGCCGCGGTTGTTCGTCGCCATGCTCGGCGGCGGGGCCGGAACCTACGCTTCCCTCGGCAAGAACGGGCCGCCGGTGCAGCAAGCCATCGGCCGCCTGCTCGGTTTCGGCTCGATGACCGTGCCGTCGCGCGCCATCGGTGACCACCTGGCGGAAAACGTCATGCTGCTCGGTCTGCTCGCCGCCACCTGCGGCAAGATCGGCCGCGAGATCTACACGCTGATGAAGACCGAGTTCGGCGAGGTGGAAGAGCCGGTGCCGCCGGGCACCGTCGGCAGCTCGACAATGCCGCAGAAACGCAATCCGAAATTGTGCCAGGACATCATCGCGGCCGCCGCGGAGATCCGGTCGCAGGTGCCGCTGGCGCTGGAGGCGATGACCACCGAACATGAGGCGGACCGGACCACCAGCCTGATGATGGACACGGCGGAATCCCGCGCCTGCATCGCCACGGGCGACATGTTGAGCCGGCTCGCCGAGGTGATGCGTGGCCTGCGGCTGGATCCGGTGCGGATGCGCGCCAATCTGGATCTCGGCGGCGGCCTGATCATGGCCGAGGCGGTGATGCTGGACCTCGGCACCGCGATTGGCCGGCAGCATGCGCATGACGCGGTGTATGACGCCGCACAGGATGCCTTCGTGCAGGGGAAATCGTTCGGCGAGCTGCTGGCCGCCGACGCGCGTGTCACCGCCCATATGACGCCGGAGCAGATCACCGGTCTGCTGGACCCGACCGCCTATACCGGGCTATGCGCCGAGATGGCGCGCGAGGGCGCCGCGAGAGCGCGGGAGGCCGCGAGGGAGTTGCTGAAATGACTGCGTTGGATGTCGATCATCTGCGTTCCTGGATCGGTCAGCAAGAGACGCTGCACGATCAGGTCACCCGCTTTCCGATCGCGGCCTTGGCGGCGACGCTGGACCGCGACGATCCGCCGCCGCGCGCCGGGGATGCGCTGCCGCCGCTGTGGCACTGGCTGTATTTCCTGCCGACGGCGCGGCAGTCGCAGCTGGGGCCGGACGGGCATCCCGCTCGGGGTGGGTTCCTGCCGCCGGTTCCGCTGCCACGCCGCATGTGGGCCGGCGGCCGTTTCACGTTCCATCAGCCGCTGCGGGTGGACGAGGCGATTACCCGCACCTCCACCGTCCAGGACGTGACGGTCAAGCACGGCCGCAACGGCGCGCTCTGCTTCGTGCTGGTTCGCCATGAGGTCTCCGGCCAGAACGGGCTAGCCCTGGTCGAGGAGCACGATATCGTCTACCGCGACGTCCCGCAGCCGGGCGAGGCGCCGGCGACGCCGCGCCCGGTGCGGACGGACGACATCTGGAAGCGTGATATTCAACCGAGCGACCCGCTGCTGTTTCGTTACTCCGCGCTTACATTCAACAGCCATCGTATTCATTACGACCGTCGCTACGTCACCGAGACCGAAGGATATCCCGGCCTGATCGTGCACGGCCCGCTGATCGCCACTCTGCTGATCGATCTGTTGCGGCGAAACAGCACCCGTCCGATCACCACGTTCCGCTTCCGCGCGGTCAGCCCGCTGTTCGATATCGCCCCGTTCTCGGTGCATGGCGCACCGGAGGGTGAAGGCGGTGCCGCGCTGTGGGCGCGGAATCCGGACGGTCATCTGGCGATGGAGGCCGCGGCATCGTTCTGACGCCGCGGGGCGGCCGGCCTGGCGCGGGCGTGCTGCCGCGGGCCCGGCCGGATCCGCTCGCGGCAGGCCTGGCCGGACGCCTGGCGCCGCCACTGGAACGGCGAGCCGCGAGGCAGGGACGCGTCGAACGGAGCGAGGCCACGAGCCGGCGACGAATGACGCGGCGAATCCGCGAGACAGGGAGCGGTTGACGCGGGAAGGCGAGGAAAGAGTTGGGGGCCAAACGACCCGGGGAATCCAACGACCTAGGGAACCCCACGCTCCAGGGACCCCACGAGGCAGGGACCCCACCACGCAGGGAACCCGACGAGGCATGGAACCCAACGACCAGGGGAATCCAACGACCAGGGGAATCCAACGACCTAGGGAACCCCACGCGC
>DASWON010000027.1:0-11451 GCA_036398735.1 Rhodopila sp.
GCACCAGGATCAGCGCGCCGAACAGAACCAGGCTGGTATCCGTCAGCATGGCGAACGTATCGAGCATACGGAACTCCGATGGACCGGGGATAGCATCGCGGGGAAAGTACTGCCGATCAATCCGACCTGCCTCGGCCAGCCCGCCATACAGGCCGATCAGCGCATTCGGCGGCGGTCGCTCGCCACCTCCAACGCCTTCGCTTGGACGCTCCTGTTGCAGTGCCTGTTGTCATCTTAGCCGGCTCTCAACCGCAAACCTGCGCGCAGCATGCCGGAATAGAGGCCACCCATGAGCCAGTGCGCGGCAAGCGAAGCGGCATCAAGCACAACCCTGCCGCGCGGGCGCGCTCCTTCATTTAGTGTTCCATCCGGACACCGCTCCCTATATATAGAAATCGTTGGGGACGAGAGGGAATTTGATGGACGGTTTCGCGGCCCACTTCACGCAGCGGCTTTCGATTCCCGGGGCGCATTTCGGCGATGTCGTGCTGCCCGCTCGCCAGCTTGATCCGGGGATGGGCATCGCGGTCGCCCGCCGCACCGTCTTCCGGCCCGAGGATGCTGATTCCTTTGGGAATGTTGCCGATCGGGTCGCCGCCGGCAACATGGCGCTGCTGGGGCACCCATTGTCCGATGCCGAACGGCGCGAGCAGGTTCGGCTGCGCAACGCTATCGCCACTGGTGCGCTGCTCACCTCGGGGAGGCACCTGCAGCACGGCGACGCCAGCCAGCCCGAACGGAACATGGAGGTGTTTACCAACTGCGCCACCGCCATCGCTTCATTCACGAAATTCTACCTACTGTTGAACGGCTCGGGCGTCGGCCGCAGCTATGACGATGCACTGGCGGCGGTGGATTGGTCTCATGCGCCGACGCTATTACTGTATCTGTCGCCGGACCACCCCGACTATCCCCACAGCCAGGAGGCGCTGGTTCGGCTGGGCGTCGATCTGAACCTGCTGCCGTGGGGGAGTACCACGGATGACGCGGGCGTGGTGACGGCATTCCTGGCGGATCACCTCGTGCATGACCTGCGCACCCTGCCAAATGGGACGACCTACCACCGCATCGCCGACAGCCGCGAAGGCTGGGCCAAGGCGGTCGAGGTGCTCGAGTCCATGACCTTTCGCCGCCTTCACGATGCAACCCTGCTGCTCGACCTGTCAGACATCCGCCGTGCCGGCTCGCCGATCCACGGCATGCAGGGGCGTCCAGCCTCCGGTCCGGTGTCGTTGTTGCGGGCGTTCTTGAATATCAGCCGCCACGTCATCGCTGCAGCCGCCTCGCTCGAACCCTGGGAGCAGGCATTGCTGATCGATCACCATCTATCCGTCGAGGTCCAGGTCGGCGGCGCGCGCCGGGCCGCTCGAATGGCCACGAAATCCTGGCGTGATCCGGGCATCATGCGTTTCATCCGAGCCAAGGCCGATGGCGGGCTGTGGACCGCCAACCACTCCGTCATGGTGGACGCCGAGTTCTGGCGGCGTGTCCAGGCTGCCGACGCCGATCCGTTGACATTGCATGCCCAGGCAGTGTTCGCGGAAGCCACCCGTTGCGCCTGGATCAACGGTGAGCCTGGCTTCATCAACGGCGATGCGCTGGAGGATTTTCGCACCGGCAGCGCCTGGCAGAAGCCGGTGCACGACGACGGGCGGGATTTTCGCAGTGCGCGTTATCAGGTGGATGAAGCCGCCTCGTTGCTCGCCGAGGTGTCGCGCCGCGCGGCTGTGTCACGGTTCCCGGTGACCACCAACCCATGCGGCGAGATCGCCCTGCACGTCACCGGCGGCTATTGCGTGATCGCCGACTTCGCGCCGTTGCTGGCTTGTCCGGTGCCGTTTGATACGGTCGCTCCTGGTGCGATCCCGGCCGACGTAGCCGCGCTGTGGGACGCGCGGGTGGAAGACTCTGTCCGGCTCGGTGTGCGCTTCCTGATGCGCGCCAACATCATGGACGCTTTGTATGCGCAGGAAGTCGCACGCACCAACCGCATGGGCATCGGACCAACCGGACTGCATGAGTGGGCTTGGCTACGGTTTGGCTTCGACTTCAACGACCTGTTGGACAAGGACCGATCGGCGCCGTTCTGGGCGATGCTCACCCGGCTATCGGAAGCGGCCAAGCAGGAAGGCGGCGTCTATGCGGACGAACTCGGACTGGCGCGTCCGACGACCGTAACCACGGTCAAGCCTGCCGGTACGACCAGCAAGCTGTTTGGCCTGACCGAGGGCGCCCATCTGCCGGCGCGGCGGCAATACCTGCGCTGGGTGCAGTTCAAGGGCTTTCGGGACGAAAGCGGAGAATGGGCGGCCGGCTCCGATCCGTTGCTCGCGACGTATGCGCAGCGCGGGTATCCGATGCGGACGCTGAAGACCTTCCCGGGGATGACCGTCGTCGGCTTCCCGACCATTCCCCTGCTGCTACGCCTTGGGCTTGGCGAGCGGACCGTCACCGCCGGGGAAGCATCGCCCGCCGATCAGTACCGCTGGCTGCAACTGCTCGAACAGCACTGGATCGGCCGCGAACAGGGCAATCAGGTCAGCTATACGCTGAAAATCTTCACCGACCGGCATGATCTGGAGTCGTTCCGCACGATCGTGCGTGAACAGCAGCCTCTGGTGCGCTGCTGCGCGGTGCTGCCGAGCCGGCCGGATCACGCTCTGGGGTATGAGTATCTGCCGGAGCAGGAGGTTTCCGTCGCGGAGTTTGATGCGATCGTCCTGGGGATCGATGCGAGCGAGGCCCCGGAGGGGGTTGATCTGGTGCATCTGCAGTGCGCCAGCGGGGTATGCCCGATCTGAGGCGATATCGCGTGCATCCGGTCGGTGTTGACGCTGACTGGGATGCATGCAGGTTCGGGACGCCGGCTGCACGCGCAATCAGTCAGCTACCGCGCGGTCGGCCGTCGCCGAAGGGTCAACAACGCGGCTGATCGCTATCACGCCGGAGGCGTTCAGGCCGACAGAGGCTTGTCGGAGGATTGCGTGTGACGGTCCGGACCGACCGCTCGGGCGCGCCTGCGGCCCGGGTCATCGATACAGGAATCTGCGGTCGACCAACGGAGCCGGACGCAGCATGACACACCGTGTCATGACGACGGGACCGATCGGCGCGTACACTCGTGAACCGGGGCTCCGGCGGCGCCGCAGAGCCCGGGCCCATCAGGCGATCTGAAAGCGCTCGAAGATCGCCTTGATGCGGCCCACGGCCTCCTCCATCGCCTGTTCCGCCGTCATGTTCTTCTGGGTTACGTTGGCCTCGGCCTGGCTCCAGATCTGCTCTGACAGCACCGCAGAGTATGCCGGGTTGTACGTCATCCACCATGCCATGCTTGGCCGGATCAGACCGGCCTCGACGGCGACCGAGCGATGCGGATCGGCGGGGTCCTGCCAGTACGGATCATTCTTGATGTTGGACATCATTACCGGCAGGTAGCGGGCGCGTGTTTCTTTCAGATACTTGTTTAGATTGTCCGGCTGGATGAACGACGTGAGCAAAGCTTTGGCGCCGTCGATGTTCTTCGCACCCTTTGGGATGAAGCACGGCGATACGCCGAGAATACTGGGCACCGGCTTGCCGTCATTGCCGTTCGGCATGCCCTGGGTGATGATTTGCTTATAGTACTGGTCAGGCTTCTCCATTTGCGCCACGGCGATCGAAATCGTGGCGTTGGGCGTCATGACGATCTGCCGGGCGAAGAATGCATTGTTGTTGTCGACATCGCCCCAGTTGATGGCGCCAGGCGGCACGTAGCCCTTTTTGTACGGTGTCGTCAGTCGCTCGAGCGCCGTCGTGGCGGCCTGTTTGACGGTTGGGTCGTCGACGTTCAGCTTGCCGTTCGGCAGCACGATGCCGGCGCCGCCGTGGGCCACCAGGAAGGCATGGAACAGGTTGCCGCTGTCGGCCTCCTTCGTCGCCATTGAATACCCCAGGCCGTAGACCCGCTTGCCCTTGCCGCGCAGCTTCTCCTGCACAACCTGGAAAAAGTCGTAGTAAGCGTCCTGTGTCTTCGGGATGTCGCTGTCGGAAAAGCCGGCGTCCTCGATCATCGGACGCCAGGCCTCCTCCATCAGCGTGGAGCATTTGACCGGAACGGCATAATAGGAATATTTCTTGAGAGACAGGTTATAGAAGCGCGCGTTGTCCAATGCGGTCTGATGGAACTCGTGTCTCTGCGTGTCGATAACGTCGGAGACATCGACCAGTTTGTCGTCCCATGCGGCGCGCGGCACGAGAAAGCGGTCGCCGGTCACCGAGTGGACCAGATCGGGCACGTCGCCGACCTGCATGGCGGCGATCATCTTGCTGACCAGGTCGGAGCCATTCATGATCGTCAGGTTGACTTTTGTGCCGCTGGTTTTTTCCCAGGCCTTCATGGCGTCGATCACCGCCTGATTCTCGGCTTCGTAGAACCCTTGGGTCCACCAGACCGTGACCGGGTCGGCGGCTCGTGCGTGTCGCGCACGAAGACCGGAGCCGGCGGCGAGTGCGGCTGAGCCGGCAATGATCCCGCGTCGGGAAATTTGTGTCATGATCGCGTCCTCCCAGGACTTCGTCTTGTTCAGCCCTTCACGCCGCCCATGGTCAGGCCGCTGCTCATCTTGCGGCGCACCGTGTAATAGATCGCCATCGGCGGCAGCGCGTAGATGATGGCCGCCGCCATCAGGTAGTTCCACGGCGCCTCATCACTGTTGAGGAATTTCCCCAGTCCGACCGGCACCGTGATGTTGGCATCCGATGACAGCAACAGGAACGCGTACAAATATTCGTTCCACGACAGCAGCAACGCATAGGTTCCGATCGCGACCAGGGCCGGAGCCATCAGCGGCAGGTAGATACGCAAGAAGATCTGTGGCGGAGAGGCGCCGTCGATTCTGGCTGCCTCATCCAGTTCGTGCGGGATGGAGGCGCCATACTGCTTGAAGATGAAGATCGCATACGGCGTCGCAAACGTGACCTCGACCGCGATCACCGCCAGCGGATTGTCGGTCAGGCCGTATTTTCCCATAATGCTGTAGAACGGGATCGCGAGGAACGACATCGGGATCATGTATGTCAGCAACGCCGCGTTGGTCAGCATCCAGCCCTGCCTGATGCGCATTCGCCCGATGGTGAAGCTGGTCAGCGTGCCGATGGCCAGCGTCAGGAACGCGACCGTTATCCCGATGTAGAAACTGGTCCCCATCTGGTGCCAGAAATTCGCCAGCAGCCAGTATGACTCATGCAGTGCCGTCCTGAACGCGTTCAGCGTCAGGGTAGTAGGGAAAACGCTGCTGCTGAGCACGTCCTCCTTCTCCTGAAGCGACACACGAACCATGTTGTACAGCGGGACGATCGACCATACGATCAGCACGACGCTGACCACAGCGACACCCGCGTCGGTGATCCGCCGGTCGAAACGCGCTCGGCTGCCGGCGCTCACAGATCCACCTCGCCCTTCTTGAGCTGCCACATCAGCAGCATCACCAGCGGGATCAGCAATGGCAGGGCAGCCAGGACCGTGGCCATGCCAAGCGCGGGGTTGCCCAGCTCGAAGGCATTGCGGATACCCAGCGTGGCGAGGACGTGGGTCGACAGCGCCGGCCCGCCGCCGGAGACGAACCGGACCGAGTTGAAATCCCCAAGCGCCCAGATGGTGCTCAGCAGGGTGCAGACGAAGTACAGGCTCGCCATCAGCGGGAAGGTGATGTGGACAAAGCGACTGACGCGGCTCGCGCCGTCAACCTCCGCGGCTTCGTACAGGTCGCGCGGGATTGCCATGCGTCCGGCCAGGAAAATCAGCGTCCAGAACGGCAGCCACTTCCAGATGTGGGCGTAGATCACGGAACCCAGCGCCAGGTTGCCGTTGTCGAGCCATGGCGGTCCGTCGGTCTGGAACAGGTCCCAGATGGCGTTGTTGATCAGACCCCACTGACTGTTCAGCATCCAGTGGATCGAGATGAAGCTGGGGATGCCGGGCACCGCCCAGGGCAGGATGAAGATCAGCAGCAGCGTCTTCGTCCAGAGACCCTTGCGCATGAACAGTCCCGACAGCAGCAGCGCCAGGATCAGCTTCAGATTAACCGCGACCAGCAAATAGATCAGCGTATTGATGACGGCCAACGGAAACACCGGGTCGGCGAGCAACTGCCGGTAGCTGGCGGGATCGCTGCCCAGCCAGAGGCCGTAGCCGACGGGGTACAGCACGAATGCGAGGAAAACCGTGACATAGGGCGTAACGAATGCAAGCGCCCACAGCCGATCCGCACTCCCGAGCCCGGAGCGCCTGATGGAGTGACTGACAACGGGCGCAAGTGCGGCGTTGTCGATGGTCGTGGTGACAGCCATCGGACCAAGTCCTTCCCTGTGTCCCCGGGTTGTTATCCCCGGGGTCGTGTCCTTGCCGGACTTGACCCAAGTTTAGCGGCTGGCGTGGCAGGAAAGTCAACGGAAATACCGAGCTGGACCAAAGTTGAAGGCGCAGGCTGGGATGCGGCCACGAGGAGGTTCGCCTGCCATTGAGCCCCGGCCGCGAATAAAAGCCGCCGAGGAATTGACGTCAGGACCAACCTTGCTGGTCCGACCGTATCAAGGCTGCCTCAGCGGCCGGCGCCCGGGCATGGCGCGGGCCTCAGCGTGGCCGACGTGCTGCATAGGCTGGTTGAGTCCGGCGGCACCGTTCGAACATCACTACTACGACGGGCGGGGTCAGATGCTGAGCGCCAGCAGGCCGCCCTATCTTGATTGCGCCAACGGCTCCCGGGAGTACCGATATCGCGGCTGGATACAGCGTATCCCGACGACAGACATCAAACTCATCGTCAAGCGCTCGGGAGGGCGGAACTGCCGGTATCGCCGCCGTGGTGACAGACGCGATGACGGATGCGCCGTCTTCCTTCCGAGTGACGATCGCGCAGCGTATACCCCGCGCCGGAAGCGGTGCCACGGCGCCCTCGCCCGGACCTTGCTCCGCGCCGCATTGCATGCCGGCGCCTCGTCTCGGTGTCGCCCGCGGGTTCGTAATGCCGCTTTCGGTACATCCCTCCGCGCCGCCCGCGCTCGCGTCGACAGCGGGGGGTCTCATGGTGGGCTGCCGCCGGGGCCGAACTGTTCGGGGCCGCGATCACTTTCTCGTTTCAGGTCGACGTTCGGGCGGGTTTCCGCCTCGCCCCCCGAGAAAATCGAGTCGCCGGCCCGACCGTATCGCGCGAGCGAAATTGATGTTTCCCCGGCGCGCCAATACGCTCAGTCCGGCTTCAAGTTCGCGATCCGGACGGTTGAGGCGGTTGGATTGGCTGGAGACCCGATAGGCCCAGAAAGATAGTGCTCGAAGGCAGCTATGACCCAGATAGGCTGGAGGAGAAATCGCATGTCGCGACCGGCGATTCGCGTACTCGCCGCGGCGAGTCTGATCTATGGATACCAGACACCGCTGCGAGCTGCCCCCCCACCCGGCGCTGATCCGGACCTGGCGCCATGGTTTCGTAGCCTGCGCCAGCCGAACACCGACCAGTCATGCTGCGACCGCTCAGACTGCAGAATGGTGCAATACCGGATCGTTGACGGGCACTTCCAGGCCTTCATCGGCAGTGAATTCTCCCGCTGGCAGAACCCGCCTTATGCCTGGGTTGATGTACCGGACAGCAGCATTCTGCACCGACACGACAATCCCACGGGCGAAGGTGTTGCCTGCTGGGCGGGCACCAGGATCATCTGTTTTGTGGAAGGAACCGGTGCATGATCATGACGCCCCTGATGGCCCGACCCTGATGGTCCGACCCTGACGACCCGACCCTGATGGCCCGACCCTGATGGCCCGACGTTTGCGATGACCTGGCGCGGCGTTCACCGCCTGCGCGGATCTGACACCCCCCACCCAAATGTCGCAGCCGGCGGGTTCGTCCCGCCCGGACACCGCACCGGCTCGCGCAGCCGAGATCGCTCCTTACGACATGCCGATCACATTCAACGATTGATCGAGATCAATGAAATGCCCATCGCCTGGCCGTACATGACGAGCGGTCATGCGCAACACTCTGTGGACATTCCTCAAAAGACATCTTGTGGGCGAAGTGCCCGATGAGATGGCGTCCTGCCTGGAATGCAATGCGGTTCAGTGCACGGACGACCAGTACTTAACCTGCCCGAACCGCCTGGCTCGGCTCGCCGCTCTGAACGCCATTCAACCCTCCGACAGCCATCGGCCCACGGAGACCGAGGGCAAGGCTCAAACCTAGGCCTTCAACGTGTCGGGATCGATCGGCAAGGAGCGGATGCGCTTTCCGGTCGCGGCAGAGATCGCGTTGCACAGGGCCGGAACCACAGGAGGGAGCGCCGGTTCACCTAGGTCGGTCGGCGGACGGTCGGTCCGCAGGAATTGCACCGCCACCGGCGGCACCTGATTGATGCGGGACGGCTGCACCGTATCGAAATTCGCCGGCACCACGCGGGGAAGCGCGTCGCGCATCCGCCCGGTGTTGAAGTCGCGCAGCGCGTTGGTCGTGCCGGTGGAATTGACCAGTACCCTCGGGTCGCCGAGCAGCTTGAGGCGGAACGCGACGGGGTCGTGGCCGCCTCGATGTGACACTGCATCGACAAAGGACTGGAAGACGAAGCTCAGTGCATCGGACTGCGGTGCGCGCATCGGGCCGGTCGGCACGCCCAGTTCCATAACGGGCTGGGCATATTCGAGATGAGGTACCAGCAGCGCGGGAAGCTCGTTGGCGTCCATCATCGCCGGGTCAGCCAGCTTGCTGCCGCGGGCGAAGGTGACGAAGTGGTCGCTGAACGCCACATTCGTCCGTTATTCCGTTCAAGAAATGGGGACCTACCTGACGGTAGAAGTCGTGCTGCATATCGTTCCGGTGGTTCCACAGCAGTTTCATCGGCGCACCGACCTGCCTGTAGATCCATGCCGATTCCGTCATGAAGTCATTGCTCAGCCGGCGGCCAAAACCATTGCCCCCGCGGGTCATGTTGACGATGACGTCGCGCTCGGGAATGCCGAGCGTCGTGGCCCCAACTGCACCCGCCCCGGATTCTGCGTCGGCGCCCACAACACGACCTTGTCGTCCGGGAAATGCGCCGTGAAATTTTTTGGCTCAAGATCGATTTGTGACAGGAATGGGTAGGAGTACGCCGCCTCCACGGCACGCGCGGAACTCTTCGGTGCGGCGTCACCGACGCAGCACAGGCATGACGCGGGTGCGGCCTTCGCCAGCCGTGCCGCGGCCGCCGCGAAGCCTTCTGTGCTTGCGTCGCGGTGGGACCTTCATCCCGGCTGGCACGGGCCGGCGATGATCCGAAACCCCTTGGGGTCCTTGAGTTTCACGTTGGTGAGATCGGGCGCCGGCCCCTCCCCTGCCCGCGACGCCAGCGCGCCGCGATCCAACGACCGGCTGGATCCGTCATGATGCACGACGCCCGCCTCGGTGCGGCATTTCGGCGCCAAGTCCTTCCGCAGCTGGGCCGCGGCCGTCACCGGCATCTGCGGCCCCACCGCGACAACCCGCCGCAACGGATCGAAGTTCAGCGGTGTGGCCATGCCGCCGGCGAACTGCTGCCCCTGCAAGGCGATGTTCAGCGGCCTGCTCGATCGGCACCCGTTTCCAGTCGGCATCGAGTTCCTCGGCGATCACCATCGGCAGCTTGGTCTTGATGCCCTGCCCGATCTCGGGGTTCTTCGACATCATCGTGACGATCCCGTCGGGTGTGATGCGGATGAACGCATTGAGCGGTTCGGCCGGTCCACCAGCCAGCGCCACGGATGGCAGCATGGCGCGCAGCATGAAGCCAGCGCCGGCGACCGCACAGATCTTTGGGAAGCTCCGCCGCGGGGTCATGACCGCTCCGCTTTTCGCCGGCATATCCGAATACCGCCTGCTTGATCGCTGCCCTAATACGTATGTAGCTACAGCAGCAGCAGACGTTGCCGGTCATTGCCGCGTCAATATCCGCATCGGTCGGACGCGGTATCTGGCGCAGCAGTGCCGCCGCCGACATGATTGGCCCGCTTGGCAGTCGCCGCTTTGCGGCACATCCAGATCTATCCAGGCGGTCTGCAGGCGTCGCCCGCGCGGATCAGCACTCGTGCACTCGATCGTTGTGACCGTCGCGTTGCCGACCCCCCGATACCGGGATCTGACAGCCGCGCACTGCCCCACCGTCCAGCTGCACCGGCAGGCGCCGCACAACCCCGCGGCGCAGCCGAACTTGCTGCCTTAAGATCGAGTTCATCGCGCAAGACCCAAAGCAGCGGCATGTCGCCGTCGACATCCACGGTTCGATCCGCGCCGTTGATCTTGATCGTGTAGGCCATGTCTCATGCCTCCATCCGCACGCGGCGAATGCCGACACAGGATCCGATCGCCTCGCCATACGGTCACCATCCCCCACGACGAACCATACGCGCGGCACCGGCGCGATCAGGCATCCTGACGCCTGTCGTTCGGGCAACCTCCGCCCGCAAACTGTGCAACAATCCCCGGACGCGCGCCAGTTCGGCACGACAAAGCTGGCACACAGCTTGCGTGGTGTGGTTGGTCCGGAGGGAATTGATGTCGCAGCTTTTGCACGAGACCATACCGATCCTCGATCTTGCCCCGTATCTCGCCGGTGAGCACGGCGCGGATCATCGTCTGGCGGAGGAATTGCGCTGGGCCAGCGAAAACATCGGCTTCTACTTCATCAAGGGCCACGGTGTGGACCAGGCGCTGATCGACGCCACGTTCCATGAAACGGCCCGTTTCCATGCACTGCCGATCGAGCAGAAACAGGCGCTGCTGATCAACAAGCATCAGATTGGCTATCTGCCGATGGGCGGCGCCAAGATGCGCAGCTCCGACGTCAACAAGAACACCCGCCATGACCTGAACGAGGCGCTGTTCGTTCGCCGGGAACGTGCGGCCGACGATCCGGATGTGTTGTCGGGAAAGCCCTGGCGAGGCATGAACCAATGGCCAGACAATCTGCCCGGCTTCCGAGAGACCGTACTGACCTACTGGAACCGCATGGAAGCGCTCGGCCAGAGCATGCTGCCGCTGTACGAGCTGGCGCTAGGCACGCCAAAGGGATTCTTCCGGGAGCGATTCGAAGGCGCCCACATCAATCTGCGGCTGTCGCACTACCCCGCCAATCTGGCCGCCGAGGACAATCAGTTCGGCATCGCGCCGCATACCGATAGCGGCTTCATGACCTTTCTGCCGCAGTCGGCGGTACCGGGCCTGGAAATCCTGACGGTGACCAAGAAGTGGATCGCGGTGCCGCCGATGCCGGGCACCTATCTGGTCAACACCGGCGATATTCTGCACCAGTGGACCAACAAGCGCTTCCGCTCCACCCCGCATCGCGCGATCAACCGATCCACGACAGATCGTTACGCTATCCCGTTCTTCTACGACCCGAACACCGACGTGATGATCGAGTGTCTGCCGGGGTGCAGCAGCCCGGACAACCCGCCGCGCTACCCACCCA